>JACPSE010000042.1 GCA_016193465.1 Deltaproteobacteria bacterium
CTTCCCGCGAATTTCCAAAAGGGCAAGGCATACCCCGCCATCCTCGCCTTTCCGGGAGGCAGGCAGTCTATCAATGGCGTCGCCTCCACGCTGGAGCGGTTCTGGGAAACCGAGGCGGTCAAGAGAGGCTTCATCATCATCAGTCCGGCGGCGCCGGCCGGAAAACCATTTTTCGAGGATGGCGCGGATCTCATCCGCGAGTTTCTCGGCCATTTCCTCGATGCTTACCGGATCAAAGATAGAAGGTTTCACATAGCCGGACACAGCAACGGCGCGGTGAGCGCCTTCAGGGTGGCAGTCCGCAATCCGCAGATGTTCCGCGCGGTGATCGCGCTTGCGGGATTCCCCGAGGAACAACGGGACTTCGCCCTCCTGAAACGGATAAAGGGGCTCGATGTCACCATGTTCGTGGGCGACGGCGATCAGTACTGGAAAGAGGGGATGCAGAAAACGAAGGACGCGCTCGAAACGTTCGGCACAAGAGTGTATTTCGAGGTCATTCCTCGCAATGGCCATTTTTTGCCCAACATCACCTACGAAAATAGCTGGAAGATCTTCGACCGCATAAGGAACTGACGATGAAAAAGCTCCAAGCTTTCTCCCTCATGACGCTCCTGGCCGCCGCCCTCCTCGGGTGGTTGATGGGGCCCGCTGGCGAAAAGCGGTTGGAAGATATCAACCTGTACGTCTTCGTTCCGAGCAGAGCGACACCCGAAGTCGCGGTCATCGATACCAGATCGGACCGCGTGGTCACCGTACTCAAGTTGGGCCACACCCCCGACCAGGTCTTGGTCTCGGAAGCCGCGCATCGGCTCATCGCGAGCCATGTCGGCAACAAATCCATCTCCATCGTGAATCCTGACACCGGCGAGACGGAGAAAGTCATCATGCTTGCGATCAGACCGGAGCGGATGGTGTTGAGCCCAGAGGGATGGCTTGTAGCCGCGCGCGACATGACCGCCGGCTCGGTGTCGGTCCTGTCGCTGCAACGTCAAAGTCAACTCGCGCAGGTCGATGGTTTCAAGGAACCCTATGGCCTGACATTCAGTAATGACTCCCTGTACATTGCGGACCGCGGCACGGGAAAGGTTTCCACCATCGCTCTCGCGCAAGGCAAGGTGATCGGAGAGATTGCAGTTGCAGATCCGGCTCAGGCCGCGACGAAGGGCGACCAGGCAAACCGCTCGTACGGGATCTCGGAACTGACCCATACTCCGAACGGGCGCTTAGGTTTTTGCGCTCTCAGAGGAGGGCGCGATCTGGCCGTCATAGATTTGACCGAGGAAAGGAAAACAAAGACCCTGGCGGTTGGTCGGGACCCCTCTCGTCCATGGGGCACGGCGGACGGGCGGTTGATGATGGTGGCCAACAATAGGGATCGCACGATCTCTGTCATTGATACGGGCGCGCTTGAGGTCGTCGCCACCTTGCCTGGGGCCGCTGACATCACCGCGATTAACACCGGCTGGTTTGAATCGGTCGCCTTCATTATCAGCAGAAGCGAAAACAAGGCGGTCGTTCTCGATCTCATGAAACTCAAGAAGGTCGGGGAGATTCCCTTGTTGAGCGGGCCGGGGCCGGGGGTGGTCACGCCCGACGGGAAAAAACTGTACGTGGCACTCAGAGGGTCGAACCGGGTGGCTGTGATCGATACGCGCGAGCGTAAACTCACGTCGATGATCTCAGGCGTTGGCCACGAACCTTCAGACGCCACGATGGCGCGGAGCAATAATTATTGTCACTAAGGGAAGTCATCGAAGTTGGAGAAGATTGCAAAAAGTCTCGGCGGAGGTAAAAGCCTGATTATTCTCAGCGCCGTGATCGCAGTCGCCTACTTCCCGGCATTCAACCGGCATTCCAGCGCCGCCGACCACAAACACGAAAACAAGGTCAGCAACGAGCAGGATATTCCTGCCGGGACGCTTCCTGGCGGGCCATTTACCCTTGTCGATCACAAAGGCCGGACGGTCACCGACAAGGATTTCCGGGGCTCGTTCCTGCTCGTATCCTTCGGATACACGCATTGTCCGGATGTTTGTCCGCTCACCCTAGCGCAGGTTTCTGCAACGCTTAAGCGCCTCGGTAAGGACGCCCGATACGTTCGTCCCTTGTTTATCACGGTTGACTCGGAGCGGGATACGCCAGAAGTGCTCGCCTCTTACGTAAAAGCTTTTCACCCCGCCATCATCGGCCTCACGGGAACACCGCAGCAGATCCGATCCGTGACTAAGGCATACAACGCGTATTATGCAAAGGTCCCTTTGAAGACCGCCGGTAAGGTCAGCTATCCGTCGCACTACAAGGTAGACCACACCTCGTTTATCTACCTGATGGGTTCCAATGGGAGTTTTGTGGATGTGTTTGGGTTCAAAACCTCACCGCAGAAAATGGCTGACAAGATCAGGGAAGAGCTGAAGAAGGAGAGAAGTTAAAAGGAGGTCCTATGCGATTCCGCAAAGCCGCTATCCTGCCCCTGATCGTCGTCGCGCTCGCCGGGATGACCACCCCGGCAACGGCCAAGCACCCCTCGCGCGGTGAGGTGACCACCGTCGCGGCCAGACGCCCCTTCGCCGAGGTCGCTGAGGCGCTCAAGGCGGCCATTGCAGCTAACGGCATGGGCCTCGTGTGCCACGCCAACGCCCAAGCCGGCGCGGCCTCCCGTGGGGTGCGTATCAAGGGGAACCAAGTCCTGATGGTCTTCCGGCCTGACTTTGCCATTAGGATGCTGGCGGTCAGCACGGAGGCGGGGTTCGAGGCGCCCATCCGTCTCTACCTCACCGAGAACGAGGACGGAACGGCGACCCTTCGCTACGTGAAGCCCTCCGTGATCTTCAGGCCCTACCACCAGCCCGAGCTGGACCGACTCGCTGCCGAACTCGATCCCATCTTCGAGAAGATTATCGCCGCTATCGGGAAGTAATCCTTTGGGGGGTTCACCTAAACCGCCTGGGGGAGGTGATGGCCATGCGCAGGTCATCTTTGGCATCTGTCCCTCCGATCGTTTTCGATGCTTAGGCTTTGTCTCTTAGCAAAATTTAGCGATCTTCGGGAACTTTGAACATAGGAAAGCTGTTTTATTTATGTGTTCATTGATAGTTGGACACCGGCTTTTCTCTCCGCTAGAATGGCCACGTGGTTCGGGAGGGTAAAGCTCAGTCTGGGGAGAAAGAACAGTTTTCCCAGGAGGCCATGACTTACATAGACCACCTCTATCGGATGGCCTTTCACCTGGTAAAAAAAGAGGAAGAGGCCCAGGACATCGTGCAAGAGACCTACGTTCGGGCGCTCGGCGCCTATAAGCAGTTCGCGCCCGGAACCAACATGAAGGCCTGGCTGACGAAGATCCTCTACAATTTTTTTTTCGACCATTTCCAAAAGAAAAAAAGGTGGGTTCTGGCGGAGGACAAGGCCGGCGAGGGTGACGAAGGTTCGGATTACTGGGAGAGAGTGCCTACAGACAATCCCGGACCGGAGAGCCAAATTTTGCTTAAGGAGCAAAGCGCCAAAATTAGCGCCGCCTTGCGCAAAATCCCTGAGGAGTTTCGTGCGCCGATTCTCTTGGTAGATATGGGAGACTTCTCCTACGCTGAGGCTGCTGAGATCCTTGCTTGTCCGGTGGGCACGGTGCGTTCGCGGCTCTCGCGTGGGAGGAGACTGTTGTACAAAGAGCTTAAGGAATACATAGGCGTCTCAGAAAAGGGACAAGCGGAAAAATGAAGTGCACAGAAGCACAAGAGCTAATCACAGCGCTGGTTGATAACGAGCTGTCCGCTTTGGAGCGGGCCTCTATAGAAAGCCATCTCCAGGAGTGTGCGACATGCCAGTCTGCCCACCGGCAGGAGCAGGCCCTAAAGAGAGAGATACGCATGGCTGCGGCGGGCATGGCCGTGCCCGCTGCACTCAGAGAGAAAATCTTATCGGGCCTACACCCCACTGCTGAGCAAGAAGAAGCGCCCAAAAAATGGGAGCGGCTACTCTGGCCCGCCCGATTAGCTTTTCGCCCTGCTTTTGTTTTTGCCCTCCTGCTTCTCCTGACTCTTCCGATCATCCATCTGATGCAGCCGAAGAAACAGTCTATTTCTCTGTTCGCATTGGAGAGCCACCAAAAAATCCTACAGGGGACCCTTGCCTACATAAAGGAGGAAAGCGAGGAAAAGCTCAAAGAGCAATTGCTCCGGTCTGTTGAGGGACGGTTCGCCCCCATGGGATATGATTTGTCGATGATGGGTCTTCGGCCAGTCGGGGGAACGGTGCAGGAGATTGGCGGTCGAAAAATCCTCGTCGTCCTTTACGAGGGGACCGCCCCTGCCCTCATCTGTTACACCTTCCTCGGCACAGAAAGGGATCTCCCTGCCGATGCCAGCCTCTTCGTTGACCCGGAGAAGAGAGTCGGCTTTTATACCTTCTCCCGCGACGGAGTCAATGGCGTTATGCACCGTGAAGGGACGGTGATTTGCATCCTCGTTTCCAGGCTTCCTATGGGAGACCTTCTTGCCCTGGCAAGGTCTAAGGCCAAACCAACCCCCTCATTTTAGAGCTTGACAAGTGACTGGGCTTTTACTAAAAGTTCAAGATAAAAATGCCTCATCTTCAGCCGATTTCCCCCGATTGGCGTGTAAAGAAGGGGAGGTAAATTCAAATTAGGGAGAGGGGTGAAGGAAAGGAGGGTAGTTATGAAAAGCAGGTGGTTTCTGTGGTTAGTGGCAGTCCTGATTGGATCCGCCTTGGTCTTTTCTCCGATGATTTCGTCTCCGGCGAGGGCCCAAGAGAAGAAGGAGGAGAAAAAGGAGGAGAAGAAGGAGAAGAAGGCTAAGAAGGCTGCTAAGAAGAAGGAAGAGGCTGCACCGCCTAGTGCTGCGGGCGCGATGAAAGAGGAGAAGAAAGGAGAAAAGAAGGAAGAGAAAAAGGCCAAGAAGGCTGCCAAGAAAGAAGAGAAGAAAGAAGAAAAGAAGTAGTTCTTCTCCTGAATTCTCAAACGCTATCGAGTTCTAACCCATTCGGTCGGGCAGGATTTTTTCCCTGCCCGGCCAGCTTTTTGTGCGAGGTTTAACTTCCGCTATTGCCCATTCTCTGGCAGAAACTGGTCATCAAAAGGGGACTTTCGGGCTCCTGGTTAGAAACTGAGGCTGCCGGTGAGCAGATAGAACGCTGGCGCGGCCACTATTCGATACCAGGCAAACGGCGCCAGGCTCCAGCGGCTAAGAATACGGATGAAGGTCGCGACGGCCATTAGAGCCACTAAAAAGGAAACAACAAATCCTACGGCAAACTGGGCTACCTCGTCGGTAGTATAACTGCCTCTCATTTGCAAGATCTCAAAGCCAGTAGCGGCGAGCATGATCGGCACTGCAATCAGGAACGAAAACTCAGCGGCTCCTTTCCGTTCAAGCCCGACAAGGAGTCCACCGATGATGGTCGCCCCAGAACGGGAAACTCCTGGCCACAAGGCAAGCGTTTGAAAAAGACCTATGCCGAGGGCCTGCCCCAAAGTCAGCTCGTCTAGCGAGCCAGCGTGGCGCCGAGAGATAAGCCTTTCCGCAAACAGGATTCCGATGCCCCCTACCGCCAGAGCCCAGCTCACAGACACAGGGGTGAAGAGGTGGGTCTTGACGAACCTGTGGCCAAAATAGCCCGCAACCAGGGCGGGAACTGTGGCCAAAGCGATGCGCCAAAGACCAGGCCAGCCTTTCAAGGCTGAGCCGGGGACAGGGCCTTCCGCGCCGGGAAGCAGGCCCCAAAACCTGCCTCGGTAAAGCACCAAGACAGACAAGATGGCGCCAAGCTGGATGGCGACTTCGAACGTGGCGGCCTTGTCGCCCGCGAAGCCGAGAAGGTTACCCGCTATGATCAGATGTCCGGTTGAGGAAACCGGGATGAATTCTGTCAGTCCCTCAACAATCCCCAAGATGACCGCAATACCCCAAACTTCCAAGTTTTCTCCAGTGACGAAAGGATGGAATAGAATCTCCGTGGCCTATCCGACGCTACTGCGAGCCTTCCATTTCTCCCTGGCGAGCTTGGCGAGTCCTGGAAGAAGCGAGAGGAAGATCACAATGGCAATGACGAGATGGATCTGCTCCTGGATGTTGGGAACCATCCTGCCGAGAAAGTAGCCGGCAAGGGTCATGCTGAGGACCCAGAAGATGCCGCCAAAAACGTTGTACGCGATGAAGCGGCTGTACCCCATGTTTCCCACCCCAGCTACCACCGGCGCGAAGGTTCTTAAGATGGGAATAAAGCGGGCAATAAAGATGGTGAATCCACCGTACTGATCATAAAATTCCTTGGCAGTAATGAGATGTTTGCGGTTGAAGAAGAGCGAGTTTTCACGGGTAAAAATCATAGGCCCGGTCTTGAACCCGATGCCGTAGCCAACCGTGTCGCCGAGGATAGCGGCCAGGCTGAGAACGATATTCAGCGTCCATAAGTCAAGATCTCCCGCGGCCGCGAAAATCCCTGCGGTCACCAATAGAGAATCACCGGGAAGAAAAAAGCCTACGAGAAGACCGGTCTCAGTAAAAACAATTGCCGTCAGTGCCGCCAAACCGCCAAAGCGGACCAGAGACTCCACATCATAAATCTGATGGAACCACTCCCAGATAAATTCCATCTTCCCTCTTTCCATCCGCCCAGCGGTCGCCTAGAAGACCAAATTGCTCCACGGCATCGAGGCAGATCTCAGATGAGATTTCACCCTACACTGTCTGCTTCAGCAAGTCAAAAACAGCGGCCATATTGACAACCCCGCAGTGCGGGGGTAGAAAAAACGGGGAGGAACTCTTTACCCCCCCCAGCACCCCATCCGCAGTTGGCTCGCGTGACCAAGGAAGAAACGCTAAGAATCTTTTTTCTCCTTACGCTGCTGGCAGCATTGCTCGGATACAGCGCTGCTGGCGCCCAGGTGGCGGCCCGCTTCTTTTACGACGAGAAGGGCGATGTGGCTCGCCAGGAGAGAGACTCCAACGGCGACGGCAAGATGGACCGTTGGATATTCTACGATAGTGAGGGCAATATCGAGCGTATAGAACAGGACGAGGACTTCGATGGCAAGCCGGATCTGTGGGCCTATTACGGGAAAGGAAAGCTAAAACGACAGGAGGTTTCCAGTAAACGGAACGGCCGGGTCGACCTGTGGTATTCTTTTGATTCAAACGGAGAGATGGAACACAAGGAACAGGACACCAACGGAGACGGGAAGGCTGATGTCTGGGCATTCTACGAGCACAACCAGCCCCTACGAAGCGAGGAAGACCGAAATTTCGCTGGGCGCGTTGACCGCATCGTTTACTTTCAAGACGGCAAAATCAGCCGCGTGGAAGAAGATACCAATGGCGACGGTAAAATGGATACCCTCTCCTACTTCCAAAACGGCCAATTGGTCAGGAAGGAGATAGACCGCAAGCACACAGGAAGGATAGATCTCTGGGGTTACTACCAAGAGGGACGGCTGGTCAAGCAGGAAGAGGAGCTCAACGGAGACGGGAAGGTAGACCGGACCCTCTATTTCCAGGGGGAGGAGTTGGTTCGGAGGGAAGAGGACTCCCGCGGCACGGGCCGGGTCGACTTGATCGAGTTTTTTTCTCATGCGAGGCTGTTTAAACGGTTGGCAGACACAAAGGGAGAGGGAAAATTCGATACCCTCTACGTCTTTAAAGATGATAGGCTCATCCGAGAAGAAAGGGATACCAACGGAGACGGCGACTTCGACCTTAGAATATTCTACGCCGAAAACGGCCAGGTGTGGCGGCAGGAGGCGGACACGAACAAGGACCGGCGAGTCGATGTCTGGGTGACTTTCAAAGAGGGAAAACGGGCAGTCCAAGAGGAGGATCTCAACTCCAATGGGAAGCTCGATGTCCGCTATTTTTTTCAAGACGATCAAGTGGTAAAACAGGAGCGAGTAGGCGAGGCAGAGCCGGAGAGCCCCGCGCAACCCTTTACCTCGATTCAGGAGGAGATGCGCGGCGGGGTTGCTGCGGTGGGGCCTGTGCAGAGCAAGATGGCGAATCGGGCAGAAAAAGGGCAGGAGGCAAACGGGCCGTGACTATGGGCAGGCTTGGGCCGGCGTTACTTTTTTCTCTTTTCGTGGCAGGCTGTGACCCTGTGCCTATGCAATACCCTCCGGCGTCCGCTCCTTACCCGCCGGCGAGCCCGCCTGTGTCTCCACCTATTCCTTCGGCGGCCCCCTCGGCCAGCCCTCCCCCACCCGCCGGCTACCCCCAGCCCCAGGCAAAAACATCCCAACGCGGCCAGTATGTCTGGGAAAGAATGATGGACGGTGTGGCGATGGGAGGCTCCATCGCCGGCCCCTATGGGGCTGCCGCGGGGTTGCTTCTCGGGGCATTCTATGGATTTGCCACTGCTGATGCCTACTACGAGCAGATCAACGCGCAAATCCAGTCAGAGCAGGCAAAAGATAAGGAGTTGGAGGCGCAGATCGAGCGTGAGATAGAGCGTCAAAGGGAGCTCGAAGCTCAACTAGGACAGGCGCCAGCCCCTGTAGAAACGAAGAACAGAGAAGCGCCCCAAATTGCCCAAAGGGAATCGCAGGAAAGAAAAGTCGAGACAAAACCCGAGAGCAAGGCGGATAGCGGAAAAGAAGCGTTAGGCCCATTGGCCTCCCTGCCAAAAAAAGAGATCTCTCCCCGCACAACCGGCAGCCCTTTTAAAAACGTGGAAGTCAGGGACATCAACGGGGACGGAATTCCTGACTTATGGATCTACTATAATCCGCTCAAGCCGGGGGAGATCATCCGGCAGGAGGAGGCTACCAACGGGGACGGCAAGGTCAACACCTGGAGCTATTTCAAAGATGGCAAGCTGGTCCGGCGCGAGGTGGATGCCAAAGGAAACGGAAGGCCCGACATCATCTATTACTACGAGAACGACAAGCTGACCAGGGAAGAACGAGATGAACATGGTGACGGACAGCCGAGCTACCGCGCCATTTACCAGGACGGGCGGCTGGCCAGAGTGGAAAAAGATCTCAACCATGACGGCAAGATGGACCTTTGGATCTACTATGATACCGCCAAAGAGGGCGAAGTGGTCTTAAAAGAAGAAAGGGACCTTAATGGGGACGGCGCGGTGGATCTGTGGTCCTACTACGAAGCGGGTCGGCTGACGAGACGGGACGTGAGCGCGGCGGGGCTAGAGATACTCTCCAAAGAGGAGAAGATTCCTACCCCCCCTCCAGATCCACAGACAATCCGCCAGCTTGGAGGCTAGATGGCCCACGAAGCAACAGAGAGTTGGGGCGAACTGGCGCTATATTCCCTAGCCAAGAACCCTTTTTTACCCCTCTCCCTGGCCCTGCACGTTCTCATTTTTTATCTCGTGGGGACGCTGGCCTTGGCTGTGAATCCGGATGAAGCGGTGGTTTCCATTCCGATCAACCTGATAGATCTGGGAGCGGGAACATCCAAAGATAAAAGCATAGGCCCTGAGCGGGGTCCCGGTGGTCCCCGTGCCCTGCCTAAATACGGTTTTCCCGAACCACCCCGGCAACAGTCAGGGAAGGTCGATTCGGGATCGGTCGAAAGCTCCATCCCCAGCAAAGAAGCCTCACCGGCTTCTGATCCTCTCCCTGCCCTGCCGCAGCCTAAACTTCTGGCTGGGACGGCAGGGCCGCGGCCCCTCGCCGCAAAAGAGATCTCGCCGGACTCTTTGGTCCAGCTTCCAACCAAGGATACCGCCTCGAACTTGGCCCCGGCTGCCAGCCCGGACGCCAATCAAAGAGGCCTGGCGGCCATGAAAGGTAAAGGTGATGGAGAAGGAATACGGGCGCTGAGCGAAGGCACCCAGATCCCCGGAACACTGAAAGGAACGGGTAGCGGCACTGGCCCCTATGGCGCGCCAGGAGGAACGAGAGAAGGAAGGGGAATCCTAGGAGGCGGGACAGGCACTGGCAGCGGAGGAGGCAGCAACTCGGGACTGAGAGGGACGTTGAGCGGGGACTATAACCAGTATCTCAAATGGATCGAAAAACGGGTTTTTTCCGTTTGGAAATATCCCGACGGCGTCGCCGGTGTGCAGAAAGTCATTGTCCGCTTTACCCTGGACAGGGCGGGGAAGCTCAACCAAGTAGAGGTGTTGGACTCCACCGATCCAAGAATCAACGGCAGTGCCCTGGAGGCGATGAAAAAGGCCTCCCCATTTCCACCCATTCCAGAAAGCTTGAAAGATTTGGCGGGCGAATCGCTCATCATTCGCTTCACGGTGGACATCCGCATCAGGGGCTAAACCCCAAGCCCTTGGCTGATGAACTTCCTGGCCCTGCATCTGTTGATTAAATATTACCATCAGGTAATCTCCGTAGATATTTGAAAGGATACCCCTATGCAACAAGGTTTGAACCTCCTCGACATTATCCACAAAGGGGCCATCGCCACCTATCCGCTCATCGTCATGTCCGTGGTCAGTGTCGCGGTCATCCTCGAACGGTTCTGGTCGCTGAGAAACATTGGCGCCATAACTTTGCGCCTCAGCGAGTCGATCATGGATCCCATCAGTAAAGGACAAAAAGATTTGGCCCTTGCCATGTGCAGGCAGAATTCCCAGTGTCCAGGCGCGCGGATATTTATGAACGTCATTTCGAGATATGCAGCGGGAAACTTTGAGACGGTCAGCGTGCTCGCCGCTGAAGCCATGTTTGAGGAGGCGCAAAAAATGCGCAAGCACCTCTGGATCCTGGGAACCGTCGCCAGCAGCGCTCCCTTTATCGGTTTGCTCGGGACCGTCATAGGGATCATCAAGTCTTTTGAAAGCATGGCCATCGTAGGAACCGGCGGTTTTAGCGTCGTGGCCGCGGGGATCTCGGAGGCCCTCGTGGCCACGGCCTTGGGATTGGGAGTGGCTATTATTGCCTTAATCTTTTACAACTACTTCCAAACCCGCATCGGGAACTTGAACGGCCTGTTTCGCATCCAGGTCGCGAAGATCCTTCAGAAGATAAACCAGTAAGGAGAA
This sequence comes from Deltaproteobacteria bacterium, assembly GCA_016193465.1. GTDB lineage: Bacteria > Desulfobacterota > Binatia > UBA9968 > UBA9968 > UBA9968. Next base: position 10,969 of record JACPSE010000042.1, read on the forward strand.
TATATGGCCCTCACGCCTCTCGCACGCGAAGACAACTCCGACATTGTGGCGGAGATCAACATCACGCCCTTGACCGACATCTTTCTGGTCCTGCTCATCATCTTTATGATCACCAGCTCCGCGATTGTGGAATCCGGCGGCCGGGTGAATCTCCCATCTGCCGTGAAAACCCAGTCGGAACCCAGGGGAACTACCGTAACGATCACCCCAAAGCATGAAATATATGTCAACCAGAAAAAAGTAAACGAGAACAATCTGGAAAACTCCTTGCGCGACGTGCTCAATACCAGCCCCGAGAAGATCGTGATTTTGCGCGGTGATCGAGAAGTCCTACTGGGAGAAGCCGTGAAAGTGCTGTCTATTGTAAAGAAGGCAGGGGCATCCGAAATTGCGATAGCGGCTGAGGTAGACAAAAAGGGCCGTTGAAAAACTTACCTGGGTGGGCCCTCGCTCTTTGGAGGAGGCTCCTGCGACCGCCTGAGGCTATTCTCCCGGCTGCGCTCGACCTCCTTTCGGATCTCCTCTCTGTCCCTGCCCAGCCGCTCCACTTCCAGCTTGAGACTCTTTTCCTTTTCCAGAAATACCTCTAGCTCCAGAGAGCGCTGATCTCCCCGCTGATAATAGACCGAGATAGAGTCTCGTCCGGTGACCCCGTCACTGGCGCGGGCCAAGACCTGAATCCGATTGAGCCCCTCGGTCATAGGAACAGCAGCAGAGAAAAAACCATCGGCGGCCAGACGGAGCTGGGAGGCCTTCTGGCCGGTCGTTAGATTGACCACCTCGACATAGTCCACTCCCACCACAGAGACGTTCTCCAAAACGCTCAGGATATCTGCCGGTCTGACGACCGGCGTAAATACCCCGCCACTTTCTCTGGCGATTCCGACCGCGGCCGTCGGGTAGGAAAGGGCCTCTTCACCTAAGGCAAAAACATGGACCTTGATTCCCGCTTTTCCGGATATGCGGGCGGCATTCACTGACAAACTGGTATCCTCCTGCGTGACCCGCTTGCCGCCGCCAATGGGCAAGGTAGGGAAGCCGTCGGTTAGCAGGAATTGGACTCTGACCGCGTCATCTCTTCGCTCGCTCAGCCCCAACCCCGCCAGCTCCTTGATGGCCAGCCGAATCCCTTCCACCATATTCGTCCCGCCATAGGGGCCTGCCATCAGGATTCCATCCAATGCCTGTTTTACCTGCTGAAAATCGTGGGTGAGGGGCTGGAGCAGCTTCGCACCTTCACTAAAGGTAATTAAGCCGACGCGAGTTGTTTGCGGGTTGAGCTGGGAGAGAAACCGGCGAGTGGCTGCAATCTCGGCCGCCAGGACGGAGTTCCGCAAATTCCTTATGGGCGGCCCGCTCATCCCAAATCCGCCGCCAAAGACGCTTATCTGCGGCCTGCCCCACCCTGAGGGACTGTCTGGAAGAGGCAAATCGGCGGCGTCGCCCAGATCCACCCCGGCATAATGGGCCGTGCTTCCGGACACGTCAACGACAAAGAAGATATCCACATTGGGAGTGCGGGCTGCCTGCGTCGAGACCTTGCCGCTGACAAGGACACCCTCCTGATCCTGGACAATGCGGGAACCATTTTTGGGCGAATGGATCTGCACGCTGGGTTCCAAAGCCAACGAATAACAAGGAAACCCAAAAACCCCGGCAAGGGAAAGCGCGACTAAACTCCGCAGAAAAGCACAGCTCATAAAAAGCGTAAAAGGACTCACCAAAAATAACACGATTCCAGCGAGCTGTAAACGCGGGAGACGCCGTTTGCATTGGTGAAATCTGAAGTGGTATTATATTATCCATGAAGAACTTGAAGCGGTTGCTGCCGTTAGCCTTTGGTTTGTTCCTTAGCGTTCCCGAATCCCTCTTTGCCGACTACACCTTGGTGCTGAAAAATGGTCGCCGCATTACTGTCCAGAGCTATCGCGAAGAAGGCGGCATGATCAAATTTCCCGGCCTGGGCGGCGAGATCGGGATCGGCCGAGAGCAGGTTCAATCCATTCTCAAGGCCGGAGAGTCTGAGTCTCGGGGCATGTCGGTCTTGGGTACAGAGAGAGCTGCCCCAAGGGGCGTACCGGCGGGCCAGGAAACAAAGCTGGAGCCCGGCAAGGTTCCCGCAGGACAAGCCAAGGCGGAGGCAAAAGACGCAGGGGCCGGCCAGACCCAGGAGAAAGTTCTTAGTCCCGACGAAGAGAAAGCCAAAGAGGAGAAAGAATTCCAGAGCAAAGTGAAACAGCTCACGGAGCAAATCAAGGCGGCAAGGGATCGCTTTGCCACCTCGACCAGAGGAAGCAGCGGTCCTGAGCCAACCCTTCTCAATACCGAGGAAGCCATTAGGGCACGAACAGACGATCTCACCACAAGATTAAGGGATGCAGGGTTGGTACCAGGGCTTCGGCCTGGGGCGACCACTCCCGGGGTGGAAGTTCCACTCCCCGGCTATTCCGGGACACAAAAAGAGCTGAGTGACCTAAGAAATCAGGTAAATCAATTGAGCAAGGAAAGGGAGGGACTGATCGAGCAGATGAAACAGAAAAACTTTAACACCGGCTCTCTTTTCCTGGAGTAACCTCCGGTCGCAAATTTCATTCACGGCTAACGTTAAACGACTTGAACGCCTTCGACATTTTGCATTTTGGCATGACACGTCGTTATTCCATACTCTCCGCGTTACAAGCGGCGAGGTGGGCCTGACCTGCTTTCTGAGGCTCCCTGCCTCTTTTGCACCGAGCGCGGCTGCTTACTTGATATCAGCCGTCTCTACGTCGTTCCCTTCCTACGTCGGAGGCGTGATCCAATTTACTCATGACATCATGTATTACTTTACTTTTACAAACATCAAACCTCCTGCGGAAAAGGTACAGGAAGTTCAGGGAGTCGCCGCCGGACAACAAGACCGATAAGGTCCGGAATAAAGGAGAACTTTGATGGAGTATCGCCGCTTAGGAAATTCAGGGCTCAAAGTCTCGGCGCTGGGACTTGGGACAAATAATTTTGGCGAGCGTTTGGATGAGCAGGGAAGTGTTCGCGTTATCCACGCTGCTTTGGAACTGGGAATTAACTTTCTCGACACAGCTAACCGATACGGCGATGGCCGCTCTGAGGAATGGATTGGGAAGGCCCTAAGAAATAAGCGCAGGGAAGCGTTGATTGCCACCAAGTTCGCGCGCGCGATGGGAAGCGGGCCCAACGACGCTGGCGGGTCGCGCAACCACATTATGGAGCAGGTTGAGGGAAGCCTGCGGCGGCTCGACACGGATTATATTGATCTTTACCAAATGCACGTCTCGGATCCTGAGACGCCTATCGAGGAGACGGTGCGGACCCTCGATGATCTAATCCGTCAGGGAAAGGTACGATATATCGGTTGCTCGGTGTTTGCAGCCTGGAAAGTCTGCGAGGCAGTATGGACGGCACGAACCCTCAACATGAACTCCTTTGTTTCAGTCCAGCCGCAGTACAACTTATTGCAGCGGGAGATTGAGAAGGAGCTGCTGCCCTTTTGCCGGCGTTACAATCTTGGAATTATCCCCTACTATCCTCTTGCCGCCGGGTTTCTGACGGGAAAGTACCGTCAGGGTGAAGCCATTCCTAAAGGAACCCGGTTTGCCGCCTCACCCAGGCACCAGCGGCTCTTCAATGAGAAGAACTTCTCTATCCTGGCGCGGCTGGAGCGCTTCGCCGGGGAAAGAGGCCATTCCGTCGGGGAATTGGCCATCGCGTGGCTCCTTGCGAATCGGGTTGTCTCAACGGTGATTGCCGGTGCTTCGAAGCCAGAACAGATCACCGCGAATCTTCGGGCAGTGGATTGGAAGCTCACAGCCGAGGATGTCAAAGAGATCGACCAAACACTTCAGGACAAGAGCATCTGACCTTTCTCTGGTTGCTGCGACGCGCAACCGCGTTCACCTACCAGCGCCGAGTTTTGCTCCGTTATATCCTGCCAACGGACATCATTGGGTAGCACGAGAGTATTTCCGGGTAGAGTAGAGGACAGGCTTAACGATCCTTAGGTTAACCCTTGGCTGTATCCGCCGTTTCCAGCTTCGTGCCCGTTTAGGGTTGTCCATAGAAAGTCGTCCTGTCCCCCCTCATCAAACCGTACTTGCCCAAC
>JACPSE010000043.1 GCA_016193465.1 Deltaproteobacteria bacterium
GATCACGCGCAAGGCCTACGGCGGGGGCTACATCGTGATGTCGAGCAAGCACCTGAGGGGGGATATCAATCTGGTCTATCCCACCGGCGAGATCGCGGTCATGGGACCCGAAGGGGCGATCAATATCGTTTTTCGTGAGGCATTGGAAAAGGCTGAGGATCCGGCCAAGGTCAGAGAAGAGCTGGTGGCAAACTACCGCGAGGCCTTCGCCAATCCTTTTAAGATTGCCGAGCTTGGCTACGTGGACGCGGTGATCTATCCGGAGGAGACCCGTCCCACATTGATCCGCTCGCTCGAAATGTTAAAGAACAAAAGAGAGCAAAACCCGCCAAAGAAGCATGGGAATATACCGCTATAAGAAGGCGACAGGCGGAAGGCAACAGGCAACAGTATCTGACTCACGCCTCTCGCCTGTTGCCTATTGCCTGCTTTTGTATGTTTAAGCGCATCTTAATTGCCAATCGGGGAGAGATTGCGGTCCGGATTATCCGTGTCTGCCAGGATCTGGACATAGAGAGCGTGGCGGTCTATTCCGAGGCCGACCGTGATGCCCTCCATGTCAAGTACGCTGACTACGCCTATCCCATCGGCCCGCCGCCATCCGTCCAGAGTTACCTGGCCATAGATCGGATCATTGATGTCGCCAAGAAAACCCGCGCTGAGGCGATCCATCCGGGGTACGGCTTTCTGGCGGAGAACGGCGAGTTCGCCCGCAGGTGTCAAGAGAGCGGCATCGTCTTCATCGGACCTTCGCCCGAGGTCATTGAGCAGATGGGAGACAAAGTGCGGGCTCGGGCGATCATGAAGGCGGTGGGAATTCCAGTAGTCCCAGGCTCGGACGGGGTTCTGAACTCTGAGGAGGAAGTAACACGGGTGGCCGCGACCATCGGTTATCCTTTTATGCTGAAGGCGGTTGCCGGCGGCGGAGGCAAAGGGTTGAGGCTGGTCCGCTCTCCGAGAGAAATCCCTTCAGCTTACCGGGCGGTCCGCTCCGAGGCGGCCTCTTCGTTTGGCGACTCCCGGCTTTACATCGAGAGATATGTTGAGCGGCCGCGCCACGTGGAGGTCCAGATCCTTGCCGATCAGTATGGCAAGGTCGTGCACCTCTACGACCGCGAATGTTCTATCCAGCGGCGCCACCAGAAAATCATCGAAGAGTGTCCCGGCCCGGCCCTGGATTATAAGTTGCGCCGCCAGATCGGCAGGATTGCCATCCAGGGCGCCCGCGCAGTGCGCTACGTCGGGGTCGGGACATTGGAGTTCCTTCTCGATCGGGCCAAGAACTTTTACTTTTTGGAGATGAACACCCGCCTCCAGGTCGAGCACGCTGTGACCGAGAGGGTTGTGGGCATCGATCTGGTCAAGGCCCAGATCGAAGTTGCCGCTGGAGCCTATCTTCCCTGGCGCCAGCGCCACATCAGTCCCACGGGCCACGCCATTGAGTGCCGCATCTATGCGGAAGACCCGGAGAACGACTTCATGCCCTGTCCGGGAAAGATTGAGGGGCTCCGGCTGCCTGAGGGAGTGGGGGTGAGGAACGATTGCGGCGTCTATGAAGGGGCCGAGGTCCCGATTTACTATGACCCGATGATAGCCAAGCTCATTATCTGGGGCGAAAACCGCGTCGAGGCGATCCTGCGCATGCGCCGGGCGCTGCGCGAATACCAGGTCCGGGGAATCAAAACAAACATCCCTTTCCACCAATGGATCCTGCGCCACCCGCGCTTCATGACGGGAGATTTCAACACCGCGTTCATTGATGATGAGTACCGCTTCTTGCGCAAGGGGGAGCTTTACCCGCACAAGGATATCGCCCTGGCCTCTGCGGCGATTGCCGCCTTGCAGCGTGAGCAGGAACGGGCCCTTCGGCTCCTGGAAAAAGGGGCGGCGGAGAAATCTAACTGGCGCGAGGCGGGGAGAAGAGTCTCGCTTCGGTCGGTCCCGGTATCCTCCGGGAGGGGACGAAAAGTATGAAGAAGGCAGAAGGCAGAAGACAATAATAAGGTTAAAAGGATATGGCTTTCATCGCCAAGCTTGGGGAACGGAACTACACCGTCAGGATCGAGGAGGTCGGCAAGTCGCTTTACCGCGTCGCGGTTGATGGGAACGAATTTCTCGTGGATGGCAAGAAGACCGGCTTTACTAACTATTCCCTGATCGTGGATAACCGCTCTTTTGAGGTGGACGTGGATATCTCGGAGGACGAATACCGGGTCCTGGTAGATGGCAGGAATTACCGTATCCAGCTTGTCGATGAGCGCCGGCTGCGTTTGGGCGGCGTGCAGTCGGGAATCCAGCCCCAGGGACGGCAGAAGGTGTCGGTGCCCATGCCCGGAAAGGTGATTGCCGTGTTGGTAGGGGAGGGAGAGAGGGTCGAAAAGGGTCAGGGGTTGGTGATCGTCGAGGCCATGAAGATGGAGAACGAAGTTCGCAGCCCGGTAGCCGGCGAAGTCAGAGAGGTCCGGGTGAAACCGGGGGATGCCTTAGAGGCGGGGGCGGTCCTCGCGGTGGTAGAATAGTATCCTGCAAAAGGCTCGCGCAAAAAAATTTTCTTGTTACTTTTTTCCTTTCATGTTATAGAACAAACCGTAAATGGTTCCAAAAAAAATTTTTCTCACCAAAGGAGTCGGTGTCCACAAGGAAAAACTAGCCTCTTTTGAGCTAGCGCTGAGGGCCTCAGGCCTGGCGCACTGCAATCTCGTCCTGGTTTCGAGCATCTATCCGCCGGGATGCAAGATCATCCCCAAAGAGGAAGGGTTGAAGCTCCTTCGACCCGGAGAGATCGTGTTCGCGGTTTATGATCGCGAGAGCACCAACGAGCCCAACCGTCTGGTAGCGGCCTCCGTCGGTTTAGCGATCCCCGCGGAGTCTGCCATGCATGGTTACCTCTCTGAGCATCACGCCTTTGGAGAGACCGATGAGAAGGCGGGGGAATACGCGGAGGATCTGGCCGCCAGCATGCTGGCCACCACTCTTGGCATCGAGTTCAATTCCGAACTGGATTGGGACGAGCGCGAGCAGCTTTTCAAGATGTCGGGGAAGATCGTCCGCACCACCAACATCACTCAATCTGCCGTAGGCAACAAAGACGGCCAGTGGACCACGGTATTTGCCGCCGCGGTTTTCATCAACGACGAAAACGTCAATAACGAGAATAAATAAAGCAATTTTTAATTCTTGATTTTTAATTTTGAATTATTGGGGGAAGCTTTTAGCCCTTCCAATTCAAAATTTGAAATTATTTTGTCCTGGCGATATACGCTACGCCGATGCTGACGCCATAGAGCAGCGTGAGGGGCAGGGCGAGGAGGACCTGGGAAACGATATCGGGCGGCGTGAGTATCGCTGCCAATAGGAAGGTCAGGACAATGGCGTAGCGGAACTGGCGGATGAGGAAGCGGTGGTTGATCAAGGCGATGCGCGTCAAAAAGTAGCTCAAGACCGGGAGCTCGAAGATAATCCCGAAGGCCAGGACCAGATTGGAGGAAAAAGAGAGATATTCCCCGATCCGGATGGCCGGCCGGACATCAATCACCTGGTAGCGCCTGAGGAGAAAACCGTAGCCCGCCTTAAAGATCACTTCGTAGCAAAACCAGGCCCCGAGAAAAAAGCACAGCGTTCCGAAAAAAACGAAGCGGCGGGCATAGCGTTTCTCATGCGGGTAGAGCCCCGGCGCGACGAATCTCCACGCCTGCCAGAGGAGGACCGGGGAGGAGAAGAACAGCGAAGCAATAAAAGCCACCTTGAGCTTGGTGAAAAAGGCCTCGGGAACACCGGTGCCGATAAGGATCAAGCCGGGCGCCTGCGCGCTTCGCAAAGGGGCGGTGAGGAAAGAGAAGATCGTCTCCACGAATTCAAAGCAAACCAGAAAGGCAACTGCCACCGCCAGAAAAGATCTGATCAGGCAGGAGCGTAGCTCTTCCAGATGGCCGGTAAAAGGCATGCGGGCGTCATCTGATGTTTGCCCTCTAGCTTGGTTTTTTTTCACTCTCTTGAGCTGCGGGAGTCGGGGTGGGTATGGGTGAAAGCGGCGTTTCGCCCTTTTTTACTATCGCGGTCCCGTCATCGGCCTGCGCGGCAGGCTCTTCGATCTCCTGCTCCACCTGGCGCAACTCATCCTTTAGCTCGTCGGTGGCGCGGCGAAACTCCGCCAGCCCTTTGCCCAAAGCGCGGGCGATCTCGGGAAGTCTCCTCGGTCCGAGGACAATCAGGGCTACTGCCAGGATCAGGATTAGCTCCGGCATGCCGATGCCGAACATTGGTAACCTCCGAGGGTAAGCTATTCCATTTCCTGACGCGAGGCAATAGGTCATCGTTGGACTTCCATAATCCGCCCTGGAATGGTAGAAAACTCTAACATGTCCCGTTCCGCCGTAGTCATTGATCCCGATTACCTGAAGCACGATCCGGGCCAGTTTCATCCGGAGCGGCCTGAGCGGCTGAAGGTCCTTCTCGATCTCCCGAAGGAGCTGGATTCTCAGAGTTTCGCGCTTCTCCCTCCAAGGGCCGCTTTGAGAGGGGAGATTGAGCCCTGCCATACGAGCGACTACATCGAGCTTGTCCGGTCCACTTCGGAGAAGAATCGCTATGCCTTGGACGGCGACACGGTGACCTGCCGAGACTCTTTTGGGATCGGGCTGCTCGCTGCGGGGGGATTTTTGAAACTCATTGATTCAATAGAAGCGTCTGAGTTCCAAAACGGTTTTGCCCTGGTCCGTCCGCCGGGCCATCATGCGCTGAGGGATCGCGCCATGGGTTTTTGCCTTTTCAATACGGTTGCCATCGGCGCCCATCACCTCAAGCGCCATTACGGCGTGGAGCGCGTCATGATCATAGATTGGGATGTCCATCATGGCAACGGCACCCAGGACGCCTTCTACCAGGACCCGTCGGTGCTCTATCTCTCTACGCATCAGTATCCCTTTTACCCGGGCACGGGGGCAGTGGAGGAGGCGGGTTCGGGGAAAGGTGAGGGGTTTACGGTCAATATTCCTCTCCCGGCGGGCTGCGGCGACGGGGAGTATCTCCGGGTATTCGAGGAGATCGTGATGCCTATCGGAGCGAAGTTTAGGCCAGGGTGGGTTCTGGTCTCCGCCGGATTTGACCCTCACCGGAGCGATCCGCTTGGAGCGATGAATGTGACGGAGCAGGGCTTTGGCGCCATGGCTTCGATGCTCCTCGACCTCGCGGAGAGGTACGCGGGAGGAAAGATCGCTTTTCTCCTCGAAGGGGGATATGATCTCAACGCCCTTAAGAATTCAGTCATTGCCGTGCTGCGGCGGATGGAGGGAGAGAGTGAGCCCCAACCGCCTGTCGGAATAGGCGGGGAGGCAATTCAGCCGCTGGTTCGCAAGGTGCTGGATTTTCAGCAGAAATACTGGTAACTGCCAGCGAAGAATGCAAATTGCAAAGTGCAAATTTCAAAATGCAAAATGGTTGAAAAAACTAGAAATTTGACTTTTGCATTTTGCAGTTTTCATTTTACAATGCGTCGCTACGGTGTTGACGCTCCAAGCAGACTGGTTTATCTATAATAGGTTTCCTTAAGACCTTAAGAAGGGTTGGGCAGTGACGGAATCCAATCAGCGCAGAGTAGTGGTAACCGGCCTCGGGCTGGTGACCCCATTGGGCACAGGGCTGGAAAAAAACTGGGAGGCCTTGGTGTCGGGCCGCTCCGGCATCAAGCCCATCACCCGGTTTCCCAACGTGGAGTTTTTTGCCACGCGGATCGCCGGCCAGGTGCCCGATTTTCGCGCCGAAGATTTCATCGAGCTTAAAGAGATCAAGAAGATGGATCTCTTTATCCAGTACGCCGTCGCCGCGGCCGCCATGGCAGCAGATGACGGCGGCTTTAAGATCGATCCCCAAGAGGCGGAGCGAGTGGGCGTGATCATCGGCGTGGGGTTGTGCGGGATCGACACTATTGAGTTTTACAACAAGGCTTATCTTGAAGGCGGCCCGCGCAAGATATCACCCTTCTTCATTCCCAAAGTGATCTCCAACCTGGCCCCGGGCCACATCGCCATCCGGCACGGCGCGAAGGGGGTTAACTGGACTCCCACCTCGGCCTGTGCCTCGGGCAACCACGCTATCGGCGAGGCCTTTCACCTGATTCGGCGCGGTCTTCAGGATGCGGTCATCGCCGGCGGCGCGGAGTCCGTCATCACACCTCTGGGCGTGGGAGGCTTCAGCGCCATGAAAGCGCTGTCAACGCGCAACGATGAACCGGAGAGAGCGAGCCGGCCCTTTGAAAAGGATCGGGACGGCTTCGTTATCGCCGAAGGTTCCGGCGTTTTGATCCTTGAGGAGAGGGAAAGGGCCATCAAGAGAGGGTCGAAAATCTATGCCGAGGTTATTGGTTACGGGGCGAACGGCGACGCCCACCATATCACCGCGCCAGCGCCCGAAGGGGAGGGGGCCGCCCGCTGCATGGCTCTGGCTATCAAAGACGCGGGCATCAGACCGGACGAAGTGGACTATATCAACGCCCACGGCACCTCTACTGAATATAACGACATTAATGAAACGCAGGCGATCAAGAAGGTTTTTGGCGAGCACGCCTATAAAGTCCCGATCAGCTCCACCAAGTCGATGACGGGCCATCTGCTCGGGGCCGCCGGCGCCGTGGAAGGGGTCTTTTCTATTCTAACCGTACGGCACGGTGTTATTCCCCCGACGATCAATTATGAGACGCCGGACCCTCAATGCGACCTGGATTATGTCCCGAATGAGGCACGCAAAGCCGATATTAAGGTAGTGCTTTCCAACTCATTCGGATTCGGCGGAACCAATGCCTGTGTCGTTTTCAGGAGGGCTGCATGACGTTCGTGAGCCTCAGTCGAACGAGGCGGTTGCAGATCAAGAGCGTCATCCTTGGCACGGGCTCGGAGCTTCCTGCGAAGGTAGTAACGAACGCGTCTTTGGGGCGTCTTGTCGATACCAGCGACGAGTGGATCACGACGCGCACCGGGATCAAGGAGCGGCGGATTTTGGAAGAGGGGAAAGGCACTGCGGACATGGCCTACCGCGCCTCGGTGCGGGCGCTCAAAGACGCGGCTTTGGAGGCGAAGGACGTCGAGGCGATCATCGTGGGTACGGCCACGCCGGATTATCCTTTTCCCAGCTCCGCCTGCGTTCTTGAAGATATGCTCGGGGCGCGCAAGGCATTTTCCTTCGATGTCAACGCCGCGTGCTGCGGCTTTATCAATGCCCTGGCCGTGGCCGATTCTTTTATTCGGACCGGCATGGTTCGCAACGCCCTGGTGGTCGGCTCCGATGCCTTGAGCCGGCTGCTCAACTGGAAGGATCGCGGCACCTGTATTCTCTTCGGCGACGGCGCCGGCGCTGTGGTCGTCGGCGCGTCCCGCGACGGCGCGCATGGCATCCTGAGCACCAGGCTTCGCACTGACGGATCTTACGTGAAGCAGCTTTATGTCCCGGCCGGCGGCTCGCTCAAACCTGCAAGCCTGGAGAGCGTCAGGAAAAACGAGCACACCATCGCCATGAACGGGAAAGAGGTTTTCAAGGTCGCGGTGCGCTCCATGGAGGAGATCAGCCGCGAGGCCCTGCGTGAGGCCGAAGTAAGCGTGGATGAAGTTTCTCTCGTCATTCCGCACCAAGCCAATCTGAGAATCATCACCGCCCTGGCAGAACGCCTCAAAGTTCCTATGTCTAAGGTCATGGTCAACCTGGACAGGTATGGCAACACGTCGGCCGCCTCTGTGCCTGTCGCCTTGGACGAAGCCCGAAGAGAAGGGCGCATCCGTCGCGGAGATATCGTACTGCTCAACGCCTTCGGGGCGGGCTTTGCCTGGGGCGCCGCTGTGGTCCGCTTTTAGACCGGCCAAAACGGCCCGCCTCCCATAATTTTGAGTTCTGAATTTTGAGTTGTGAGTTGGCTAACTAAGAACTCAACACTAAAAACTTAAAATTCCTAGACGTGTCGCCGCAAACCCTTGACATCCCCGATAGAGGCAGTAGTGTCTAAACTAAATAGGAAATTTTGAAGGGGGGCACTATGGCAAAAGATCCGGTCTGCGGGATGGCGGTAGATGAGCAAAAGGCCGCGGCAACCTCCTCTTACAAAGGACAGACCTACTACTTCTGCGCCAAGATGTGTAAAGAGTCCTTTGATAAGGACCCGGAGAAGTATCTCCAGAAGGCCAAATGAGGGGGCCTGCCGAACAAGCCGAAGGCACCGAGACTGAACGGTTCGAAAAAAGCAGAGGCCCATTGCCTTCGGCGCGAGAGGCGGGTCCCCGAAAGGATAGGTAAGAAAAAACTCCCGAGCGGGCCATTTATGCCCATAGATCCCGTATGTCAGATGACGGTTGAGCCGGAGACGGCCGCGGCATCGACCGAGTATCAGGGTAAGACCTACTATTTTTGCGCGGTGAGTTGCCATGGCCGGTTCGTGCGCGAACCGGAAAAGTTTCTGGACGGGAAGGGATCGCCGCCGGCGCAGATCGGGGACATTTACACCTGCCCGATGGATCCCGAAATCCGCCAAGCTGAGCCTGGCCCTTGCCCGAAGTGCGGTATGGCGCTCGAGCCGGTTGCCGTCGCGCCCGCGCCGACCCGCACCGAATACGTCTGCCCGATGCACCCGGAGATCGTCAGGCCGGAGCCGGGCTCGTGTCCGACCTGTGGCATGGCCCTGGAGCCGAGGACTGTAGCGCTCGAGGAGGAAGTCAATCCCGAGCTCGTGGAGATGACGCGCCGGTTCTGGACGAGCCTGGTACTTACCGCGCCGATTTTTCTCTTCGCCATGTCGGATCTCATTCCCGGCCAACCGCTACAGCAGATCATCTCGTTTCAGCTTCTCAACTGGATTCAGTTAGCGCTCGCCACGCCGGTCGTGCTTTGGGGCGGCTGGCCTTTCTTCGAGCGCGGGTGGGCGTCGATCGTGAACCGGAGCCTCAACATGTTCACGCTCATCTCGATCGGCGTCGGCATCGCTTACCTTTACAGCCTTGTTGCGGTTCTCTTTCCCGCTCTTTTCCCGGAATCGTTCCGCGGCCACGGAGGCGAAGTCGGAGTCTACTTCGACGCCGCCGCCGTGATTACGACGCTGGTGCTGTTGGGCCAGGTGCTGGAGCTGCGCGCGCGCAGCCGCACGAGCAGCGCGATCAAGGCCCTGCTGGGACTGGTCCCCAAAACCGCGCGCCTGGTTCGTGACGACGGCAGCGAAGTGGACGTTCCACTGGATCGCCTCGTCCCTGGCAATCGCCTGCGGGTTCGCCCTGGAGAGAAAGTCCCGGTGGATGGGGTGGTGGAGGAAGGCTTAACCTCCGTGGACGAGTCGATGGTCACCGGCGAGCCGATCCCCGTGGAAAAGGGCAAGGGAAACAAAGTCACCGGCGGCACCGTGAACGGCACCGGGAGCTTCGTCATGCGGGTGGAGCGCGTCGGTAGCGACACACTTCTCGCCCAGATCGTGCGCATGGTGAGCGAGGCCCAGCGCAGCCGCGCTCCGATTCAAAAGCTCGCCGACATCGTGTCCGGTTACTTTGTGCCAACGGTGGTTCTAATCGCAATCATCACCTTTATCATCTGGAGTCTGGTCGGTCCTGAGCCGCGCATGGCTTATGCCCTGGTCAACGCCGTAGCGGTGCTCATCATCGCCTGCCCATGCGCTTTAGGCCTAGCGACTCCGGTGTCCATCATGGTCGGGACCGGGCGCGGTGCCACGGCTGGCGTCCTGATTAAGAACGCGGAGGCGCTGGAGGTCTTGGGGAGGGTGGACACGCTGGTTGTCGACAAAACGGGAACTCTAACCGAGGGCAAGCCGCGGCTGCTTTCTATTGTTTCCGCCGATGGGACGGACGAGTCGGAACTTCTCCGGTTGGCCGCGAGCATTGAGCGCGGCAGCGAGCACCCTCTGGCTGCGGCGGTTCTGTCTGCCGCCCAGGAAAAGGGCGTGAGACTCTCCGGCGCCCAGGATTTTCGCTCTCTGACGGGAAGGGGGATCGTCGGAACCGTTGATGAAAAAAGAGTGGCTCTGGGCAATCAGAAGTTGATCGATGAGCTCGGCTTGAGCTCGGAAAACCTCCAGGAGCTGGCGGACAAGCTGCGCCAGGACGGACAGACCGTGATGTTTGTCGTGATCGGAGAAGGTGTCGCGGGATTGCTAGGCGTGGCGGATGCGATCAAGCAGTCCACTCCGGAAGCCATTCGGTTGTTGCACGAAGAAGGGGTCCGCATCATCATGCTTACCGGAGACAATCGCACGACGGCGGAGGCGGTGGCAAAAAAGCTCGGCATTGACGATTTTCAGGCGGAGGTTTTGCCGGAGCAAAAGGGAGAGGTGGTCAAGCGCCTTCAGGCCCAGGGTCGCGTCGTCGCCATGGCCGGCGATGGCATCAACGACGCGCCGGCGCTGGCGCGGGCTCAGGTCGGCGTCGCCATGGGAACCGGAACAGACGTAGCGATGGAGAGCGCCGGGATCACGTTGGTCAAAGGCGACTTGCGCGGGATTGCAAAGGCGCGTCGCCTCAGCCGCGGCACGATGCGCAACATCCGCCAGAATCTTTTCTTCGCCTTCATTTACAACGTCCTGGGAGTGCCGATCGCCGCGGGAGCGCTCTATCCGTTTTTCGGCTTGCTCTTAAGCCCGGTCATCGCCAGCGCCGCCATGACCTTCAGCTCAGTTTCCGTCGTCAGCAACGCACTGCGGCTCAGCAAGTTGGAACTTTAACGCGTGAGTTCAGTGTAGTAATCTGCGATGGCATCTAAATCTAATGTGGAAAATCATCTCGCTTTCCACGGCATAGGGCTTAATAGGGACATCGGAAGCGTGGTTCCAGGAATCAGAGCATTTTGATTGCTCCGGTGCATCCGGGCGAGGTTGTATGGCCTCAGATTGCCCGTGTCAAGGGCAGCTCATTTTGCGCCACCTCTTGCTCGATCTCATCTTTGAGCTGTTGGAGGCGCGGGCTTAATTCCACCGGGTAAGTTGCCGGGCTCAGAATAGCCTTGCTCTTGTCATCAAGGCGGCGAAATTCATCGAGAAAACTTTCACGGATCTCTTTGAGGGATGGATAAGGCGCTTGAGCCTTCCCCTTTTCCATGACCTTCTTAAACAGCGGTTCGGCGCCGGGCAGATTCTCATCGCGAAGACCGATGACATCATTGCGCAGCCGGCCTTGTCCTTCAGCAAAGCGGAAGATCTGTTTTTTCCCCGGAGAAGAGACCTTTCCGGTGCTGAGCTTTAGGACCGGCCTCCCGTTGTACTCGACCAGTTTATAGGCCATGTCGAACCACGGGGCGTCCGCTGAGACTCCCATTCTTGTTCCCACGCCGTAGCTGTCATACGGGGCGTTCGCCTCTGCCAGCGCTGCCAGATCGTATTCGTCTAGCCCTCCGCTGCCGATAATTTTTACGTCGCGCAGGGCCGCGTCATTAAAGATCCGCCGCACCTCTTTGGCCAGGGAGGCGAGATCTCCGCTGTCGATGCGCACGCCGCGCAGCCGCTGGCCTTTGCGAGCCATCTCCTTTGCCACCTCGACAGCCTTGCGCGCCCCGCCCAGCGTATCATAGGTGTCGATCAGCAAAATCGAGTTATCAGGAAAGCTCTGAACGAAGCTGCGAAAGGCGTCGATCTCGCGCTCGAAGCTCGTCACAAAAGAGTGGGCCATTGTGCCGACGATAGGGATGCCGTATTTCTTCCCGGCCAATACGTTGCTGGTGCCGCTGAAGCCGGCGAGATAGCTTGAGCGGGCAACCTTTATTCCGGCGTCGATGCCGTGCGTGCGACGGAGCGAAAAGTCCACGACCGCGCGTCCGCCGGCGGCATGGACGCAGCGTGCGGCTTTAGTGGCGATAAGCGCTTGCAGGTTGATCTGGTTGATGACAAAGGTTTCGACGATCTGGGCCTCAATGATGGGCGCTGTGATTTCAAGAATCGGTTCGTCTTTAAAAAAGAGCCGGCCTTCGGGTATCGCCCAGACCTCTCCCGTAAAGCGCAGCCCGTTTAAAAAGTGTAAGAATTCTCCGGCGAACATCCGGGTGGACTTGAGATAGTCTAAGGCCTCCTGGTCGAAGGCGAACCCTTGGAGGTAATCCAAGACATCGCATAACCCGGCAGAGACAAAATAGCCGCGGTTGGGCGGGTAGGAGCGGACAAACAGGCTGAAAGTTGCAAGTTCGGATTTTTTGCTCTGCCAGTAGCTCTGGGCCATGGTCAGTTGGTACAGGTCAGTTAGCAGGGCGAGGTTGTCGCAGTGTCTCACGAGGGCTCCTTGTGGTACGAAAAACGATCAACGCTAGTTTAGTGTAAAAATCACACTAAGTAAAGAGAGCCTATCCTCGCTTCGCGAGAAATCTCAAATTACAGATCTCAGATTTCAGTTTTGCGATTTGAAATTTGAGATTTGAGATCCCGGAGGGCTGACGGCTATCGACCCTGTTGATTTCGCGGCTTTGTTTTGTTAAGGACTCTTAAGTAGCACCCGTGGTACAGAATGATAACAGGAGACCTCGATGTTTACAGATAAAATCGAGTTGAAGGATTTCGAGAAGATGGATCCCGAGTACCAGGAACTCCTGAGACGGGTTCTGGCGATCCAAGCGGATTGCGAGATCGGCGGCCCCCATCTCTATGTGGAGACTATGTTGCCGTCGGCGCCGACGAAGGTTGACCAGTTGGTTGTGGCTCGAACCGCCGCCGAGGAGATCGATCACTATCGCAAAATGGCCCGCCTCGCCGGCGACATTGGCGTGGACGTATCGTACGTGCTCAGCCGTCCGAATCAGGAACGTTATGTAGAGGCCTTCCGAGGCCGGATCACAACCTGGGAAGATTACGCGGTTTTTGGCTTCCTGATCGATCGCATCGGACGGTATCAGTTGGAGGAGTTTCTCGACTGTAGTTACGCCCCGCTGGAGCGCGTGCTTCCAGTTGTCATGAAAGAGGAGGAGGGTCACATCGATTTCGGAACCACCAAGACCGCCGAACTTGCCGCCAGCGGCGGTGACAGCAAAGCAAAAGTCCAAAGGGCCGTTGACTATTGGTATGTCAAGGCGCTCGACATGTTTGGCCGGTCAGAGTCGAGGCGCTCCGAGCGTTACTGTTACTGGGGTCTCAAGCGCCGGAGCAACGCCCAGGCCAGAGGGGAATATATGAAGGAAGTCAATCCCCTCATCGAGAAGATGGGGCTTCGGGTTCCGGATCCTAACAAGGGACGATTGTATCTTTAGAAGAGATTGTTATGCCCCAGGCACCGAACACTGAGGCTCTGGACGAGCACCTCAAAGACGTAGTGCAGGCGCTTCATGGCGCCGTCAACTGGGCGATGCCGCATCTCAACGATCCAAAGATAGTGGACAAGGCGATCCAGGACAGCAAGGAGATCCTGGATGTGATAATGGAAGGAAAGGTATCTGACTGGTTGAAGTAGGCAGTAAAGGCAACAGGCATTAGGCAGTGGGCAATAGAGATCTCTGTTCTTCTTTTGCCTACTGCCTTATATTCCCATCGAAGGCTCAACTTTGAACATCATCATCTGCGCCAAGGTTATCCCAGCCAGCTCGGTCACGATAGAAATTAATCCCGCCACCAAATGCATGGTGCGCAAGGGCGTGCCGCATGAGCTGGACCCTGCGGCCGCGTGTGCCCTGGAAGAGGGGCTGCGCCTGACCGAGAAACATGGTGGCGCGGTGACCGTGATCACAATGGGCATTGGCGACGCTACCATCGGGATTCGCAACGCCTTGGCCATGGGCGCAGCCAACGCCATTCACATCTTAGACGATGCCCTGGCGGGCTCGGATGCCCTGGGCACTGCCAAGGCCTTGGCGGCGGCGATCAAGAAAGAAAGCTTTGACCTGGTCATTTGCGCTGCGGAGAGCAGCGACAGCTATTCCGGGATCGTCCCAGGACAGCTCGCTCAACTGCTCGGGCTCTCTCCCCTGACGTTTGCCAAAGAGATCGCCGTCGAGGCCAAAAAGATCACCATCAAGCGGCAAACCGAGAGCGGCTACGATCTTGTCGAAGCCGAAATGCCGGCCCTGGTCACCGTGGCCAGCGGTATCAACGAGCCCCGCTATCCCCAACTCAAAGGGATCATGGCGGCGAAGAAAAAAGAGATTAAGCAGTGGACCGCCGCTGATTTGGGTCTGGGGCCCGATCAGGTCGGGGCATCCGGCGCCAAGGAAAAGGTATTGGCTATTGGCAGACCGGCCGCGCGCAAAGCGGGCAAGGTCATTACCGACGAAGGAGATGGCGGGAAACAGGTCGCCGATTTTCTCGCCGAATTGAAGGTTATCTAAAAAAAGCTAAAAACCGTGCTCGTGGTTCGTGTTCGTGATCGACACGAGCCATAAGTAACGAGCACGAGCAACGAACACGATGAGCGAACTGATCTGGGTTTATGCTGAGGTGGTCGAGGATAAAATTACCCCGACTACGCTCGAATTGCTCTCCAAGGCCGCCGAGGAGGGAACCGCGGAGGCCATTCTGCTTGGGCCGGCCCCGGATGACGCTGTCCAGACGCTTGCCAACTATGGGGCGAGCAAAGTTTATCGCTCGGCCGATCCGGTCTTTCGTGACTATCTCACGCTGCCGGCGGTCGAGACGCTTGCGGGGCTGGTAAGAAAATATCAACCTGCACTGATGCTCTTTGCCGCCAGCTACGGCGGGCGAGATGTGGCCGCGGCGCTGAGCGCGCTGCTAGACGCGGGCGCAATCACCGATGTGGGCGACTTCGCTCTGAAAGGCGGCTCGGTCGAAGCCACGATCCCGGCTTTGGGAGGTAGTTATCAAAACACCAGCACCCTGGTCAGTCCCGGGACCAAGATATTGCTGGTGCGGCCGAAATCGTTTGACGCGAGAGAGCGTGCCCAAACAGCCGCTATTGAAGAGGTGGCGCCGCCCTCGGATCCCTCCGTCCGCAAGATTTACGTCCGGGAACGGGTAACGGTCCAACGTGAGGGGCCCCAGCTTGAAGGGGCCAACGTGATTGTCGCTGGAGGGCGCGGCCTGAAAGCGGCGGAACACTTTGACATGCTCAGGCAGTTAGCGGAGCTGCTCGGCGGCGCTATCGCGGCGACGCGGGCGGTGGTAGACGCGGGCTGGGTGCCCTACTCTTTGCAGGTGGGCCAGACAGGAAAAACGGTCAAGCCGAATCTATACATCGCCTGCGGCATCTCGGGAGCGGTCCAGCATCTTACCGGGATGAGAGGCTCGAAAACGATCGTCGCCATCAACAAGGATCCCGAGGCGCCCATTTTCCAGTTCTCCGATCTTGGCATTGTTGGCGACCTTTTTAAGGTTGTGCCGCAACTGATTGAAGAGGTCAAGGAGCGCAAAGGGCGCTAAGAGGGGAAAATGGCTCTGCCCCGTTTTCTTTTTAGAACTTTAGAGTTGTGCCCAACGGAGCAATCAGTGTCCGGATAGGTGCGACGTCCAATCGAGAGTCTTCAACGGGAGCGCTTGCTTCATCGCCTCAAAATCTGCATCGCAATGGAGCAGGACAGCCTCGTGCCTGAGGGCCACTGTAGCGATTAGGCAATCGGCGGCTGTCGGGGAAAGACCCTGTTTCCTCAAGCGAGCTGCGTAATCCCATGCCAGATCCCACCAAGAGGGCTGAAATGAGAGTCGGGGGACAGCGGCAAACCACCGGAGCAAACTTTCCTTCCGTTCGGAGGCAAGCAGTCCGGTCATGAGCTCCAGAAGAATCCATTCAGTAACCGCTGTGTTGCCGCTTACAATGAGCGGCTTCAGGAGTGACTGGATGGAGCGATTGCCTGACGGTCGGAGCGCGTGAATCCAGACCGAGGTATCAACGAGGTACATGAGGCGTGCGTTTCGCGCGTTGTCGACGAAGCTTCTCGGGTGTCAAATCCAGCGGGATGGTCCCCAGGGCATCCGCCAGAGCCTGCAACTGCTTCTGTCGGATTGCAGTCTTCAGACTTGCATCTACTGTCCCCTTGATGGTTGGGGTTCCAAGGGCCTTCTGGGCTTCTCGTAACAGAACTGCGTCTATGTCAATGGTGGTCTTCATGGTATCTAATCTCCCACCTATCTACCGTATACTTTTTCTATAGACAGCCATATCATATTCGGTATTTATACGGGTGTCAAGGAGCCCATTATATGGTCGTTCCCTTGTACGAAAACCCTGCCCAGCGGCTCCCGCGAGAACCTGCACGAGGAAGGTGTTCCCATCGAAGGCCGTTACTACGAACAGGGGACAAGACCCGCTTCTCACCGGATCATAACTGCCCTCCCCATTCGGCGCTTAAGGCTAAATTCAAGCGTCGATCAATTAAATGCGCCGGCCAAGATTGTCTAGATTGAAGGGTCTGACCCCACTGACGCCCCCTGGAATCTGTTCTGACACGTAGCCCTCCTTTCGTAGAACGAGATAGATTCATCATCCTCAGGTCTCGTCTACTTACAGAGCCACATATTCGGTGAGAATACGGCACCATCCCGTCCGACCCCTCGGATGATGCAGGTGACGGAGGCGGTATTTCAGGCCGAAGCGAGCCTGAATGAACAGGCCACTGACCCCAAGAGCCACACCTCCGTCAGGACTTCTTATACACTACCTCCTCTTGTCCTGTCACCTGCAAAATCCTATGATAGACCCCAATTCCTGACCCAATTCCCAAATGAAACTCACAAGCCTAGCTCTTGAGAACTTTGGACCCTTTCGGTCCTACAAAATCCCTTTTGCCCAAGGCGAGCACGATTGCTTTCTTCTCACCGGGAAGAATAACGAGGGTAAGTCCAATATCATCCTGGCCCTGAAACTCCTCTCGGCAGCAACTCGATCCATTGGGCGGAACCAATTCCGACAAGTCATAGACAATCAAGCATTCTACAAACTGCCTCAACCGGACGTTGAGAGTCTGAGGATTGGACGATTACTTCACAATTATGAGGGCGACCGCGCAACAATCTATGGTCAATTTGACAACGCGTTCACTATTACCGTCGTACTGGACGTCCCCAACGACGCTATCTACGCTGACTACGACGGAAGGATTATGCCAGGGATAGAGAATACTTTTGGAGTCCTGCCGCCCCTTGGTCCTTTGGCTGAGACGGAAGAGTTCTTGACACTCAAACATGTTCGTTCTAGCATTACCACAAGCCTTGCACCACGACACCTCCGCAATCATTTCGCCCAGATCCTTACCCCAGAAGAATACCGTATGGTTCAAGAGATAGTCGGCGCCTCATGGCCTTCGATTTCACTACTCCCGTGGGAAAGAGATTTGAATGACAACACCCTGAAATGCTTCTTCAAGGAAAAGCGAATCGATCGAGAGATATGCTGGGCTGGTCAAGGATTACAAGTGTGGTTCCAGATCGTGACCCATCTTGTGCGCTTCAGACGCTCATCCATGGTTGTGCTCGATGAACCGGAAGTCAACCTGCACCCAGAGAAGCAGAACGACCTGATCAGGTTACTGCGCGAGTATCATGCAGGAAGCGTACTCGTCGCCACACACTCAGTCGAGTTGATGAACAACGTGAACGTTAGCCACATTCTTCATGTGCAGAAAGCTACAAAAGGGCCGCGTGTAAAGTCAACTCTGGACCGAGCCTACCTTGAAGTAGTCCGCTCTCAGATTGGCAGCAATTTCAACCTCATAGCGTCGCAGTTCGAGACTTTTGATCGGATCGTGTTTACTGAGGACACATCAGACTATGTAATACTGTCCAACCTGGCAAGAGTCCTTGGCCTCTCAATTGCGTCATTCAACATTCCGGTTCATGGGTTCAGCGAGTATCGAAAGGCAATTCCCTTCCGAGAAGCCTACCGGCTTCTGATAGGCAGGGACATTACATACTCAATGGTTTTGGACAGAGACTACTATCCGGATGCCTACCTAGAGAAAGTTAAGAAGGAGTTGCGGGACGCAGGAATCCAACTTATCCTGACGCCGGGCAAGGAGATCGAGAACATGTTTCTGGCTCCATCAATGCTCAAGGCCCTTATTCCTTCGGAGAACCGCAAGGAGTGGTTGGAGTTCTGGGAAACTGTCTTTCAAAACGAGCGTCTTGATTGCTATGGGAGTTTCCTCACGTTGCACGAAAAGTTCTGTTTGCCGCACGTGGATACGAAGACTGTCACAACCAAGTTTACGCCAGTGTTCGATGCTAAGTGGAACGACCCGGCACATCGCCACCTGTTTATCGGCGGCAAGAATGCATTGCATAAGCTTCGTGGATTCTATCGTGACCACACGAGCAAAAGTCTCACCCAGCAGATGCTCATTGACACCACCGTGCGCACGACTCGCCATCTGGTGGAGACTTTTGTGAAACGGGTGTTCATATCCTGAGTCATCATGGGTCAAGTCATCATGGGGTCACCCATTAGCCGGCAGGTCAAGAAGCACAGACCTTTCCTTAGAAAGAATTTTCTTCTTCCCCTTTTTTCCCTCGCACAGTCGGTGATCTTTCGGTAACGCGCCCCTGTTTTCTTTTCATTCGGTCGAAAAAAGGGGTCGCCCATTTTCGCTGCGAGCCAAGAGAGCAGACGGCTCGGGATTGAATTGTATTCTCCGTCACTTCAATTCCCGGTCCTGCTCCGAATGGTCGTAATATCTGTGATCAAAATCCCCGATTGCTTGCGGTAACGGCTGCTCGCCAAGCCAAGGGATAGGCAAGATCCCTTTTAATCCACAGCCTTCACCGTGATGAGATTGGTGGTGCCGACCCTGTGCAGGGGAACTCCGGCGGTGATCACCACCAGGTCGCCTTTCTTAATAAATCCCAATCCTAACGCTTTTTTCTGCGCTAATCGGATCAGCTCGTCCGTGCTCTCGAAGGCCCGTGTTTGAAAAGAGGAAACTCCCCATACCAGGCAAAGGGTCTTGACCGTCCGCGGGTTCGGGCTGATCGCGACGATGGGTTGCGAAGGGCGGTAGCGCGCGATCATCTGCGCGGTGCTGCCGGAGGTAGTGGGAATGAGAAATGCCTTTACCTGAAGGTCGCGCGCCAGGGAGACGGCCGCATGGCTGATCGCTTCCGGCACGCTCTTCTTGATCCCCTCCATCTGCACTCTCGGCTGCAAGATTGCTTCCGTTTCCACGGCCACCCGGACCATCGTTTTGACCGCCTGGATCGGATAGCTCCCGGTGGCCGACTCCTCCGAGAGCATCAGCGCATCCGTGCCGTCCAGGATCGCATTGGCGATGTCCGCCACCTCGGCGCGGGTGGCGCGGGGGTTCTGCACCATGGATCTCAGCATCTGTGTGGCTGTGATAACGGGCTTTCCCAGGTGATTCGCCTTGCGAATGATCATTTTCTGGATGGCCGGGATCTGTTCGGGAGGAATTTCCAATCCCAGATCTCCGCGCGCCACCATGATTCCGTCTACGGCTTCCAGGATCGAGTCGATGTGATCGAGGGCCTCGTGTTTTTCGATTTTCGCGATGATCGGGATCTCCGCTCCCTTTTTTTTCATTTCGCGTCGGGCCTGGAGGATATCATCGCTGTCTCGGACAAAGGAGAGCGCCACGAAATCCACGCCCTGCTCGATCCCAAAGGCCAGGTCGCGTTTGTCTTGAGGAGTCAAGGAAGGAAGATCGAGACTCCCTCGGGGAAAATGAATTCCTTTGTGCGAACTCAGCGCTCCCCCCACGGTAATCTTGCAGGCAGCCCCATCCGCGCTGCTTTTGACCACCTCCAGCTCGATCTCTCCGTCGCCGAGGAGGATGGGGTCCCCTTTTTTGACGGATCTCGGAAAATCTCTGTAGCTGACGGAGACGGTCTGGTGATTGCCCAAAATCTTGCGCGTGGTAAGGACAAACGGCCTGCCGGTTTGCAGCGTTACGCGGTTTCCCTCAAGCGCCCCTACGCGGATCTTCGGCCCCGGGAGGTCCTGCAGCAGAGCCACGGGCTTATCCATTCTTTGGGCAATCCGGCGGATGGTCCGGATCATTCTTTCGTGGAAGGCATAATCGCCGTGGCTGAAATTCAGGCGCGCAACGTCCATCCCCGATTGGATGAGCCTGCGAATGGCTTTTTCGGATTCAGTGGCGGGTCCGATAGTGCAGACAATTTTGGTTCGACGCATGCTTCTTAATCTACATGAGCGGGATTAGGAATCAATCGAAGGGGGGAGAGACCGGTGTGCTTACATGCCGGCTCCTGTCCGTTTCAATCGCGGGTCGAGGATATCTCTGAGGGCGTCTCCGAGCAGATTGATCCCCAACACCGAGCTTAGGAGCTTAGGGGTCAGGCGTGATATTTGCTATTTTTCTGGCTTTGTGATAACCATCGGTCGGCATGGCTCGTGCGCCGAGAATCGAATACCCTGGGGCGTTGTATCACGTGATCACCCGTGGAAACCAAAGGCAGAAAACCTTTATTGACGACAGAGATCGGGGGAAGTACCTCGACCTGCTCAGGGCGCTGAGGAAGGCGTATGGCTTTCGCCTTTACGCCTACGTGCTGATGGCTAACCATGTTCATTTACTGGTTGAGGCCGGGCGGATTCCCCTCTCTCGTGTGATGCAGAGGCTGGGCAGTAGCTACACCCAATACTTTAATCGGAGGCACAGACTTGGCGGTCATCTTTTTCAGGGCAGATACAAGGCGATCCTTTGTGACAAGGACAGTTATCTGTTGGAGTTGATGCGCTACCTCCACTTAAATCCGGTAAGGGTAAAGGCGGTTGAGGACCCCGGGAAGTACCGCTGGAGCAGCTATCGTGCTTATTTGGGAAAGCCCGTGGAAGGCGATCTGGTTGATGTGGCGGCGGTGCTTGGTCACTTTGGGAGGAGTAGGGGTGAAGCTCGCGAGCGCTATCGAAGGTTTGTGTTGGACGGGATACGAGAAGGTCACCGGGCGGAGTATTATGAGGCGGCGGAAGGTCGGATTCTTGGAGACACGGAATTTGTGGAAGAGGTCAAGGAGAAGTCAGGCGAGAAGAAGCGATCGAAACTCAAGCTCAGGCCGCAGGCGTTTTTGGAAAGGGCTTGTAAGGTATTAGGAAAGAGGCCGGAGGAGGTAGTAGGCGCAGCTAAAGAGAGGGGACGGGTCCGGCTCCGCCAGATCTTGTGTTATGTCGGGCGGACTTATACGGATCTGCAAGTGAACGCGCTCGCGTCGGCATTGAAGGTGGACCCTACGTGTGTAAGCCGGTGCGTCGCGGTAGTGGAAGAGCGATTAGGCAAGGACAAGGATTTAAGGGCGGAAATTCGCCGACTGGCGGAGAATATCAAATATCAGGCCTGACCCTTCTGCTTCCCTTCTGCTTCCATGGGCTGGGACGGTCGGTAGCGCGCAATTATCTGCGCCGTGCTCCCAGAAGTAGTGGGAATGAGGAAGGCCTTTACCTGGAGATCGCATTCCAGGGAAGTAGCCGCATGGCTGCCTGCTTGCTCCTGCCCGTTTGTTGAGGTTGGCCTTAAGCACCTTCAATCATTGCCATTTTGCGGTATTTTTTCCTGAAACTGCCGCAACGTGTAAACCCGTAGGCCTTTGATTCGTCCAATTTATTGACGCGCAAATATGGCACGGCAATTGCTGCCTTCTACGATAGGGATTTCGGATGGCGATTGCCGGAGGTAGTTTAATGGAGTCGATATACAATCTGGGATTTATCAATCTGGCTATCCCTGCATGGCAGATGGCTATCTACATCGCCCTGGTGAGCTTCTTCATGTTTGTCCATGAAACCAGGGGTTGTCTTGTGACAACTTATCTCTTTGGTCTCTACTGGGGCTACTATCTTTACGGGCGAGACTTTTTGGCCGCTGCTAACGGGTATCCGGGCGTGGTGACGGCCTATATTACTTTCGGTCTTCTGCTTGCCGGGTTCAGCCTGCTTGCCCTTTTTTACGAAAAATAGGGGAAGGATTTAGGTGCTTGTTGGCCTCTTAGAAGAGGCGTTGGAGCGTGAAGACTATCATCCGTTCGCCTGCGACCGACCCGATGTCAGTGCGAAGGCCTACCGCCCGCTGGACAACAGCGGGCCATTAAGGTAATGGACTAGCTACGGCAGCTTCCTTACCGCAAGCCTTGCAAGTTAGCTGCACGGAAGGATTTGATGAACGAAAAAGCCGATATCACCGGCCGGCTCAGCGATTACATCATCGGCGAAGAACCTGAGCGGGTCCCTCAACATGTAAGACAGCGAGCTCAACTGCACATCCTAGACACAATCGGGGCCATGCTCTCTGGATCTCTATTGAAGGTCGGGCGAGTGGCCATTGAATTTGCGCGCAGCCAGGGAGGTTGCCCCGAGTCGAGCGTGGTTGCCAGCGATGTGAAGACGAACGCCGTTCAGGCGGCGCTGGCGAACGGCATGCTGGCGCATGCGGACGAAACCGACGACGCCCACTTTTCCACGGTCACGCACCCCGGCTCCGTGGTGGTTCCCGCGGCTCTAGCGGTGGGCGAAAGGGAACATCGCTCCGGAAAGGAGCTGATCACTGCCGTGATTCTTGGCTACGACATCATGTGCCGCACCAATAAGGGCCTGGACCGCGACTGGATGTCCCAGCGCGGCCTTCACCCTGGATCCATATGCGCTGGTTTTGGCGCGGTGGCAGTGGCCGCTCGCCTCCTTAGGCTGCCTGCGATCCAAACCCGTTATGCCTTGGCCTTCACCGGGACACAGGCGTCCGGCTTAAACACATGGCGCCAAGACCCCGAGCACATCGACAAGGCTCTCTGCTACTCCGGCATTCCAGCCCGCAACGGCGTCACGGCCGCCCTCTGGGCGCAAGCGGGCTTCACGGCCACCTCCGCAATCTTTGAGGGGCCCGATAATCTCTTTAGGGCCTTCTGCAACGAGGCCCAGCCCATGGAGCTCATCCGGGATCTTGGCTCCCGATATGAGATCCTCGACACGAGCATCAAGAAATACCCGGCGGGCCAGCCCGTTCAAGCGACGCTCGAAGGTTACTTCCGGCTCGTCAAGGAGCACGGACTCAAGGCGGAGGGTATCCGTGAGATCCTCGTTCGACTTCCCGCCTCGCAGGCGCGGACCGTCAACGACAGATTGATGCCCGACGTCAATTGCCAGTACCTTCTGGCAGTTGCCATGTTGGATGGCGCCATTGATTTCGCAAACGCTCATGACTTTGAGCGCATGCGAGCCCCGGACGTGCTCGAAATGAAAAAGCGAGTCCGGCTGGCGGCCGATCCGGAGCTTACGAGGAAACACCCCGCTGTCCGTGCGGCTATCGTGGAGCTCACGACCTCGGACGGCCGTCACTTTGAGACCCTTGTGGATCCTCTTCCCGGCGCCCCCTACAATCCTCTCCCGGCGGGGGAGGTCGAGAGAAAATTTCTCTCGTTAAGCGCGCCGACGCTAGGAGAGAAGCGTGCTGAGACGGCATTGGAACGACTCACAGAGCTTGAAAACCTCTTCGACGTAGCAACCCTCCTAGACTCATTACGGGTTTAGCTCCGAGGTCCCGCGTGCCGCTCCGGATGGAGGAGCGGGCTTTCAACTTTTTAAGCCTGTGCCGACCCAAAGAATCCCGGAACATTTGCCCGGGGGTTTGACATTTCATCCGGTGCTGGTTTACTTCTGAACGTTATGAAAGCTCTAACCGAAGAGATGGCTGACTGGATTATTCGACTCCGCTACGAGGATCTCCCATCCGATGTCGTGACCAGGGCGAAGCAGATCCTCCTGGATACTATCGGCTGCGCCCTCGGCGCCCTGGATGGGGCGCCTGTCCGCTTGGCGCGAGAGGTCGCTCAAGAGGAAGGAGGGGCCCCTCGGGCAATGCCGATCGGGCTCTCCTGGAGGACTTCCTGTGAGCAGGCCGCGTTTTTGAATGCGCTGGCGATCCGCTACCTCGACTTCAACGACTATTCGATCTCGGGAGGCCACGCGAGCATCCATGTGGGGCCGGCTTTGGCGGTCGCGCAGGCTCAGGGGCTTAGCGGCAAGGATCTCCTGCTTGGAATCGTGATCGGCTATGAGGTCCAGATATTGTTGCAGTATGCGACGGCCAAGGCGCAACACGATAATTGGGACCATTCGACTTTCGTTCACTACTCTGCGGCTGCGGTTGCGGGGAAGCTTTTGGGTCTCTCTTCCTCTCAGCTTGCCCAGGCGCTGGCCATCGCGGGAAGCCACGCGCTGACCTTGGCGGAAGTTCGCCGGGGCAGGCTTTCTATGTGGAAAGGGGCGGCTGAGCCGGTCGGCATGAGAGGCGGAACCTTCGCCGCGCTTTTGGCGCATGCCGGGCTGACTGGACCGTTAACGGTCCTGGAGGGGAAATACGGATACGCCAGGGTGCTTGGCGGGAAGCTCAGAGGGGAGCTGCTGAGAAAGCCCCCGAAGAGGTTTCATATCCTCGAGAGCTGCATCAAGCCCTGGCCCTGCCTGTTTGTCGCCCAAGCCCCGGTGGCTGCGGCTCTGAGGCTGCGCGCTCGCGGCGTCACGGCGGACGCGATCGAAAAAATCACCATTGTCCTCAGCGATTTTGGATACCAGCAGCAGAAAAGGTTTATGGAGACAGGCATCTCTACGAGGGAGGACGCGGACCACAGCGTTCCTTATTGCGTTACTAGGTCGCTGCTGGACGGAGAGCTCCGCCTAGAGCACTTCGAAGAGCAGGCGTTTAAACGCCCTGAGGTCCGCGCCCTGATTCAGAGGGTCGTACTCCGCAGCGATCCCGGTTTGCCGAAAAGAGTCGGCGCGAGAGTGGAACTGAAACTCCGTGACGGCACGACGATTAGCGAAAGGGTTCCTTATCCGCCTGGCCACGCGCGCAATCCGCTCAGCGAAGAAGAGCTGAGCGGAAAGTTCTTCAGGATTACGGAGAATTTACTGGAGAAGGGTCGGGCCGCGAGGGCTTCAGAAATGATTCTCCACATTGACGAACTCGCCGTCTTGGATCCCCTGCTTGATGCCCTGCAGGTTAAGCCCGCCGTTTCCTAGCGGTCTGCTTGTGCCAAGGGGTTAAAACGAGAGAGAGGCAGAAGACAATGGCAGACTTAAGCTCCCTTTTTTCACCAAGATCAATTGCCATCATCGGGGCGAGCGAAAGAGGCCATTACGCCAGCTCCCTCCTTCAGAACCTGTCCCTCGGCGGCTTCCCAAGGGAGGCCATCTATCCGGTGAATCCAAGATACCGGGAGATCTTTGGCCTTCCGTGCTATCCCACAGTCAAGGAGATTCCTGGGCCGGTGGATCTCGCTGTTGTCATCGTTCCTGTCCCCTTGGTCTTGCCCGTGACCAAGGATTGTGGCTCGAAGGGGGTCCGCGCCCTTTCAGTGATCAGTATGGGTTTTGCCGAAGCTGGCGAAGAGGGAAGAAAGCTCCAGGAGGAGCTTTCCTCCCTGGCCCGCGATTCCGGCATGCTCGTCCTTGGGCCAAACACCTTAGGGCATGTCTCTATTCCTTCAGGGGCGCTCACCTGGTGCACGAGCCTCCCCGGCGGGTTGCGCCGGGGCGGGCTGGCGGCCATTTTTCATAGCAGTGGGATGTTGAACCTCTTTTTCACCATGGTGGCGCAACGGGGCCTGGGATTCTCCCTTGGTGTTGCGCCTGGGAATGAGGCCATCCTCAATATGAGCGATTACCTTGACTGGGCCGTTGAGGATGCAGAGATCCGTGTGATTGCCTTGGTGATCGAATCGGTCCGGGAGCCTCGCAAGTTTCGCGCTGCCCTGGAGCGGGCCGGCGCCCTGCGCAAACCGGTTGTGGTGCTTCGACTGGGAAGGTCAGCACGCGCCAAGCGATCCATCCTGTCCCACACGGGGAGCTTGGCCACCACAGGCGAGGCCTGGGATGCCTTCTTCGGGCAAAGCGGCGTCGTCGGGGTTCAAAACTTGGACGAGCTCCTGGAGACGTCGGTCTTGCTGTCCTCGGCGGAGCTGACGCGGCTCGACCAGAACCGTATAGGCCTGGTCACGATATCGGGTGGAGACTGCAGCCTCCTCTCTGATATCTCGGAAAGGGCAGGCTTGAACCTGCCGAACCTTGAAGGGGAGAGTCGAGAGACCATCTCCAGAGAGCTTAACAAAGACACTTTCATCGGAAACCCCTTGGATATTGAGGATCTGCTGATCTCCAACACCGATGGCTTTTACCGGTCGCTGGAGGCGTTTTTTAACTTTCCGCATTTTGCCGTCATCGGCTGCCGCTTGAACATTCCCGATAAGCCCAATGATCGGCTTCGCCAGACATACCGCCGCATCGCTGAGATCGCCTCGCGCGCTGGCAAGCAGCTCGTCTACTTCTCCCGGGCGAGCGAGCAGATCGACCAAGAGTGGTTCGACCTCTTCTCCTCTCTCAAGGTGCCTTTTCTCCTGGAGTACGAGAAAGGGCTGCGAACGGTGCGCAGAGCCATCGGGATAAACAAAAGGTGGGATCGGCTTCCAGAAACCAGAGATGATTGGAAAAGGGAAAAGAAAAAAGAGGAAGGCGTTCTTAACCGCATTTGCTCCAAAAGGGAGAGCGGTCCGCTTCCCTTTCAAGAGACCTTGTTTCTTTTCCGCGAGTATGGCATCCCCTTTGTGCGCACGGAGCTCGCTACTTCTCCTCAAGAAGCCGCGGAGCTTGCCGAGGCCATCGGCTATCCGGTCGTGCTTAAGGTTTCCTCCGTGGACATCTCGCACCGCAGCGATATCGGGGCGGTGAAGGCAGGGTTAAAGAATCCCCAAGAGGTGCGCACAGCCTACGAGCAAATTTTGAGGACTTGTCAGCAAGCCCGCCCCGAGGCCCGGATCGCGGGTGTACTTGTCCAACCGGCGGTGGACGCGGTTGCCGAGGTTATCTTGGGTGTCTCCCGCGACGCGCAGCTCGGGCCTGTGGTCCTCTTAGGGACAGGCGGGATATTCGTCGAGGTCCTTAAGGACGCCGTCGTCCGAGTGCCGCCGCTCAGCCTGGAGGACAGCAGGGAGATGATTGAGGCGTTACGGGGCAAAGCGCTTTTCATGGGCGCACGCGGACGGCCAGTGGGAGACATCCGCGCTCTGGCGCAGGCGATCTTCTCTCTTTCCCGGCTGGCGCTGGATTTAGATGAAGAGATCAGCGAGATCGATCTCAACCCCGTCATGGTCCTCGCCGAAGGCAGGGGGGTGGTTGCGGTGGACGAACTGGTCGTCCTCACGCCTTCCGGTGGGACCGCAAAGGCAGGAGGATGAACATGTTCGAAGAGCATTTACCGAAGCGGAAGATCGGCTCCCTAGCCCCGTTGGCCGTGATCGACAATCACCCCTATGAGTTCTATCAGCTCGTGCCAAGAGGGGTCATGCTCGTCATGGTGCCGCTTGGTCTGCAAGCGTTCACGGCGCAAGATGTCGAGCGCGTCTTCGCGCCCATTGATCAGCAGCTCGATCTTCTACTCGAGCGAGGCATCGACATTGTCATTCAGTCCGGTGTCCCTTTGCCGATCCTCATCGGTCCGGAGGCCTTAAACCGGTTGCTGGCCCACATCGAAGAAAAAGCCAAGGTCCCAGCCACCTCTACGGTGCTGAGCGTCGTCGCCGCGGCGAAGCGCCTCGGCATCAAGAAGATAGCGGCGGCCAATAAATGGACCGACCCCATGAACCAAACGCTGGCCCGGTTCTTCGCCCAGGAAGGCGTCTCAATGGTTGGGGCGAACACGCGCTCGATGGCCCCTAGCCAGTTTGTCAAAATGACCAGCGATGCCAGTATCCGGCTGGCATATGAGCTCGGCCGGGGCGCCCTGGAAAAATTTCCCGCTGCGGATGGGGTCTATATCGGAGGCGGCGCTTGGCTAACGCTTCCCGTCATCACGCGACTGGAAAAAGAGTTCGGTAAGCCGGTCGTCACCAATCAGGTGGCCACCGTCTGGCACCTCCTGCATATTCTCAAGTGCTGGAATCCGATTCCTGGCTATGGCCGGCTGTTGCTCTGCGACTAGGGAAAGGTATGGGGCCGAGTAAGAACCTGGCAAAGGTCTCGATCTCATGGAGATCCTGAGCGCAACAACCTTTGGAAGCAAATTAGTGGCAAAAGGCTGGAGAAAGGGGATACAGTGATGAAGATCATGGTCGTCATGGGTGAATACCCGCCGGAGGAGGCGGAAAGGAGAAGGCAGGCTACGATCAGGTGCGCATCGCCCGGCACAGAGATCCATTTCTCCGTGATCCGCGGCACCTTTTTCGCGCACCACAATTCCCAAGCCACGGCCCTGGCAGCGGCCCCGCTCGTGGGAGAAGCTGCCAAGAAAGCGGAGGCTGAAGGATTCGAGGCGGTCGTGCCGTTCGGCACGCTCGACGTGGGGGTGGAGATCGCCAGAAACTTGGTCCGCATCCCGGTGGTTGGAGCTGGCCAATCCGTTCTTCATCTCGGCGCCCAGTTGAGCGATCGTCTCGGAGTTATCAGCTATGAAGACAAGAGCGTCCCCTTCGTGCGCAAGAACATGCGCGTCTGGGGAGTGGACCGGTTTGTCATTTCGATGCGTTCCATCAATGTCCCCCTCCAGGATAGCACCAAGCAGAGGGCGGCCATGCACGATCGCTTCTTGGAGGTCGCCAGGCGCTCCGTCGACGAGGACGGCGCTGAGGTCATTGTCCCCATGGGGGTCACGATGGTTCCGGTACACTACTCGGCAGCCGAGTTCTCAGCCGAGCTGGGTGTGCCAGTCCTCGACGCGCTGGCAACGAGCATTCAAACGGCAGAGATAATGGTCCGGATGGGCACTACCCATAGCACAAGGACCTACCCCCGGATCGGCGCGTAAAGATCATATGGCCAGGGCGCAGGAGCGATCCAGGGGCTATCGAGACGTCGAGCCGCTTTTGCGCCCCGCAACCATCACCATTGTGGGCGCTTCGGAGCGGCCGGAGTCCTGGTCGGCCCGCATCTTCCATAACCTGAGAAAATACGGTTTCCCAGGCGACATCTACCTCGTGAACCCGCGCCATCGAGAGCTTTACGGGGCCCCTTGTTTTCCATCGGTTGCAGAAGTGGCGGGAAGGGTCGATCAGTTGGTCGTGATCGTCCCGGGCCCGCATGTCCCCCGAATCATCGAGGAGGCTGGAAAGAAAGGCTGCAGGTCAGCGGTGGTTTTCAGCGGCGGATTCTCCGAAACGAACACTCCCGCAGGCGAGGCGGCTGAGGCGGAGATGATCGAGGCTGCTGAGCGCCACGGTATCCTCATCGGCGGCCCTAACTGCCTGGGCAACGTCTCCACCCGCGAGCGCGTCCTAACCCTTGCCGAGCACGCAGTCGAGGCCTTCAGAGCCGGAGGCTTTGCCCTGATCTCTCAGTCGAGCGGCCTCATGGGAGGAGTGGCCCGGTACGCGCATTCGCGCGGCCTCGGACTGAGCTACGCCATCGCTGCCGGCAGCGAGGCCAACGTGGATGCCGCCGACTGTCTTAACTATTTGGTGGATGACCCATCCACCCGTGTTCTCGGACTGATCCTGGAAGCGATCCGCAGGCCGTTGGAGTTTGCCGCAGCGTGCGAGCGCGCGCTCGCCGTCCGAAAGCCTATCTTGGTCCTTAAGATCGGAAGATCCAAGGGAGGCCAGGCGGCAGCGCTTTCCCATACGGGAGCCCTGGCCGGCTCGTACGAGGCCTTCACGGCTTTTTGTCGGCGCTACGGTCTCATCGAGATAAAAGGTTTAGACGAATTGGTGGATGCGTCCGAGCTTTTCTTGCGCTGCCGGCTGCCGGCGGCCGGAGGTGTCGCGGCCTTAGCCCTTTCCGGGGGCGCCCGCGGTTATCTGCACGACCTCGGGGAGGAGATGGGGATCGACTTTCCAAAATTGGCCCCGGAGGTAGAAGAGCAGCTTGAAAAACTGCTGGGCGTGGGGGCGGGAGCCGGAAACCCTTTGGACCTTGGCGCGGCAGGCGCCTCGAACCCCGATGTCCAACTCCGCTGCCTGGAGCTTCTCGCAGGCGATCCTGCGATCGGACTTGTGGCGGTTCAGGGAGATCTGCCGCATAATCCCACCTTCGCTGGACGGGCCGCGGGACACCAGAAGATGATCGAGCGCTCGACGCAACTAGGAAAACCCCTGGTCTTTTTCTCGCGCGGCTCCTATGCGGTCAGCGATTACGGCGCTCAGTTCCGGGAGAGCTGCGGGGCTCCTTTCCTGCAGGAGATCCGCCGCTCTTTCCAGGCGATCAGCTACTTCATGGCCTATCAGAAAACGCTGGCATCCCGTAAGACAGGGACTCGACAAATCGAGCTGCGGCCGAAGCGGCGGCCCGCCACGGCAACCGAGGTTCTCCCCGATGAAAAGGCCTTCGCCGTGATCAAGCAAGCCGGAATTGCCGTTGCCCGCTATGAAGTCTGCGACACACCAGAATCGGCACAACGAGCCGCCCAGCTCTTAGGCTACCCGGTGGCGCTCAAGGTATCTGTGCGCGGCTTGACGCATAAGAGCGAGACCGGAGGCATAGCGCTCGGTCTCTCAGGGCCTTCAGAGGTCGCGCGGGCTTTTATCTCGATTCGGCAGCAGGCAGTAAAGTCCATGGGGTCGCCGGTTCGCGTGCGGGTGCAGCAAATGGTGCAAAGCCCGATGGAGCTTTACGTGGGCGCCCGATTGGATCCTGAATTCGGCCCTTTGGTCCTCTTTGGCTTTGGCGGACTCTTCGTTGAGGCCCTGGGCCGCGTCTCGACCCGTCTCGCCCCTGTGGACGCTGCCGAGGCACAGGAGATGCTGGCCGAGAGTGGCGTGGGGCGAGCGTTGCGTCGGCTGGGAGCGCAAGAGTCCGTCAGCGGTGAGTCGATCATTGACGCGATTGTCCGAATGTCGCAGATTATAGCCATGCGCGAGGAGATCGACACCGTTGAAATCAATCCCTTGCTGTTCCGGGGGGCCGGACATCCTTACGTGGCCGTGGACGTGGTGGTTTTCAAGCGGGGCGAAGAAAAGAGCAAATGATTTTTGGAGCTAGAAAACGGGGGGATTCTATGCAAAAGGCTGGGAAAAAAATGGGCAACGAGAAACGATGCTTAACGCTATTTTCATCCTTTGCGCTCTTGCTTGCCGTTCTCTTTCTTTTGCGGGAGGTTGGCTGGGCAGGCCCTGTCGAAGGAAATCCGCGCAAAGGCGCAACCCTTATCATCGCCATGACTACAGATCCGTCAACCCTAAATTGCGGCCTGGAAAGCAGCCAGATCGTCGCCGTGGTCACGTCTAGTATTTACAGCGGCCTGATCCACAAGGACGAGCAGGACAATATTCATCCAGAGCTCGCTAAGTCCTGGAAGCTGTCGTCCGACGGCCTCACATACACATTTCAGCTCCGGGACAATGTTAAATGGCACGATGGCGCGCCCTTTACGTCAGCAGACGTAAAATTCAGCTTTGAGA
>JACPSE010000044.1 GCA_016193465.1 Deltaproteobacteria bacterium
TGCCCAATGCTTACTTTAGCTCGCTCGGCCTTCCGACGCTGGGGGCTCGTGGATAGCTTAATTTGCCGAACCGCCGTGTACGGACCCGTACGCACGGTGGTGTGACAGGGACAGCGGGCAACCGCTTACCTATGTCGATTGGGCGGCAAATCCACCTTTTCCAGCTCGACGTGGGTATAGCTGAGAAGCTCGTCTAAGGTGTGGAGCTTGTATGGTTTCTCGTAATAGATGCTTTTGATGCCGGTGTTGACGAGAACTTTGAGGCAGTGGGTGCAGGGCGTGTGGGTGATGTAAATCGCCGCGTCTTTGATGCTGGAGCCGTTTTTAGCTGCTTGCGCGATCGCGTTCATCTCTGCGTGGATCGTGCGGAAGCAGTTTTCCTCCGTCTCGCCGTTCGGGGTTTTTGACTGGTAGATGAGACAGCCCACGTCGGTGCAGTGGGGCATGCCCGCCGGCGCGCCGTTGTAACCGGTGGCCAGGATATTTTTGTCGCGCACGATCACTGCGCCCACCTTAGCACGGTTGCAGGTGGAGCGCTCTGCTACCTGACGCGTGATGGTCATGAAATATTGATGCCAGCTCGGTCGTTCGCTCATGGAGGACCTCCGTGGAGCCTCGCTTCGACCAGGGGGGCAGCGGCAGGCTTTGGCTGGTGACGCTCCTGGCGCACACCCGGCTCTTGGATCGAGAAAGGAATAGGAATGAAAGTGACGGCAAGGATGGCCAGCATGAGCCAGCCCATAAGCTTTCTTTTTGGGTCGAGTGGGGTGTAGGGGTCGAGTGGCGGTGGATGACGCAGCCCCATAAAGAGGAGGAGAGCCCCCCAGACCAACCATCCATCCCACCAGTGGAGCAAGCCGAGCGAGAGGATCCCCACTAGGGCCGAGCGCGCTACCCAAATATATCTCTCGCCGAACAGGGCATAGATGACATGTCCGCCGTCTAGTTGCCCCACCGGCAGCAGATTCATGGCTGTTACTAAAAGACCGATCCAGCCCGCGAAGCCGATGGGGTGCATCACGATGTTGACCTCATCAGGCAAAAACCCCAAGGTGATCTGACTAAGGAAGCTGAGAAGAAGGGAGGAACCTAACGCGATTTCCCCACGGGTTGTGTCCTCGGGCGCGATGGTGGAGAGCTGCAGCCCGACGATGACTGCGGGTATGGCCAGCACGAGCCCGGCCAAAGGGCCGGCAGCGGCTACATCAAAAAGCGCACGGCGATCCACTGGCGGAGACTTCATTTTGATGAACGCACCGAAGGTCCCGATAAAGGAGGGCGCCGGAATGAAGTAAGGGAGAGTGGCCTGCACCCCGTGGTAGCGTGACATGAGATAGTGACCCATTTCATGCACCAGGAGAATGGTGATCAGGGTTGCCGCGAAGGGGAGACCTAAGTAGATCCGCCACGGGTTAGAGAGAGGATCGACGCCGTTATGCATAGCCCCGGCCATGGTCGTAGTGACGAGCGTGCAGAGGAACAGAAAGATATGGAGCCAGGGTTTCTTTTTATCCCGGATGTCGTCATTCATCGAGTTGGCCCTTTAGGCTCTTGACCCTCTTGCACTAAAACCTTGTCGCCTACCTTCGCCCCGCATAGGAGCTGGGCGTTTCCCCCGAACGAGGAGATCTCCAGGAGGCCCCAGCTATTGATTACGGCCGCGTAGTCTCTGTTCTCGCTACCGCTGTAATGGGAAACGAGTCCTTGGACAGTGACCCCAGCAACAGAGAAGGTGAGGTTATCTGGTTGAAAAGCGCTTAAGTCGCGATCCTGGATGTTCGTGATCAAATTGCCGAAACCGTCGACGTACATCACCTCGCCTACCAGGACCCCTTTCGTTTTGGCAGGTTGCGGCCAAGTAAGGCGCACGAAGTCACTCACAGCCTCCCCGAAATCCTGCGGCGGGAGCCCTAAGGAGAGGTAAGCGGCTACCGGAGCAAAGATATCTCTCCCGTGGAAGGTCGCGCTGGCCGGCTTAAGGTAGTAAAGTTCGTTAGAGAGGTTGATTATCCGGCCAACTTTTTTTCCTTCTAGCGCCAGGCTCAGGATGCCATTGTCCGGCCCAATGAAGAACGATCCCTCCGACTCGATCAGCAAGGGCCGCCTTTTGCCCCCGACTCCCGGGTCTACCACCGCCATGTGAATCGTTCCCCTTGGGAAGACCGGAGCGGCATAACGTAGCACCAGGGCCCCGGCCAGGATATCTTGAGGCGGGATCCCATGACTTAGGTCGATGATGTTCGCCTTGGGATTGATACCGAAGATGACTCCCTTCATGATCCCGACAAACGGATCCTTGTGGCCAAAGTCTGTTGTCAAAGTGATAAGCCGGCCTTCCATAGGAATTCAGGCGAGATCGCCGTCAGCCGGCAGAGAGTCTCTCTCAGGTCCGATGCGATAAGCCCGTGCCACGCTCGACGGAAGATACGTCTGATGCTCCTCGCTCGACGCATCGACCCTTCGAGAGCCCCCCGGCCGGCGGTTGCAACTAAACAGCGTTTTCAACAGTCTGACTGTAACCAAAAATCGCGTGACGGTAAAGCGGGGCGATGCAGATTGACGCCGGCTAGAGAAGCTCTAGCTGATCCGGGGCGGGCTGGCCATGGGACTGTGTGGGAGAAGCGGAGAGGCATATTTTGCCGTAAACCCCGTCATATCCAGGTTCCACCTGGACCTCCTCGCGCCGCACCTTGAGGATTCTCTCCCAAACATGGGGCGAAGAGCTTTTCTTTAGCTCCTCCTCCTCGACATCGAGGAGGATATGGAGTTCCGAACCCAAGAGGCTTGTGAGCCTTTGATACTCCCTCTCCACGGTTTTCGTTCCCGGTTTGGCCTCAAG
The DNA here is from genome assembly GCA_016193465.1 of Deltaproteobacteria bacterium. Classification (GTDB taxonomy): domain Bacteria; phylum Desulfobacterota; class Binatia; order UBA9968; family UBA9968; genus UBA9968. The sequence goes on from JACPSE010000044.1 coordinate 2,840, forward strand.
CGCATCAGCCAGGATCTCTTCCAATGGGATGAGGTGTCTGGCAGGGATGGCCCGCGGGGGTACGGACCCATCCTCCCGGTCGGCAAGATCGTCAACCCGGTGCATGACTCCGACTGTGACCGGCGCGCCGCATTCAGAACAGCGTCCCTGGTGTCCCTTGGTCTCGGCCGGGCTCCATCGAACCCCGCACTTACGGTGACCGTCGTAGTGATATTTCCCCTCTTCGGGGAAAAACTCGATGGTAAAGAGAAACTTTTGTGGATCATGGCTTTTGAGGGCGTCCGCAACGTCCCGATAAGCGGGAAGACAGTCCAAAACATTCGCCTCGCGCGCGATCTTGCGCGGGGAATGGGCGTCTGAGTTTGAGACCAAGGTGATCCCATCGAGAGCGGAAAGGCGCCAGTTCATCGCCGGGTCGGAAGAGAGGCCGGTCTCAATGGCGTAGATGTTGACGCTCTCCTGCTCGAAGCATTCTTCGAGGGAGTCGAAGCCGGAGTTGGAGCCGAAGAGAGAGAACCAGGGGGTCCAGGCGTGCGCCGGGATGAGAAGCGCGTCAGGGGCAACGTCGAGGACGAGCTTGACTATATCTTTGGCGGGGAAAGTAAAGGTGGGACGGCCATCGGCGCTGAGCTTGCCCCGAGGGCGAAGCCGCTGGTTGATCTTTTCCACGGCCTCGAGACTCGGGGCGACGATGAGCGTATGTATTTTACGCAAGCGGCCGGCTTGGTAGTAGATATTATTGACCTCCACGGTGGGAATGAAATAGGGCCCTTCGCGCTCTCCCTTAAGGCGCAGGAGCCCGCCATCAGTCGGTTCCAATTTGTTCCTGAGTTCAGCGAAGTAGAGCGGGTGGGTGAAGTCACCGGTCCCAAGAAGGTTCACCCCCTTGATCCGGGCCCATTTGGCCAGAGTGTTGACCTCCATTTCCTGGCTGCAGGCCCGGCTATAACGCGAGTGGATATGCAGGTCGGCGATAAGGCGCATGGCGGTGGCGAATATGAATATAGAACGGTTGCGGCAAAGATGACAAGAAAAAAATAGGCAGACCCGTCTATGTTTTGGCTAATGGGGAAGAGCCAACCCTCTCGCGCACGGCTTCAGCAGCAAAGCGCAGGGCCTCGCGAATTCGAGCAACGGTTGATTGACGAGATTCGGATGATTGCTGCGTATCCGGTGGCAGTCCGTCAGCTCCGTGCCGCAGGACCAATTCCTTCGATGACGACTTGGCGCAGAGTCTCCTTCCCGCCAAAACGCTTGACTGCATCTAGGATTTCTATCCCAGCCAGCTTTCCGTCCACATCGTAGTCGGCGGCTATTCCTTCAGCGAGATGCTTGGTGGTCACAGTTGTCTCACGAAAAGTGATGCTCAGGGCATCTACCTCTGCGTCATAGCTAATCTTCATGGTGGCATCTCCTCTTCAAGAATAATAAGTATAAACTGTTACGACCACGATTTCATCAGTTTCCTCAACAAATATGGGGCGGACCTGCTTCGTCGCATAAAACCTCCTGTTCCATGTTCTGCCAAAGGCAAAGCTCTTCCGGCACTGGATCGGTTTCATCTGGCGGTCCCTTCCACGATTTTAATCTCCTCCTCTGTCAGGCCGTAGAGTTCGTAAACCAGTTGGTCGATCTGGCGGTCGGTGGCGTCGATCTCAGGCTGAAGTCAGGTCTTCCGCTCCGGGTTGTTCGCGGCTGATCCAAACAAAAACTCCCGACAGGTTTTCCGACCCGCAGAGGGAATAGGCCCGCATGATTGGTAGGTGCTTCGATGATAGACCTGACCCTTGCTCCTCCCGCGCTCCATTGTTGATCCCTATAAGGTCACGTCTCTGGTCTCGACTGTAATCGTCTTTGCTCCCGGCTCTGACCGATAATAAAGGCGTTCAAAGCCAATAACCTCATGCGTCTTGGCGTCCTTGATGAGAATTATTCCTTCGCCCGTCTCTTCACAAATTTGATCGGTGCGAGGCTCTGCCCAGTAAACTGTCAGTGTTTCACCAACCGGGTCATGGATTACTTGGATGTGGGCCATATCTTTTCTCCTTCCTTGATCTTATCGGTTAGGTAACATGTTACGACAAAGCCGCTGTCGTTGAGTCGTTTCGCGATGACACAGAGGTGATACGGCGGTCGGGATCGGTAGAAGAGGTAGATCGTGTTGTCCTGCCCGCTCCGTCTGATTTGATCTGGGGTGCTTCAACATGTCTGAACCTCGGCTTCTCTTCCCGCAATCTCTGGGTGTTTCCTTTCAATTAGCGCCCAATAGCTAGCCGTTGTTCGAACTGAGAAACCGAGCGGTGTGGAGACTTCAAACAGGTACGATGATGCTTCGGCCACTCTCAAACAGGTACGATGATGCTTCGGCCACTCAGTCTCTCCTATTCGGTTCCTAGCACTATAGCCCATCTTCAGGGAGTTTTCACCCGTTCAAAACTCGCGTTTCCGACTTTCAAGCAGGAGGCTTAATTGAGCAGAAAAGGGAATGCAAGATTGAAAGACCAGACCCTCCTGCTCAGCAAAGAGCCAAGAGCGGATTTGACCGCTTTTCTTCCGGTAGAGTTCGTAGACAAACTGGTCGAACTGGCGGTCGGTGGCTGCGACGTCGCGCTGAAAACGTCAGAAAAGGTTCGCGTCCCCTTTTCCCTTTCGTTAGGGTTTGGTGTCATTGTGACAACCATACAGTTTCGGCCAATATACTGGCCAAATCGTGGAGTTGTTGCCGCCTCTCTTATAAATGACACCAACTTATCAGCGACTATCTTGCTTTCTTTTTCTTGGAAGAATCTGCTTCGCATCAAGTGTTTGATCTTCCTTATAAGACCTCTATTGAAAGCTTGTTGCATGCCACTAATAGCAACAGAGTAAGCCTTTTCAGGATGAGAATTTTTCTTCATCCACCCCGCATAACTTAGAAAAGTGTCTTGTGCTTCACCAGGAGGCCAGATATTTTCTCTCTCAAAATTTGAAATAATCACCCTAAATGGTATATAGTTCTTGTATCCTGCCAACACAAATGTTGCTCTCTTATACTTTCTTGGCAATGGACGAAACGTCATTGTTAGATGTTTTTCTAACTCTTTAACGATTGAGGCCACATCTATTTGAAACGCCTTAATTGAAATGAGATAGTCCAGGAGCCATTCATCGGTCTTCTTTGAGTTTATTGAGGCCAAGCCAGTGTAAGCAATGGAAAAATAGGCGTCTTTACAGCTAACACATACTGCCTTGTTTGCTTCATCGTCAAATATGCTACCGTCGGCAAATCTTGTTAGTCTCCGATCAGAAGCTTGAACAATCTTGTTTGCCGTCAAAGCTGTGATGATTAAAGTCACACGGTGTTTCCTGAGCAATTATCTTCCAGATTGTCGGGCTCTGACTACGCGACTCCAAGAAACCTAACGTTGCGGGTGAGCCGCGCGAGTTTTGCGAGCGCCGGTCTCCAACCGGCTGTTAGGCAGACCGTGTCAATAATTGGACTTAGCCCGTTTTTCTACCTGCATTTGCGGGTCAGGCCGCTAATCCGACGCGACGATTCGGGAGACACTCCTGTAGATAGTTGTTGAAGGTTTCGGCGAGCAATTCTCTACGTGCCGTCTGTTTGCAGAGCCGCTGATGAAAGCAATGTTTGCAATGCAGTCCGCACTCGGCCTTTGTCGCTCGGGAAACTGCGCCCGCGGCAGGATGTGATGGCGATCGATTGTGGATTGCAGGAGGATGTTGGCACCGGAGAAGAGATCCTTAAGTCCTCTGTAGTGGCAGGCAATGTACATGGCGAGAAGGGCACTCTTGTCTGCAAGTGCGCCTCCGAAGTCGTCGGGGTTCGCTAAGATCTCGCCATCATGTCGACGTACGTTGGTAAGAAGAGCGCCAATAGGATCCGGGTTTCGGCAGGCCCTGAGGTCTTGGTCTAAAGCTGTCTCTGTCGACTTACTGTACCGGTGCAGCAGAGCGGCGATGGCCAACCAGGCTGTGATGGCGCGTGCGTCTCTTTCTCTGGGTCCGAGCGTAGCACAAAGGGCCATTACAGGAACGAGCAGAGCGCCGGACCATAGTATGTCCATGTTGACCAAGCCGAACTCGCTGCGGACGAGGCCTATGCCTTCTAACAGCGCCCGCTTAGTCTGGTTCCATGCCGACTGAACTTCCCGCCGATCAAGCTCGTGTAGCGGCGTCCGATCTCGTCCATCGGGACGTGCTACAAACGCGCAGGCGCGGAATAGGTGCATGACGTTGATGCGGGTAAAACCTTCCCCACGAAGATTTGCAAGGAATGGTTGAACCTCGTCGGCAATAAAGCCGGTATGCCTGGCTGCCACTTGTGCGCTCTCGATGTCTTCCTTCTTGAGTTTCACGCCGAGCGTGTTGATCCGGGTAAAGGCATCCACAGCATTCTGGAAACTGTGATCAACCATTCGGACGGTTGGAACTTCGTAGTCGAGGATGCGCCTTGCTCGTTCGAAACGTTCTTCCTGGATTTCCCCCTTGGGACCGGGCGGGAGATTGCGCCTAAGGTTTCGATACGTCTCGTCATCCCAAATTTCCGATAGCCGGTACCAGTTGGGGTCTCCTTGGGTAGCGGCGTTTGTCAGCCCGAATTCTTGCCGGTCAGGGTGGAAAACCACATCGATACCCTCATCGCCGTTCATACACCGGGATAGGGTGATTACCCGTTGCTGACCATCGATGAGCCAACTCATAAGCGCGGCTCGACTGGGGCGCGGGTCTCGGCGACGTGAGCGCGTCTCCTCGGCGCTGAGCCAGAGCAGAAGTGACGAGATTGGAAACCCCTTGTATAGGGAATCGATTAGCTTCGGAGCCTTGCTGCGCCGCCAAACATATTCGCGCTGGAATTCAGGGATGACGATTCGGCCCGAGCGGTAATCCTCAATGAGCTGTCTAATCTTGATCACGTGGTTTTCGAGATGTGGCTCTGGCATCGGAATCCTCCCTCTTCAGGATGACGGTTCGCAGCCTAACGCCTAGGCTGAGAAGCCAACGCCCCGCGAGCGGAGCGAGCAGGGACGTAGGTCTTTCTCAAGCCGTTCGTTAGGCTTGTTCACCACTTTAGACTCGCTTTGCCGCCTGACTTTCTGCCTTTGATGTCACAATACCCGGTGGACTTATGGCACTTTGGGCATGGCCTCACTCCGCTGTGAATTCGCGTTCCACTGACAATGAAAACCTTTCCGCAATGCGGGCATTTGAAAGCGGCAGCGTTTCCTTCCCAGTCCTCATCGTCCCCTAAATGATGCGGATCAAGTTCCTTGGTAGGCATCGCTCAACTTTCCAAACTTTTCTTTGGTCTCTGGCGTATTTTGGCACTCCAGGCAGGCTGTAGGACCTCCCACATGACGACAAAAACCTTCCTGTAAAATGTTGAAATTTTCACAATAGACTCCGAATCCGACCAAGCAAGAGCCTCCTCAATGGCTTGCTTTCCCGTCGGCATGAGAGGAACCGCTGAGTGCCCAAAAACTGCAGAGCATTGCGAATGAAACTCAATCATCGAGGTTTCCGCCCTACTCGGCAATCCTTGCATCGGTACACTTGGACTTGTCGCGAACATGTTTATCTTTCGTAACACATTTCCTTGGACGTATAGGCACGCAGCCGTCGAACAAGAACCGAAAGGAGAACTAGCTTCAATCGGAACAACCCCGAACGTTCCGCCGAAAAAGTCAATGTTGCAACCTGAGATCTTATAAAGTTCGTCTTCTTTCTCCGCAGCTCCTTCTTGCCATTTGCCAAACCAACCAAGCTTACGGAGCTTAACTTCCGGCCCCATTCGAGTCTTGTTGTGGGATTCGATAGCTCGATTGAACGTTGCCCAGTTAACACGTTGTCCCAATAAGAACTC
>JACPSE010000039.1 GCA_016193465.1 Deltaproteobacteria bacterium
GCCGACGGGGTCCTCGTTCTCCGAGTGGGAAGCAGCGAGGCAAAGTTTCGACGGCCGGTTGTTTACCAGGAGATTGACGGCGTCAAAAAGCAAATTCTTGGCAGCTATGTCCTTAATCCAAAATCCAAAATCGAAAATCGTTCGACTGAGGCTCACGACCGAAGTCCAAAATCATTATCGGTTGGCTTTCAGGTAGCCGCCTACGACCATGCCAGGCCTCTCGTCATTGACCCGGTGCTGGTCTATTCCACGTACCTTGGCGGCAGCGGCAACGAGGGTCCCTTCGAGGGCTCTATCACCGTGGATGTGTCAGGCAGCGCCTATATAACCGGCTTCACGCCTTCGAGTGACTTCCCGCTGGCCGCCCCCTACCAATCAACCTACGGTGGGGGGACAAACGATGCCTTCATCGTTAAGCTCAGTCCTGACGGCTCCCAGCTCATCTACTCCACCTACCTCGGCGGAAGTGGCGATGACCAGGCTGTCGGTATCACAGTGGATGCTGCAGGCTACGCGTATGTCGCGGGGTCGACCGCATCGACGGATTTCCCTACGGTAAATCCTCTCCAAGCGGCCCACGGCGGTGGTTCTGAGGACGCTTTCATAACCAAGCTTGATCCCACCGGTTCGACGCTCATCTACTCAACCTACCTCGGGGGGAGCGCCAACGACGGGGGCCGCGGGATCGGCTTGGATACAGGGGGAAATGTCTACGTTTCCGGCGCTACTACGTCTCCCGATTTCCCGCTGGCGAACCCGATTCAATCTGTCTGCGGAGGCTTCCCTGCCTGCTCCGAAGATTTCTTTGTGGCCAAGCTGAATGCACAAGGAGACCAGCTGCTTTACTCCACATACCTTGGCGGAAGCAATCTCGAGCAAAACTACGGTAGCCTTGCTGTCGACAATTTGGGAAACGCGTATGTAGCCGGGGGAACTCAGTCATCCGACTTTCCCACCGTTAACCCGTTCCAGTCCGGGTACGGAGGCGGCCCGCGCGACGCCTTTGTAGCGAAGTTAAAGACCGACGGCTCGGCTCTCGTCTACTCCACGTACCTCGGCGGGAGCCGCGCGGAGCAGGCCTTTAGCGTCGCGGTGGATGCCGTAGGCAATGCCTATGTGAGCGGCGCTACAGGGTCATCCGCTGACTTCCCGCTGAAGAATCCCTTACAACCCGCTCACGGTGGAGGTAACCAGGACGGCTTTGTCGCAAAACTGACTGCTAGTGGGGCTCTCGTCTACTCGACATATCTGGGGGGGAGCGGAGAGGAAAACAGCCGGGGAATTGCGGTTGATGCTGCCGGCCAAGCCCGTGTGACCGGGGTTACTTCATCCACAGACTTCCCGACTGTGAATGCCTTCCAGCCTGTATATGGCGGCGGTATTAATGACGGCTACATAGTGGCGCTCAACGCCGCTGGCTCAGCCCTTCTCTACTCGACCTATTTCGGCGGAAGCGGCCACGATCGGAGCCGCTTCATCGCCCTCGATTCCCTCGGCAACGCCTATGTGACAGGTTGGACCGATTCGGCTGACTTCCCGACCATGAATCCGTTGCAGCCCACACTGAACGGTCCAGGCGATATCTTCATTGCCAAGATCGGTGCCCCTGTCCTGCAAGTCACCATCGATATCAAGCCAGGTAGCTTCCCCAACAGCATCAATTTGGGCTCGAAGGGTACTACGCCAGTTGCCATTCTCAGCAGCGCCTCTTTTGATGCAGCCACGGTGGATCCGACGACCGTAACCCTGGCAGGAGCGCCAGTCGCTTCAAGAGGTAAAGGGAGATCGATGGCTTCAACTGAGGATGTCAATGGCGATGCTCTGCCAGATCTCGTAGTCCACGTGAGTACCGAGGCGTTGCACTTGAGCAAGGCCGACACACTGGCGGTCTTAGAGGGACAAACCTTCGCAGGCATGCCTATCAGGGGAGCCGATTCCGTCCGCATCGTGCCCTAGAGAATAACGCGAAGCTCCAGGAGTACGCCGAGACTCCTGGAGCTTTCTCTCACTTAAACTCCCGTGCATCCTGAACTGTCAGCATTTCTCGCCTCCATCTTGGCGGATGTAAAATTGCACCGAACGGGGTATTCCCACGCAAATAGCGATCTGCTATGCTCCGCCGGCCTGAAGAAAGGAGAGTCAGCTTATGAAGAGACTATCGATACCGCTCGCGCTTTTCGCCGTCGCGCTATTCTTCACCGGGGCGCAAACCCTCTCTGCCCAAACCAAAGGAGAACTTAAGATGGAGTGGCTGAGCCATTCCCATTTCCGCTTTACCTCCCCTAATGGAAAGGTCGTATTGACCAACCCTCACCTGGACGCCGCTGATAATAAGACTAAGCTCGAGGAGTTAACCAAAGTCGACGTCATCGTGGTAGCGGACGGCCACCGGGATGAGATCGGCAAGGCGCCGGAGATCGCGGCAAAAACGGGAGCTAGCATCGTAGCCCCTCGGGAGCTGGCAGTCGGCTACCTGGCGAAGTTCGCCAAGGTGCCGGAGAAGCAGCTTGTTCTAGCTGGAATCGGCGACCGTTTTAACTTTGACGGAATTACGGTGCGCGTAGTCCACTCGATTCACGGGTCAGGAGTGCCCGAACCCACCGCACCCTATGGCGGGAACGCGGCTGGATTCATCATCACCTTTGAGAATGGCTACACGGTTTACTTCACAGGGAGCACGGCCATCCACTCAGATATGGCCCTTTACGCGAGCCTCTACAAACCAGACATGGCCATCATCATTCTTTCTGGAAACCGCGACCCGAAGGATGCAGCCCACATGGTTCGCCTTTTTATGACCGACAACCCGAATCTAAAAACCGTGCTGCCGCATCATCACCGGGTAAAGCCGGCAAAGGGGGCGGCGAGCCCGGAGGCGATGGAGGCTGAGATCAAGAAGCTCGGACTTCCGGTAACGTTCCTGAACCCGGAGCTGGGGGAGGCCTATAGTTTTACGAAGTAAAACGGAGACGGGCCCTCAACCCGGCCTTGAGTTCGGCATTGTCGGCTTGAACGGCCTTTACCTCGTCTTCCAAGCTTTGACGCTCTACTCTCTCAGCCTCAAAAGGGATCGGAAATGTTTAACCCTGGAAAGCGGGCAAAATCCCGGTCGCCGGTGAGCAGTTCGGCTACGCCGTGCTCAAGACAGAGAGCGGCGATGTGAGCATCATGGATGAGATTGCCAGTAACACCCGATGTCTTGATCACGGCCTCCATCACCTCGAAATGCCGAGGAGTCTCGCTTAGCAGGACGAGCGAAGGCGACGCTAGTATGGCTTTGAGATCAGAAAGGACAAGCTGCAAGGGTGCCGGCGGATGGAAGACCCGTGGATGGGTTACCACGCGAAGGAACTCGTAAAGGCAGGGCCACGGGATGGCCCAGGGCAGAGCCCCTTCGGCTAGCTCAGTGACAAGTTTCCGGGCCTTCTTGTGGTGGGGGCTTGAGACAATCTCGGCATAGACTAGGACGTTGGTGTCAATGGCCTTCACGGCCTAACGCCCGTCCATCAAGTCGAAAAGTTTATCCCTATCCAGAAGATCCACGCCCGGCTGCTCCTTGGCCTCCCAACCCTGAAGATTGAGTTTAAAACTATTCCGCTGTCGTTCCGGCCTCGCCAGGGCGTGCCGAAGCAGGTCGTTTGCCACTGCTTGCAGCGTCCGCCCCTGCTCCGCTGCCTTCTTCTTGAGTTCACGAAGGAGCTTATCCTCGATCATCAAAGTGGTTCGACTCATGCATCGAAATGTATCTAATTAACATCAAGATGTCAACAGCTATTTTGGCACACGAAGGCGAATTCAAAAAGCGGGGCCCGAGCGTCACCCAGACCCCGAGGTAGTTAGCTTTATTTTTTAGGTTGGGCCGCCGCTGTTAGGTAGGGAATATTTTTTACAAGCCGCTCCAAATCCTGGCCGGGGCCACCGGAGCCTCGATGTCGCCCCGGATCTCAGCCGTGCCGGCCATGCAGCCAAATACGTCCACCTGACGCTCACCCGTCGGGACCAGCTTCGCCACTGGCACTCCCTTCTTGGTGATGATCACGGGTTCACGGCGTGCCCGAACCTCATCCATGACCTTAAGGCAATGCGCCTTAAACTTTCCTACCGGCATCGTTTTCATGACTTCCTCCATATGTTCATGGTCATAACCTTATGGTCATCTTAGAAAAATCTGTGGGAGGAGTCAACGGAGGCGGGGGCTTTGGAAAAAATCCCGCCCGTTGCAGGAATGGGGCCCCGCACGGAGGCGCGGGACCCCGGAAGGTTGCTTATTGAACAGGCACAGAGGAGGCTGTCAGATAGGGTCTCTCTTTTATCAGCCGCTCTAGTGCATCGAGCCGGGCCTTGAGGTCGGAGTTTTCTGCCTTTAGAAAAAAGCCGCCTGTCCCCTTTTTGCATACCATATTGACATATGGTGTCGCTGCTGGTAGAGTTCAGCCATGGAACCGGCCAAGAAGATCACGATTCAGGTCCCTGAAAATCTCTTGCGAAGGGCTCAAAAGGCGACCGGCTTGGGGATTACTCCCACAGTGAGGCAGGGCCTTGAGTTGCTCGCTGCCAGCGAAAGCTACGAGAAGCTTCGAAGGCTCAGAGGAAAAGTCAAATTCTCGATCGATCTACAGGCCCTTAGGGAAGACCGCGAGTGATCGCCCTCGACAGCAGTTCTTTAATTGCTTACTTATCAGGCTCAAAAGGCGCTGATGTGGACGCGGTGGAATTCGCCCTGAGACAGAAGCAAGCTGTGCTTCCTCCTGTGGTCTTGTCGCTGCCTCGGCTTCCACTTCTGGAAGGTTACTGGGAAAGAGTGGGCTACCTTCGGTCCGAAGTTATCCGAGGCGGTCGCAAGGCCCCACTGGCCGATGCCCTCATTGCCCAGAGCTGCATGGACCATGATATCCCTCTGATTACCCGCGACGGGGACTTCCGAAACTTCCGGCGCGCCGGCCTCAGGCTATTGCCGGTCTAAATCCTAATATTTAGCCCTGCCTCTTAAGCACCTGCCTCTATCCAGCCTTCGCAGCCAAGGCATACGAGCCGATTAGCCGCTCCAGCCTCTCCAGCCGGGCCTTGAGGTCGGTGTTTTCGGCGCTGAACAAAAAACCAGCCTGTCCCCTTTCTCTTCTCACTGCAAAGGGGCGTAGCCGCCGATCCTGCGCTCCAGCCTTTCTATAAGCTACGGCCAGGCTGATCAATCTCGGATCTCGCCTTTGACTCCGACTGGTCCGTCCGGGATACGCAGATAGTTTTCCATCTGCTGCTCTATGAGGCGCGCCAAACGGGTCTCATTGGTGTCGCGAGGTGGCTTGTCCTCCCTGTAGAAACTGTAACTTACAGGTCTGAAGACTATAAATCGGTCAGCACCCGTTTTCATGCGAGCCATAATGTAAATGGAGAATTCGCCACTTCCCCATTGACGCCTTCGCGACCAGGATTCCCGTTCGCGAGCAACCCGCCACGAGTAAAGTTGATCAATTTCTGGCGCCGCGACCTGGGCTTGCCTGTTGCCCCACCAGGGCAGCGGCCCGTCGGTGGCGATGACGTGTTCGCGGGACACCTTGATGACGGTCCGATTGAGAACGAAGGTCAGGAGCGTGTAAGAGCAGAAGAGGATGAGCCCGACGGCTAGCCACCAGCCCCACCGGATCGGCCATCTATCGGCAAAGTCCGACAGGTTCTGCTCTTTCTCGGCGTGGTAAAATAGGGCCCCGATGAAAATCCCAAGAAGCGACAAAACCACAGGTATCAAGCTATACCAAGGCCAGGCGATCTCCAGTCCCAAACTTGTCTGCTGGATGCTCACGTCGATGCTCGGTACTGCAATGGCAAGAAACAGAGTGACTAACCCGATAGCCGCGGCTCCCAAAACTGCTGCATGTCGGGAGTGAAACAACAGAGAAAAGAACGTAGCCTTTCTCGATTCTGCTTCCTGCACGCCCAAGGCCTCGGATTGAGGTTCCGAGCGGCGCCGGCCTCTGAGCAGTCCGGAGAGAAATCTTTCGACCCTCTCTTGGTCAATCCCATCCTTGTCCGACTCCTCGATATCGACGACCCGGTCTCGAATGCCAAGGTACTGTTCGATGAGCAGCTCGATCCACAGGGCCTCTTCTTTCTCAGACACAATGGGGATGAGGCGTACTACTGTCCCGCCCTTCAAGACCGCGTGGAGCGAATAAGTGCTATAATAGGTAGGGCCTAAGAATGAGGAAAGCCCCACATACACATGCGTTTCCTCCCTGCAAAAGATCTGATCCACGGTAGACGATGAGAGCGTCAATTTTATCGGAACGGGAAGCGGTCCGTGCCAGATCTTCAGAGACTTTCCGCCCGCTTGGATGATCGTTCGGTTTAGATTACCCACGGATTCGCGGTAGAAATGGAGCAACAAGAGAAGGAAGATCACCCCCTCACCCAATACTACCGGAATGTCGCCGCGCCTTAGTACGTTGCGAAGAAAAAGGAGACTGCTGGAGAGGATCAGTAAGGGTAGAACTGCCGCATAGAGCCACCTTAGCCATCTGACTTCGCCACAGACAATCTTCAGTCCAGAGCTGCTCTCTTCGACGGTGATGCCATGGGGGAGTGAGGGCACCGAGCGGCGCTGAACTCGTCGGGATTCTACCTGTTGAGGTTCTGCCGCAACAGGTTGCACCTTGACTTTTCGAATAGAGGGCTTAAAGGCAAATCTCAGCTTTGATCCGGTAGCGGGCTCAGGCTTTTCAAACGCAGTAAGTCTGAGTCCCTCAGCGCTTTCCGCGACAAAATAGTTTCTGCCGCCGCAGGCTGGACAGCGGATGAAGTCGCCCTCTTTGTCCCGATAAGTTTCATAGACTATCTCATACTCCTGGGCAGTGTCTGGTTGCTTGCTTGGTTTTCCTAAGAGGCTGCGGCAACCCTTGCATGCTGGCGCTTCTTCCATGGCACCCTCCGATGGGAAAGCGATGCTCTGTTAGTTTTGGCTCGTTAGATCGTTAATCTTCCTCCTCAGGATTTTTGGGAGTTCCGAAATTCCAGGGAGATATTTCTCATTTCGATACGGGATCTGTAGCTCTTACTTCTTTGCCAGCGCCTCCTTTGCGAGCATCAATTTCTCCAGCCTCTCCAGCCGGGCCTTGAGGTCGGAGTTTTCGGCCTTTACCTCCCTGTTCTGCTTCTCCAATGCCTGGACAGCGATCATCAAGATCCCCGCCATGTCGCCGGAGTTGATGGTAGTCGGCGTCCCGACGGTCCCCACCCCGTCGTTCCCTAAGGCTGCATAGAAATCCTGCGCCATAGGTCCATAGTGGCGGAACTGTTTGGGATCATGGCCGATGTAGTTCCAACTCGTGAGGTTAAAGTTTTCGATCTTCTTCAGCACTTCTTCTCCATCCACGGGCTTAAAGTTCTCCTTCTTGGTCTTGTCGGAGGTAAACGTGTAAGCCACCTGACCTTCTATGACGGAGACACTTCCGTCACCCAGGCGGATCTTGTTGCTGGCATTGACAATAGCATTAAAACCAATGGCCGTGGCGTTGGTTATAGGAGGGCCAAAAGTACCCGCCGCCGTTGTGATCGAGCGCACGGGCTCCAATGGCGGTGTTCGCGTAGCCGGTGGTGTTAGCTTGCAGCGCACCGGCCCCGCTGGCGGTGTTCTCGTTACCGGTGGTGTTGCTTGTGAGCGCAGAGGAGCCAATGGCGGTGTTGTTGCTATCGATTTTGAGGACCGCAGCCTCTATGGCCGTGACGTCGGCATTACCCAGGCGGATCTTGTTGCTGGCATTGACAATAGCATTAAAACCAATGGCCGTGGCGTTGGTTATAGGAGGGCCAAAAACAGGAGCAACACCCGCCGCGTGTCCTATAGCTGTGTTATAGTAGCCCTCGCCGTTGTAATAGAGCGTACCGACCCCAATGCCTGTGTTGCCGTACCCGCCGCCGTTGTGATCGAGCGCACGGGCTCCAATGGCGGTGTTCGCGTAGCCGGTGGTGTTAGCTTGCAGCGCACCGGCCCCGCTGGCGGTGTTCTCGTTACCGGTGGTGTTGCTAAAGAGCGCATTGAGCCCGCTGGCGGTGTTGTTGACGCCGATGGTGTTGCTCTGCAGCGCACTGACCCCGCTGGCGGTGTTGGCGGTGCCGGTGGTGTTGGAGGTGAGCGCATTGGTTCCAATTGCGGTGTTACTGCTCTCGATTTTGACGTTTGGCAGCGTGATGTTCGGCGTGGTCCCGCCGCTGGAGGCCAAAGGCGCTGAAGCGGTAACACCGGTAACGCTCCCGGCCGGCCAGGTTGTCTTGCAGTCGTTCCCAATGCAGAGGCCTGTCAACCCTTTCATGTATCCGGCCGTCTCCACCTCCGTCACGGAGGCGTTGCCCAGACGGATTTTATTGCTCGCATCCACTACGGCATTAGCGCCGATGGCCGTGGCATTGGTCAAAGTGCCCACAGACACATTGGCCCCGAATCCCATAGCTGTATTGTTGGATCCCGTGGTGTTGCTCAGGAGCGCCTGGACCCCGCTGGCAGTGTTGCTGCCGCCGGTGGTGTTGCTGAAGAGCGCACTTACCCCGCTGGCGGTGTTGTTGATGCCGGTGGTGTTGCTCGTGAGCGCCTGGACCCCACTGGCGGTGTTGGCGTCGCCGGTGGTGTTGTTTAAGAGCGCACTGTTCCCGCTGGCAGTGTTGCTGCCGCCGGTGGTATTGGACAAGAGCGCATTGATCCCGCTGGCGGTGTTGCCGGAGCCGGTGGTGTTATTTTGGAGCGCACTCCTCCCGCTGGCGGTGTTGAAGACGCCGGTGGTGTTGTTAAGGAGCGCACTGCTTCCGATGGCGGTGTTGGTGCTCTCGATTTTGACGTTTGGCAACGTGATGTTTGGCGTGGTGGTCGGATTGGTCACCGTGAGAGGCGCGTTGACGCTGACGCTGGTCACAGTGCCGGAGCCGGCGCTCTGACAAGTCACTGTGCCGTCCTGCTTGACGACCTGAATGGCATTGCCTGCCGAGCAATTGCCTGTAACCCGCGCTTGAATCTGGGCAGTGTTCACATCCGCTGAGCCAATGGAACCATCGGCAATTTTGCTGGAGTCCACGGAGTTAGCAGCTAATTTGCTAGCCGTTACCGCTCCATCGGCCAGGCCTGCCGAGCCAACGGCCCCACTTGCAATCATGGCGCTGGTGATGCCTGCCGGAGCCACGCTGAAGGTCGTACCGGTCAGGTTCAAGCCGCTCCCGGAAGTGTAGGTCGTGTCGCTATCATTTTGGCATGCCCAGCTTGCGCCGTTCCACTTTGGCACCTGGTTAGCGCCGCACCCCTGCGGCAGTTGGTAGGAACCGGCAATGGAAAGGCTCACATCCCCACTGGCCGCGCCTCCGGTAAGACCGGAGCCAGCGGGCGTGTTCACGGCTGTGATGTCGCCGGTGCCCGGAAAGCTCTGAGCAGAAACAAAATTGATCGTGCCGTCGGCATTGATCGATAGCCCGGTCGCCGTCGGATTCGCACTGCCGGAGCCAAAGAAGAAACTCAAGCGACCTGACGGAGCCGTGGTGTTGTTCCCCTCCGGCTCGGCTACCAAGTGGAACCGTTGATTTTCCGCCGCGCTGCTGCCGCTGTTGAAGGCCGACGCCGCCAGCTCAAGAGCGACCGAGTCGAACCCTTCGCTAACCGTCGCCGTGTCGAGCGGATTCATGCTGACGTAGCCATTTTCAGACAACGTCATCCTTGCTTTGCCATCCGTGCCAAATTCCAATTTCGAATCTGGTTCGTTCGCATCCTGGTCCGATCCAATGTAAAGGCTGTTGGCGGTTGTCGTGCTTGGCCCCTCGGAACCCGCTGGCCCCTCGGGTCCCTGTGGACCTATTGGACCTTGTGGCCCGGCAGCTCCTGTATCTCCCTGCGGCCCCTGCTGACCTGTTAGCCCAATTGGTCCGATCGGTCCTTGTGGACCTGTATCGCCTGTTAGTCCTATCGGTCCTTGGAGTCCCGTCGCTCCTGTCGGACCTGCCGGACCTGTCGCCCCCGTTGCTCCTGTTGGCCCCGTCAGTCCCGTCGCTCCTGTCGGTCCCGCTACTCCCTGGAGTCCCTGCAACCCCTGTGGACCTTGCGGGCCGATATCTCCCTGCGCTCCGGTGTCGCCTTTTTGGGCGAGCACCGTCCAATCCAGGCCTTCAACAGGAGCAATGCCAACATTCGCTTGCTTCGCTATCCACGATGAACCGTCGTAACTGACAGCGTCATCGGTGTTGTAGTTGGTCGCAACGTCCCACGCTCCTTTGAAGTTCAACCCTTCTGGGCCGGGCGCGCCCTGTGGTCCTTGCGGACCCTGGGCACCGGCCGGTCCCTGCGGACCCGTTGCGCCGATCGGACCCATCGGTCCAACTTCGCCTTGTGGTCCAACTGGTCCTGTTAACCCCGTCGGCCCTTGAGGCCCCATCGGACCCGTATCTCCCGTCGGTCCCGCTGGCCCCGTTGCTCCTACCGGCCCTTGCGGTCCCGTTGCTCCGGTATCTCCTTTTGGTCCTTGCACCCCTTGTATTCCCTGAGGACCCTGTGGACCTTGAGGTCCCGCTGGACCTGCCGGTCCTGCCACTCCCTGTGGTCCCTCAGGACCCGTGTCTCCTTTATCGCCCTTTGGTCCTTGTGGTCCTTGAGGTCCTACTGTACCTATTGTGAGGTCGAAGATGTCAAACTGCGTCGTAGCCGGCCCCCTGGAGACCATCAGCCGATAGGTCGCCCCTTCGAGTAGAGGAGGCAAGATCGTGACGATCTCGTAAGGCGTAGCGCTCAGGACAAAAAGTGGATTGTCAGCGAGCGTAACAGTGGGAAGCGAGCTGCCGAAATTTATGCCCTCAATGATAATCTGCCCGCTCCCATAGTCAGCTTCCGCGCTCTTGATCACCAGTTGCGGAGGTGGCTCCGCTCCATTTACAGGCTGCCCTATGAGCACCGTAGATAAAAACAGCACAGCGCCGATCCGAAGGATTTTGTTCAGCATGGTCCTTCCTCCCTGTCTGGTTGGAATAGGTTGCTACTGTAATTTGATATTCTCTCCCAATGTCTCTAAGCAAAAAAGCCCAAATGTGGCTGGAAGATTAACAGATGGGAAAGAGGCCTGTCTATGATCTAGATCATATTAGAGAGATTTTTTTGCGGGGGGAATATAGCCTCAATTTCTGCTTGTCTGACCAGTCTGACTGGTCTATAATGTCAAATGTCCATGGAGGAACGGCTATGGCGCAAACCTACTCGACGTATGAGGCGAAGGCTAAATTTAGCGAGGTCATCCGCAAGGTGCGGTCCGGGCAGCGGGTGGTGATCGCCTACCGAGGCGAAGAGATCGCCGAGATCCGGCCCCTCCAACGCGCCAAAGAGAACATGGCAAAAGTCATTGCCCGCTTGGAAGACCACGGCATTCTAGAGCGCTCCTCAGGGCAGGTAGGAAAACGGCAGCCTTTGGCCCGGAAGCGCGGCGCCCTCAAACGATTTCTCGATTCCCGCGAATGAAGGTCGCCTACGTCGATACCTCTTGTCTTGTGGCGCTTGCTTTCGCTGAGACTGCGGCAAAGAAAATGGCGCGCCGGCTGGGTGGGTTTGATCGACTCTTTTCATCAAACCTGCTCGAGGCAGAGTTCCGGTCGGCGTTGGCGCGTGAGGGGGTGTCCGAGGACGCCGGGCCTCTGCTGGCGGGAATCACTTGGATCTATCCCAATCGACCGCTTACTCCTGAATTCAGCCGCATCCTGGTCATCGGTCGTCATCTCAAGGGAGCCGACCTATGGCACCTCGCGTGCGCCCTGTTCCTCGCTCCGAATACTCCGGAACTTACCTTCATGACTCTCGACAAACGGCAGGAAGAAGTGGCCAAAAAGCTCGGATTTGCCACGGGAGATTAGAGGGATCTGAGGTAGGCGCGGAGTTTCTCGGTATCTACTCTGAGGGGGTTTCTGCCATCGGAAGTGACTAAATGCTTGTCTTTGAGGCGGGAGGTCATTCGGATCGTGGTCTCTACGGTGAGGCTAGCGAGTTCAGCTATTTCTCTTCTTGTGAGCGGTATTTCCGGCCCAAATTTTTCCGCCAGGATGAGAATCGTTTTCACTACTCGTTTTTCCGCAGACTCGTAGGCCGGAGGCCCTCTCGTCGCCTCCACTTCTCTTAAGCACCCACAAAGAACGGCTATGACTCTTTGGCAGAACTCAGGCCATTTTGCCATGAGTGTAGAGAAAACCTCAAAGGGAATCCCAACCAACCTGCTCTGCTCTCTTGCAATCGCTGCGGCAGGATAGCCTTTGCGGTCAAGCGCAGGAAGGCAGCAGAGGAAATCTCCTGTCGCCTTCACGCACACGGTCGAACTCTTGCCCTTGGAATGAAATTTTTCGAGATGGACCCGCCCCTGCTTTACGAACCAAACAATTTTCGGGAAGGCTCCTTCAACAAAGATCGTTTCCCCTTTACGAAAATCCTTCTCGAAAGAGAATCGCGCCACCTTGCGCATCGCTTCCGGAGGAATGAGGTCAAATGGCGCAAACGACCGCAAGGACGGGTTTGGCTTTTCTTGCATGACCTCGAGCCTTTTTTTGCGTCCTAGGGCTGCTTTGCTGCCGGGCTTTCCCTTCTCATCCTTTCGATCTCTCGCGTAACCGTGGAGAGCTTTTCTTTGAATTCCTCTGTAACGCTCTTGGCCTCTTCGCGGTTGCGGATCACATGGGGGGTGATGAGCATTACGAGCTCCGTGCGGTCGATGTCGTCTGTGGTCGTGCCAAAGAAGCGCCCTAATACAGGGATATCCATGAGATAGGGGATTCCGGTGCGGCTCCGGCTCTTTCTATCGGTGATGATCCCGCCGATCACTAAAGTCTCGCCGTCCTGAACCACGGCCGTGGTCTCGGCATCGCGCGTGTCAAAAGAGGGAAACGAATCCTGTCCCACTCGCACATCCACACCCCGCTGACTCACCTCCGCCTTGATCTGGAGATGCACCAGCCCCTGGGAGTTGACCTGAGGGATGATGGTCAATATCCTTCCCGTATTGCGATACTGGATGGTCGTACTAGAGGTGATGGTGCCCCCGCTGACAGGAGATTGCACCGAGCCAGTCGGGATTGGCTCCTCGGTCCCTACCTGGATCCTCGCCGGACGATTGTCGGTCGCAAGGATAGTTGGAGAGGAGAGAACTTTGACGCGTGAGTCCTTCATCAGGGCGTTAATGAAGATGCGGACATCATCACCGGTCCCAATCACGGCACTGATGCCGGTCGGGAACCGAGTCAGTCCGGTGGCTGCAGCGGAAGGGAGCGTGCCGCTCAGGATGGAAGCTCGCGACCCGAATTCCCGATCAAAGATTCGGACATTCCCTCCCCTTCTCCTAAGCTCATACTCAACGCCAAATGAAAGATCATCTCCCAAGGTTACCTCTGCTACCAATACATCCATTAAAACCTGACGCGGCATGATGTCCAGCTCTTTAAGAATATTCTTTATGTTTTGGAACTCCTGCGCAGTGCCATAGATAATCAGCGAATTGGTTGCCGGATCGGGCACGATGCGGAGCTGCTCCTGGGGCCTCGCCCCCGGCGCGGTCGGTGTCGCGGGAGCGGCAGGAGATGGCGTTGGCACTCCCAATGGGGGCTGCACGGGCAACGGCGCAGCCGCATAGGCACCTAGCGGCGGAACTTGGCTTCCCGTAGAAGGAGCCGTTCCCGGAGCACCCAGCGGAGGAAGACCAGGGCGCGGCGCGCCGGGCGTTCCCGGTGCAGTCGGGACTCCCCTATGAAGATCTTGCAGAGTCCTGGGCGTCTCCCTCCTGGCGGCGGAGGGTTGTCCGAGGACCTGATTTAGTATGTCCGCCAGTTCGGTCGCCTTGCCGTTCTCAACCGGGTAGATGAAGATCCTTCTTCCCGGACCTTCGCCTACGGCGTCGATTCGTTCCAGCCAGCGCTTGGCATAGGTCCAGGCCGCGTCGCTGTGGCTTATGACCAATAGCTGGTTGATTCTCGGGATGGGAAGAAACTGGGCCGCAAAACCCTCCGCCTGCGCGGCGGACGAGGCGTAGATCTGCATGATCTTTGCCATCTCCGCTGCCAGCTCCTCGGCGCTCGCTACTTTAGGCTGGTAGATCTCCATGCGCGTGCCAGTCAAAGTGCTCACGTCGATCAAATCTCTGATCTCCATGAGCCGCTGGATGTTAGATGGAAGATCCACAATAATGAAAAAATTCCCCCGCGGATAATCCAGGAGCTCCCCCCCCGGAGTGACAAAAGGAGCGAGAAGCTTCTTCATCTCGGCGACAGAGAAAAAACGGGTCGGTATGACCTGAATCGCATAACTGTCTTCCTTGCCCTGGTCAAAAGGACGGGCCAGCCCCTTTCCCTCTTTGATAGGAGCGATGCGGTACATCTCGCCAGTCTTAACCGCCACAGCGCCGTTCATGCGCAGGACCTGGTGAAAAATCGGCAGGAGATCGTCCCTTTTTAGCGGCTCCGCGCTGTTAATCGTCACCGTCCCTTTAACCTCGGGATCAATCGTGTAGGTGAGTTTTAAGTGCTGCGCCAAGACATGAATTACCTCGACCAATTCCGCGCGATTGAAATTAAGAGAGACCATGTCGGCTGATCGAGCAGCGACCGTTGGAGGCGGAAGCAGGCGGCTCTCCGGAGCCCCTGGAGGGGGTATCACTTGAGGTGTAGAAGGGGCGACCGCCTGCGGCGGCGCGGCCGGAGGCTGGATTTGTTCCTGCGGCGGAATTGGAGCAGGCGTTTCTTGCCCTGCGACTGGCGCCGGCGTGATCGTAACCGCCGTTAGCAGAAAAACCGAAAGTAACAAAATAATTTTTCTTGCCATCATCGCCTCCTTCAAACTACGGCGCGACCGAAGGTGGGGGCACTCTCCCTTGCGGAGGAGGAACCCTCGGCGCGATTCCTGGTCTGGCCGGTGTCGGGCCTGCGGGACCTTGCTTGGCCGGCTCGACTTTTCTGAAAAAATCGAGGGCTACCTCCACCTTGGAGCTGCCCTTCGTGAAAACCACTTTTTTGTCGTGGATCTCGGACAATTTAAATCCCTCCACCGTATCTCCCAACTTGAGGCGGAGGCTGGTTTGCTGTCCTCCAGAAGGTCCCGGCTGAGGAGAACGTGGATCAGAGGGTTGCTGTAATATGGCATAGCGGCTGCTGCCCAAAATCGCCGTGCCTAAAAGAACCATACTCCGGATCCGCTGCATCGCAACGGTAGAAGCCTCTGTTTCCTGAGTTCTGCCAGCCCCCCGCTCCGGGTCGAAGAGATTTTTATCAATAATATTTTTCGTGCTTGTCAACTGGAGTCGCGGCGGCTCTTTTGTTGAACCTTCGTCCATGGGTGATTCCTTAGCTTTGGCCGCCTTGGGCAGTTCCCACGGCCCTTCTTGCCAAAGCGTGTAGGTCCTCGTCCCAACAAGCAGAATGGCCGTTAGCAAAAATAGACTAAGCAGTGAAGAACGTTTAAGAATCTCCTCTCCTCCTCAGCCAAGCTGTACAGAAGGCCCAATTTACTTCCGAAAACGCGCGAGGTCAAACGGTCATAAAGGGTAGACTCGCCAGGGACCGAAGGCGAGGAATGAACGGGCACTACGATGATGCGGCCTGAGGATCTCTATCTTCCCCCAGGAAATAGCGTCGAGCCTCCTGCCGATTTCTGACTCCGAGTTTACCAAGGACATGCGTGACGTGGTTCTTTACCGTCTTTTCGCTGATGTGAAGCTCGGAACTGATTTTCTTGTTGCTCTTATCTTGGGCAAGCAAAGAAAGGATTCTCAGCTCCTGTCGGCTAAGCCTTCGCAGCTTTGCCCTTCCGTTGTCGGCCCCGTTTAAGAACATTTGAAAAAGCCCGCGTGGGAGCCTCGGGTCAAGCCAAAGACCTCCCGCCATAAGCGTATCGATAGCCTCTGAGAGCTCGGTCAAAGGCGCTCGGTTCGTCAGATACCCATGAACGCCACCCGTACCAGCTTCAAGGGCCGCTTCCTCCTCTGAGTAGCCTGTTACAACGAGGATTCGGGTTGATGTGCATTGACGACATACCTCATTGCAGAATTTGGACAAGCGGCCGAGGCCGTGCATCTTGTACTGCAAGATTACAACATCGGGACAATGGCGTGTTAGCATATCCATGATATCCACCGCATCCCCAGCTTCACTTACCACCACCTCGACGTCGCCCCGCTTTCGGTCGAGATGCTCCCGGACCGCCTGACGCAGAAGTATATGGTCGCCCGCCAAAAGTATCCTAATGGCCATAGAACTCTTAAGGTCCCAAATGGGACTCAAAAATGAGACCTCCTTGTACTTTACACCCGACATGCTGTCAAGGTAAAAAGGGTAACCATTTATTTTTTTCTGCCATCTTTACAGCTTCACTTGGGAAAACGTAAATTTTAGTCGTTGCACGGGCAACACAGACTGGCCAAAGGGGGCAAAGAGTCATGAGAAAAATCTTCAGAACTTTTATCTTCGCGCTGGAAACTTCCCACCGCGCTGGCCACACGCTACTCACCAAATGTAAAACAACCGGAAAGGTAGCCTGTCCTCTTTTCTCTTCCAACAGAAGGAGAGGTATGCTGACAACAGAGATACGCACCAGGCACCGGTGGTTCTTGGGACTGGTGGCGGTCGCATTGGCGATGGCGATGCTCTCAGCTGGAACCGTTCTGGCCGCCGCCTTCAGCGATGGTAGTTTCGAAGCCGCGGCACCGGGAACGACCGGAAGTCCCTGGATAGTGGGCGGCGGCGGCATAAATTGGGTATCGGGTTGGCAACCTTCCCCCGACGGTAGCAGCCATGCAATTGACCTGAACAAGGATACGATCGGTGGCCCTGGTGGTACGATCGCCCAGACCTTTGACACGGTGTCCGGGCAGGCGTACACAGTGTCGTTTTCACTGGCAGGGAACCCTCAGTGCCCAGTGAGCGAGTCAGGCAACGATCCCGACAAGACCGTGACGGCTACAGCCGGCGCTGGGTCCTTGACAACCACATTCAACGTCACTGGCCGCACCATCTTCAGCCTGGGCTGGCGAGACGAGTCCTTCAGCTTCACGGCAAGCGCCTCCTCGACCGAGCTCAAGTTCGAAAGCCTTGAGACCGGCCGTTGCGGCCCGTTGGTTGACAATGTCCGAGTTGAGGTAACGGCGCCGTTCGTCTTCTTCTGGGCAGACTGGACGGGCGGGGATCTCGACCCGTCGGCTGGGTTCCAGGGAGTCGGAACGATCACAACACCCACTTCTGTGGTTTCTGTGACCTACACCAACCCACAAGGGATCCACTTCTTTCAGCCCAGTGGTGGGTCAGACTATTATGCGAACGGTGTCTTCGGGACTACCAGGAACCCCGCGACCTCTCCCTACACAAGTAACGTAGTCGCGAACATCCCGACGGCCACGGACATCATCGCTCTGAGGTTCGCCGGTACGCAGACGCTGACGTTCTCGGAACCGGTCGCCAACCCTGCGTTCGCCTACGTGAGCCTCAACGGCAACGGCTACGCGTTCGACAAAGACTTCGAGATCCTGAGTTTCGGAGACGCTTCCAATGGCAATGACTGTGGTTTCTGGGGTTGCGGCACCTCCTTCAAGAACGTCGTCGACCTGGGCGGTGGAAACTTCGAGTACCAGTTGCTCGGGACGGGAGAGCCCCATGGGACCATCCGCTTTCTCGGGACCTTCAGTTCCGTGTCCTGGCGGAGCCTCAGCGACGAAATCTGGAACGGATTCACAGTCGGCATTCTTGGAACGGCAACCGAAGTTCCTGACTCTGATGGCGATGGCCTGACCGACGTGGAAGAGGGCACGTTGGGTACGGACCCGAATAACCCGGACACCGATGGCGATGGTGTGAACGACGGTGACGAGGTCGCCGCGGGCACCGACCCCACGACCCCGAACGTGATTGACAGCGATGGCGATGGTGTCCCGGACGACCAGGACAACTGCCCTGCCGTGCCCAACCCAGGCCAGGCGGATACCGACGGGGACGGCATCGGCGACGCCTGCGACCCGAATGAGCCGCCGGTCGTGTCCTGCACCCCAGCCACTGTGGCCACTGACCCAGGCGTCTGCACGAGTACCACCGGGATCACCACCAGCGCCAGCGATTCCGACGGGACGATAGTGAGCACATCGACGAGTCCAGGGCCATCCTATCCGCTAGGGCCCACCACAGTCACCTTCCAAGCGACCGACGACGACGGGGCCAGTAGCTCATGCAGGGCAACGGTCACCGTTGTTGATCGGGAGCCACCTGGTATTTTCTGTCCGGCGGCACAAGTCGTGGAGTGCACGGGAAATGGCAGCGCCAATGTCACGGTGGGCTCCGCAACAGCTACAGACAACTGTAGCGTGGCATCGACAAGCTGCACGCTGGGCTCAGGGAGCTACCCGGTTGGAACCACTAGCGGCACTTGCACGGCAACGGACGGTTCGGGCAACACGAGCTCGTGTGGCACCACCGTGACGGTGCAAGATACCACGCCGCCAACTGTCTCCTGCGTGGAGAGCGTCAACCCGAGCGGCAAGAACGTGCCGAAGGCTAGCAACACCAATCAGGATGGTTTCTACAAGGTATCTGGAAGTGACATCTGCAGCGCGCCGACCATCAAGATTGGTAGCTACGTACTGGCAAGCGGCGAGACCATCAAGATCACGCAGACTCCTGGCAAGTCGGGAGTGACCTTCGTGAATACGATGGGTCCGGCTGCAATCAGGCACTTCCAGGTCGGTCCAGGAGATGCGGTGATCACGGCGACGGATGGGTCGGGTAATTCATCGAGTGTTACCTGCCTGGTCCCGCCGCCACCGAAATGAGCCTCTAGGGTCTGAAACTAAAAGGGGGCGGGCCCCTTTGTCGGGTGACCCGCCCTTTTTATTGCCGGTAGCCAGGGATATTTTTAGAATTCATGCACAGCAAGCTAGACCGAGATCAAAGAGGTTTACCAGAAACAAGTCGCCGACATCCGAAAGTAACTCTCCACCAACTATTATAGACATCCAGCCGCTTGATCCCTTATATCCAAGAGAAAATATCGTCTTGCGGGCTATGATGCAAAGAAAGGCAGGCGGAATTTAGTTTGCGGCACTCTCCACTATTTCAAAGGCTCTGGCCGCTGCTGCCGTGCGGCTTTCAACCCCCAACTTGCTATAGATATGTTCCAAGTGCTTTCCTACTGTGCGAGCGCTCAACCCAAGAATGCTCCCAACCTCCTTGTTGCTTTTGCCTTGAGATGCCCAGGCCAGAACCTCGGCCTCACGCTGCGTAAGCCTTAGCGGCTTTAGCAAGGTTGTTTGGAGAGTCGTCTGCCGCCCTTCTAAAAAAAGCAGGCATTGGCCTGCTATTCTAACGCAACGGAGAGAAAGTCGCCTGCCCTCACATTCTGCCCGTCGCTGCATCCTGTGGCCTGCACTATGAACTACGCATCGCGCGCCCCCGGGTGTAAAAACGACCTGCCATTGCCCTGCTGCGCCTATCACGTCACACAGCAGTTGCGGCTTTGCCTTTGCCGCAGCGGCTTCTCTTTTGCGCTTCGTCTCCCCTGTTCTGCGACCTGAGACCATATACGTCAAAAAGCGTATTGACGGTATGGAATTGCCTGGGTTATGTCAAGCCCAGATATTTGGGCATTGCTACGTAGGTAGGGTAAGTAGAGGGACTTAATCTTATACCAATTTCAAGACAGTTATTAGGTAGTCCGGTTTCCGGACAAAAATAATCGAGCGGAGGAAAATTATGACGGCACAACGAACGCTTCTGTCAACTGTGACGCTTGCGGTTGCTATTTTGGTACTGTCGCCGTTGGCTGCGGACGCAGCGTGCACAACCATTCAGGACGGGACACTTCTCAGAACTGATGGTGTGGTCATCGAGACCGGTTTTGACGAGTGGGGCTATAATTACCAGGCCCGCATGTTTAACGGGACCTACTGCGATGCATATCGCAATGCGTCCTGGTGCCAGCCATGGGCAGATGTGGAGCTCCTCATGAAGTGGGACGATGCCTGGTTAAGCAACCAAGATTGTGACGGTGACTTGCTGCTTGATAGGCATCACGGGTATGCCTCATATGTCGGTTCGGGAGCATGGTTAACTAACCACCAGAAAGGGACATACATTGACGCCAAAGGTAAGAAACAGAGGTGGGAGTATTTCGTAAAAATCGTTGCCGCCCCGGCAGACGCCACAAAAGTTGCCGGCTTGTGGTATGCGGCCGACGGTACAGAGATCGGTCCGGACATTTGGGGAGAGTTCGCCGTTATCCAGGAAGTTTACAACGACACGGGAACCGGCGACCACGGAGTGCTATACGTAAGCCCCTACAGCGCTGGTTTCGGCAGGTACAGTCCACAAGATTAGCGGGCGAACGATGCTAAGGCGAGCAACACCAATCAGGATGGCTTCTATTCTGACTAAAGTGCAAAGTCAAGGAATGATAGGAGCCAGGGCTCGCGAACCTTAAAACCTTACAAATAAAGGAGGGGGAATTTCAATGAGATCAATACGTCTACCTCGGATGTTATCTAGGGTTTTCCTTGTGGCGGTGGGCCTGGCGCTGGCGGCTGTACCCGCGCAGGCAGGACCATGGGTCTCCTCGCCGTCGGGCGTAACGCAGGGAACGGTGACCGAAATATTCGGCGGAGACTTCCCACTCGCCGGGCAGGTGGTTTTGGAGATTGCCGATCCGTCTAACTTCGCGACGCTCCATGTGGTGCAGGTGGATGAACAAGGCAATATTTCCTTCCAGCTTCCGTTGAACCAAGCCGGACAGTACCTGGTCAAGGCCTGGAACAGTGATGGCCCGGTTTCTGGCCAAGCTCCGCTGGCTGAGGCGATCGTTTCTGCGCTTTAGTGAGCCGGGAGTCCCGTTGAGCGGCTGCAAGCAGATATTGCAGTGATCGAGGAACAGCGGGCAGAGAATCAGCATGGAGAGACAAAAGGGGGGTTGGCTTGCGCTCGTAATTGTTTTCGGCTGGGCGTTGGTGGCATGCGGCAATCTGATTGCAGGCGAGCAAACCCCTGCCCGGGACGATATTGTCTTTGTATCGTATCTGGACGGCAACCAGGAGATTTACCTATCGCCGTCGGATGGCTCGCGGGTCGTTCGCCTGACCAACAACGACAAAGACGATCTTCAGCCGGAGCTGTCCCGAGACGGGAGCCGCATCGTTTTCACTTCCCTGCGCGACGGCAACCCGGAAATTTACGTCATGAACGGTGACGGAACCGGCCAGCGCCGACTCACGCGCAACCCTGGCTTTGACGCTTATCCACAGTGGTCACCTGAGGGCAAGCGCATCGCCTTCGTATCCGACCGGAGCGGCCCCACAGAACTCTATGCGATGGATGCTGACGGCACGGGAGTCACCAAGCTTACCCAGACCAAA
>JACPSE010000040.1 GCA_016193465.1 Deltaproteobacteria bacterium
ACGGGCATTACGACATTCACTGCTGATTTAACCTCAGGTGTCGTAGTTGTACGGAAAGTTCCCGCCACGGTTTGCACCCAGTGTGGGGCAGATTGGATTGACGACCGGGTTGCCAAGCAGATCGAAAACATCGTCAACGACGCGAGAAAAAAACGGTTGCAGGTAGAAGTAACCTCTTTCAGCTAAGTTATATGGCATACAACGCAAAAAAGACTGAGCACGCGGGCCCAAAAAAAGGTAGCGGCGCGTTCTATGGCCCCAAGGCGGAGGCGAAGAAAGCAAGCAATCGCCGTCGGCGCAAAGATGACAAACGTGCAGCATTAAGCAATGGCACATCACAAGCGTAGGCGACCTAAGAACCGCCGGTCCGGCTGTCTTCTCTGCAAGCCTTGGAAAATGAACGGCTTTGCCAAGGGCAGGCTGGATGCCGAGCGGCTTTCCGATCATCGTCGCCGGGATTCGGCGGATCGAGACATAGAGCAGGCCCGACAAGAATCTTTTCATATGGGAATTGCGGTATGACCCCGGTTTACCATCTTCCCCCCGGTGCAACGACGCGCTCAGGAGCTCGTGGCCCAATTCAACGCCGACGAGCGTCTATGGCGGCGCCTGGAAAGCAAGCGCCGCCTCCGTCGGAGGCTCTATCCACGCATGTCCGCTAAGCTTCGAAAACCTAAGCTTCGAAAACGACTCGACCTGCTGGAGTTTGCAGCGGCGCGTCCGCCGCAAGACTGCGTAGGTGTGTTTGAGGAAATATCAGCGAAATGCTCATCGGTTTTCTCAAAGATTTTGCCCTATTTTACGCGGAACTAACTTCGGCCGGGTCTCCCGACCCGGTCACATCATTGACCCACATCATCGCCCGGACTGGATTTTCCGCAGCGTCTCTTTTTTGGTGGTGGGGTGAATAGGAAAAGGTGGCCGGGCCAATAAGTCCATACTCAGGCCTGACCCCAAAACTTGACCCCAAAACTTTATTTTTTCCAATCCCCCCCTGACCGGTCAGTAAACCTTCCCGGCAGACTCCCCGATCACATCTTCTCGGCTATGCCGGAATAAATCTGAGCGCCACGCCGTTGTTGCACCAGCGCTGGCCGGTCGGCGGCGGGCCGTCGTCGAACACGTGGCCGTGATGGCCGCCGCAGCGGACGCAGTGGTATTCGGTGCGCGCTAGGATCAGCTGGTAATCCTGTTTGGTGCCCAGATGGCCGGGGATGTTGGTGAAGAAGCTCGGCCAGCCGGTGCCGCTGTCGAACTTCATCTGGGAGGTGAAAAGCGGCAGCGCGCAGCCGGCGCAGACATAGACCCCTGGCCGCTTCTCGTCGTTGAGCGGGTGTGAGAACGGCCGCTCCGTGCCCTCCTCACGCAGCACGTAAAACTGGGGCTCGCTTAAGATCTTTTTCCACTCCGCCTTGGATTTCCGCAGCGGCTCCGTGGAAAAACTCACCTTCGCGTCGCGCGCCAGCAGCGACCTCCAGTTCTGGCGAATTTTCTCCAGCGACTTGTCGCCTGCGGCATCCGCCGACCATGCGGAGCGAGAGCGCCCAGCTACGGTCGTAAGCAGAGGCGCGACCGCAAGGAGCAGTATGAACTCACGCCGTTTCATGATCCTGCCTCCGTTCCTGTGTGATGAGAAACTTTACTACACGGCGCAGGAGACAACAAGATTGACAGTACTGATTAGACGGTGGGACAAGGAGGATTAGGGTCAGGCCTGAGGATGGACTTATTTTCTTTGTTTTTGATCGAGAGGAGATGCGGGCCACCCTGAGAAGGAGGAGAGTGACGGTCTGGCTTTTTTTTCTCGACAATCCTGACAGAGCGGCGCCATCGGCTTCTTGGTCGGACAGTGCCGCTAGATCGGTGATTCACGCCACGCGCTTTGGTGAGGAAACGTGCTCGTGTTCGTTTCCCGAATGAGCATAGATATTACATGCAGAGTTCGAGGTTTATACGAAAAGGCAAGCTTGCCGTATTTGCGCAATTGCGCAAATACGCAACTATCCCCGGGACGGTGAGGCGGAATCGATCTACGTCCTAGACCACGCATCCACCAGGAGCGCGAAATAACCGGCCTTTCATTTCTTCCGATCCTGCGATATCATTCGGTCATATGGCAAAACGGATTCAGCAACCCAAAGCCCCTGTCTATCCGCTCATGAGCCCGAGAGAGCGACTTGCAATATGGGAGAAAGCCCGGGGCCTATGGAAACATCGAACTCCTGACGCTGTCCGGGAGTTAAAGAAAATGCGCCAGGAGTGGACGAGGAAGTCTATCCGTCCTGATTAAACGGCCTGGTGTACACCCTCGATACCAACGCGATCCTCTATTATCTCAAGGACGAACCCGATACCGTTTCTTCCCTCAGAAACGTCTTCACGCAAAACGTGCCTTTGTATGTGTCGGCCATAACCGAGCTAGAACTTTTTGCTTTTTCCAACCTGAGCACCGCAGAAGAGAAGCTCATAGAGGAACTGTTAACCACGGTCGCAGTAATCTCCCTTGACTCTCATATCGCGCGCCTCGCCGCCTTCATCAGGAGACAATACCGGCTTAAGGTCCCAGACAGCGTAATCGCCGCTACAGCGATGTTTACCGGCAGTACTCTGCTGACTTGCAACACCCGAGACTTTCGAAGGATTCCGAATCTCTCCTTGCTCAGGGTTTGAATATCATGTCCGCAGCAAGCCTTTGTCCTTGGTCGGCAGAGCGACGCTAGCCGCTTCTTGGTCGGACAGTGCAGCTAGATCCGTGATTCACGCCACATGAGGTAGGATTTAAGGGCAATTTAAGGGGTCGGGAATCTTTTCCGGAACGAGACCTCGCTGCGGTGTCCTTTTGCAGCTCTCAGCGCTTTATACTCAGTTCTCTATCGGTCCAGGCAAGCGGTTCTTTAGGCGGGTTCCGGCTGCGACGCGCAGAAAAACAACTTCCTTCGTTATCTTCCGCCTTTGAAGTATTTCACCATCGCCCTCCTTACCCGGTCGATTTCCGGAAGCTTTCTTATCAACTGAACTTCAATGCCCAGCCGGGAAGCCAGTGGCTCCAAGAGATCGCGCAACTCCTCTTTTCGTACCCAGAAGGCGCTCGGCAGCACCTTGTTATTTTCGATGCAATCAAGAATGCCGGATGGAAATTTGGCCTCCCAATCGGACGGCTCGGCGAGCGCCGAACCCACGATGAAACCGGATTGATGGTCGGCGGCTAAAACGGAATATGGAAAATACGGTCTCCCCTCCCCCTCCACCGGAGCCGACATGTAAAAGGCGTCAACTTCCCATATCCCGTGGCGCGTTACGGCGGCGTTCCCAATCCGCCGCAAGCGAACCTCATCCAACGGATAGGCGCGGACTTTGGTCTTGGCTATTGGCGCCG
>JACPSE010000046.1 GCA_016193465.1 Deltaproteobacteria bacterium
CCGGTGGTCGAGCCGCTCAATATTCGGCGAAGACAGCATAGGCTATTTCAGACTGGCTGAAGGGATGGTCCACACCGGCGGGGTATTGGCGGCGACACGGTAACAGGGACACGATGGAAACTGGAGAAGTCCTGTTGCCCCAGGGAGAAATCTCTGGAGAAGGGTAGGCCCTATAACTGTGGACACGGGAAAGGGGCCGAATGGCAACAGGATGGCGGAGTGGCCCGTAGTAGCTGAGAAGTCTGGTAATGCGGATGGAGCGAAGGGGCCGTGCTGAGTTTAACTCCTTCGACCGCGAAGTGAGGCAGGGAAGGGATGATAAAACCTTCCGTCAATCTGCAGGAACTGAGGCGAAGGATATACCGTAAGGCGAAAGCCGACAGGCAGATAGCGCCCTACGATGAAAAGGCTCAGGAAAGCCGGATGACCGAAAGGGTCACGTCCGGTTTGAGGCGGCGGGGGCTGGAGACGGATTTACGGTGAGGCTAGTGAGGCACCGTCAGACGAAAGAGACGGTAACGGATAGGCCCACCTAAGAGATACCGCGCCAGTCCTCGACCCTACTTACTACGCTTGAAGAAGTGGCCGGAAGCGTCATCGGCTATATCAAAAACGCCTCTGACACCGGCACGGTCCCGGTCTACCGGAGCACCTGTTACAGCAACACTTCAGGCGTCTGCACCGGCTGGGGCCTAAGCCTCGATGTAAGCGGCTCTGCCGTGGGATATCTCTCCACTACTGCCCCTGACTCCCAGAGCGCCACGAAGCCTTTCATCCAGAGTAACGGACTCCTTCTCCAGGGCCTTACCGGGACCGCCTCCGCCTATCTCTGGAGCGCCCAGACACAGAACGTCACCCACACCGACCACTACTATTTAACGAGCGGCTCCGCCCCAACCGGCTACACTTCAGAGGGGACGACCGGATATATCGACCAAAGCTCTTCTGCTGGGACGGTTCCTCTCTATCGCTTTGTCCATTCGAGCAGTGGCCACCACTACTATTCGACAACCGCTGATCAGCCCGCAGGCTTCACCAACGAGGCGACTCTCGGCTACGTCCACACAAGCTCAGGCTCAGGCCTGGTAGGCCTCCATCGCCATTACAACTCAACCACAGGCGACTACCTCCTGACCACTTCCTCTACTCCACCAAGCGGCTACACGTTCCAGGCCACTCTCGGCTATATCCATACCAGCAGCGGCCCCACAGGCCCCATGCAGGACCTCACCTACGCCTACGACAACACGGGCAATATCACCGGTATCACGGATGCCCTGTGGACCGGCAGCCGGAGCTTTACCTACGATGCTCTAAACCGCCTTACCTCGGGCACAGGGACCTTCGGCTCCGGCCAGAGTCAGGTGACCCACAACTACGTTTACGATGCCATTGGCAACATCCTGGAGAAGGCCGGTATCACCTACTCCTACACCGATGCCTCTCATCCTTCCGCCGTAACAAGCACCTCCGACGGCAAGAGCTACACCTATGACGCCAATGGGAACACGCTTACTGGAGCGGGCCGGACCATGGTCTGGGATGTTGACAACCGCCTATCCAGCGTCAGCGCGGCTGGCGGCACGGCCCTAATGTCCTATGATTACACTGGCATCAGGGTAAAGAAGGACAGCCCCGGCGGTATTACGACCTACCCCTTCTCCGGCTATGAGATTGATGGTGGTGGGGTTGTCACCAAATATATCAAGATCGGGAATGAGATCGTCGGGGCGAGCAAGGGAGGAGAGAAGCTCTTCTATCACAATGACCATCTGGGCGGGATCAATGTCATCACCGATCTCTGGGCCGCCAGAATCCAGCTCGCCGAGTATGATCCTTGGGGCAAAGTCTCCAGAGAGGAAGGGATCGGCGACTCCATCCGGCGCTTCACCGGCAAGATGCTTGATCCCGAGAGCGGCCTCTACTACTATGGCGGTAGATACTATGATCCGGAGCTTGGCAGATTCATTAGCCCAGACCCGTTTGTACCACAGCCTGGAGATCCGCAATCGTTCAACCGGTATAGTTATGTTGGGAATAACCCGGTTAACTACATTGATCCATCTGGTTATAAGAAAAAGAAGGGTGGCTTCTTCCGGAGATTTTTCGGGGCCATTGTGGGGGCAATTGTCGGCATTGTCAGTTGGGGCCTGGGTGCCCCTGCCATGCTTGCAGGAGCCATTGGAGGTGCCACAGCGGGTGCAGTCAACAGTGGCATCAATGGAGGGAACTTTGCGGCCAATGTCTTTGGAGGGGCCTTCCTTGGGGGGATCGCGGGAGGCATTGGACCCCCGCTTGCGGGAGCCTACGGAGGGGGATTCCTCGGCGCGGTTGCCTCTGGTGCCGTCACAGGAGCGGTAGTTGGTGCAATCGGTACAGGCATCTACGGCGGAAAGTTTGGGCAGAATGTCGGGTATGGAGCGCTCGGTGGTGCCATTACTGCTGCGGCATTTTACGGAGGGTACAAGCTTTGGCAGTCGCTGCCGGACGGAGTGGGTGGATCTGCTGGCTGTTCTAACTGTATGCCCCGGGGCGTTGCCCCACCTGGAGAGACTCCCTCCTATAGTATCAGTGATCTGTTTGAGGGAGGAGAAGTCATGACAAGCCCGTATGGGCCTAGGGGCTCTGGATTCCATGGCGGAATTGATGTTGCACCCACTCAGGGAGGATACGGAACTCAAGCGTTAGCACCGGGGCCGATTCAGATTATAGGCGGAGGCTATAATCCCACTCACGGTGATTATTTCCTTTACACGCCTTCAGGGATGTCTGGCCCAACTATTTTACATGGCCATACAGCGCTCATGTCTGGCCTCGAGGCTGGCATGCTAGTAAATAAAGGAACACCCATTGGAGTTCTAACACAAACTGGTCGCCTAACTGGTCCCAACACACATATAGAGGTCCTCCAAGGCGGTCGGAGGTGGGATCCGTCGACTATTTTTGGACGATGATGAAGCACCTTCGAACGCGCATAGAGAGATTTCAAGCAGGCGCGATAAGCATCCTGCTCGTTTTTTTCTCCATAACAGTTGCATGGTTGCTACGCGCAATGGAGAGTCCCCCTTCAGATCAATTTAGGATCAATAATGCACTCTTGAGAGAGTTGTTACCGAACGTCAAGGAGCCCAGGCTGATGACAGTAGACGATCTGGGTAATGAATGGGAAAAAAACTTCTTCATACAAGACGGTTTTTCCTTCATCATTGAGGGCGATTTCAACAACGATGGAGATAGGGACTACGCCGTAGCTGGGAAGGACGCCAGCTCTTCTTCGACATTTCTTGTCGTTATTGCCCTTAAACACGGACAGCCGATGACCGAGTATTTTGACTATTTTAACGGGAAGCCCAAAATGTCTCTAGCATTGTGGCGGAACTGTCGGAATGAAATGGATGCCATCGTCGTGGCCTTCACCCTACGTAGCGATGATGGGTTTTATCTAATGTGGGATGGCAAGCGTTATACTATCATTAAGACTTGTGCCCGAAAGCGGTGATCGAAGGAGGGGTGTTGGGGGTCAGGTGAAGAGTGAGGGGGTCAAGTCGCTGGATGTCCATAGTTATGGGATAGCCAGATGGAGTTCGGTGTCCGATTTACGAAGATCGCAAACCGGACCACCTCAGGCCCTTCGGCGGAAAGGGGGTCGCATCTTTACCTTTGACATTCATTGAGGTGCCGATGAGAGAGCGTCAATGTCACAGTGAAAGATTTGACCCCAAGACCCTTGGTGAAAGATTTGACCCCAAGACCCGCGGCCGCAGCTATCTACGGAGGCTACAAAGCGTGGGAGTACCTGACTTCATCCGGGAGCGTTGAAGCTGCCGCAAGTGGAGACACAACGATTCGTGTTGGAGCGCGTGGCGTGAGAGTGAGGGGTCAAGTCGCTGGATGTCCATAGTTATGGGATAGCCAGATGGAGTTCGGTGTCCGATTTACGAAGATCGCAAACCGGACCACCTCAGGCCCTTCGGGCACTTTCCAGAACCTCTCCTGTGGCTACGACAACGACCGCACCTTCACCTACGATGCCCTCAATCGTCTCACACAAATGTGATGGGGGTCAGGTCTTGCAATCAAGCAACAGTTCTGATAATGCCGAGGCATGTCTCGGCCCCTGCGCTTAGAGTATCCAGGAGCACTCTACCATCTCACCTCTCGCGGCAACGCCCGTCAAGAGATCTTCTTGGACGACACAGATCGAGGACTCTTTCTTAGCACCCTCTCCCACGTTGTCTCCCGTTATGACTGGCTCTGCCATGCCTACTGTCTGATGGATAACCACTACCATCTGCTTATAGAGACACCCAAGCCCAATCTCTCTTTGGGGATGCGCCAACTGAACGGGGTCTATACCCAGGCCTTTAACCGTAGCCACAGGCGTGTAGGTCATATATTTCAGGGCAGGTATAAGGCCATCATAGTGGAGAAAGAGGCCCACCTGTTGGAGCTTTGCCGCTATGTAGTGCTCAATCCACTAAGAGTAAAGTCAAAGAGAAAGGTAGCAGACTGGAGGTGGAGCAGCTACAGGGCCACGGCGGGCATAGAGACTCCGCCTGAGTCTTTGACAGTGGATTGGGTTTTAGGGCAATTTGGGCGGAAGAGAAGACAAGCTCAAGCCAGGTATCGGGAGTTTGTCAGAGAAGGGCTAGAGCATCAGCCTTGGGAGAGACTTAAGCGGCAGATTTATCTCGGCAGTGAGGCGTTTATAGAGAGGCATACCCAAGGGGTAGAAGAGATCAAGGAAGTGCCCAGGGTGCAATGGCGGGCGGTGAGGCCGACTTTGGAAGAGCTCTTTAGCAGGCAAGGAGACAAGGCCGTTGAGGTGGCCTACAGAGAGTACGGGTACAGGCTAGGAGAGATTGCCGCATATCTCGGAGTGCACTATGCTACGGTGAGTCGCCGGCTGAAGGATTTGGAGGGCAGAAAAAAGAGGAATGTATGATTGCAAGACCTGACCCCCAATCGC
>JACPSE010000014.1 GCA_016193465.1 Deltaproteobacteria bacterium
CTGGAGGAGCTGGCAGACGAGCTGGATATAGATGATAAGAGCTCCCTGCTAGCCACTATCCAGGAGTACAACGCTGCTGTCCAGGAGGGCGAGTTCAATCCCGGTATCCTGGATGGCAAGAGAACCGAGGGCATCGAGCCTCCTAAGTCCAACTGGGCATTGAGGATCGATACCCCGCCCTTCCTCTGCTATCCGGTGACCTGCGGCATTACCTTCAGCTTTGGAGGCCTGAAGATAGACCGCAACGCGCGCGTCCTCGACACCGAGGGCAAGATCATAGCCGGTCTCTATGCCACCGGGGACATCCTGGGGACTTTCTACTACAACTACGTCGGGGGTTCCGGCGTCACCCGGGGCTTGGTCTTCGGGCGCATAGCGGGGAGGACGGCTGCCGCTGAGCGAAACCGCTAGCCCGTAGATAAGCACTACCAGGGATGCGGTAAAATTATTCTGTCATAGAAAGAAGTTGAGTGATGCAAAGGGATGATGTTGTCACGATGTTTACTGTAGGGGATGTGGTCGTTGCTCGCAGGGACTGGAAGTCGAGTTTTGCCAAAGTTGAATCTCTCTTGAGAAAGGCAGATATCTCTTTCTTCAATTGCGAAACCGCTTATGCGGAGACAGGCTGCCCAGGTTTGACACCGCATGGCGCTATGCCTCACGACCCGCGAGGGATGCCTGCCCTTGTTTCAGCGGGTTTCAACGTGTGTACTCTTGCCAACAATCACTGTATGGACTGGGGTATTGATGCCTTGGTGGAGTGTAGGGAGCGGCTGGAGGGTATGGGGATTGCCGTGTGTGGGGCAGGGCGCAACATTGACGAGGCCAGAAAGCCTGCGGTTGTTGAGCGCAAGGGAGTAAAGGTAGCCTTTCTGGGGTACTGTTCTCAAGGTCCCAATTGGTCTCTGGCTGAAGAGAACAAGCCTGGGTCTGCTATGGTGAGGGCCCATACCCTTTATGAGCCCTACGACTACCAGCCTGGGACTCCGTACACAAGGGTTTCCACGTGGGCGTATAAGGAAGACCTGGAGGCCATGGTGGAAGACATAAAGAAGGCGAAGGAGCAGGCTGACATTGTCGTAATGACTGACCACTGGGGCATACATGACACACCGGTGACGATCCCTGACTACGGTTTTGAGGTGGGGCGTGCTGCCATCGATGCGGGGGCAGACTTGGTGCTGGGGACTGGAACCCACATATTGAAGGGGATAGAGATCTATAAGGGAAAGGTTATTGTGCATAGCCTTGCAAACTTCCTTTTGGAAAGAAGTATAGCCCGGGAGGAGGGTGATCAACGGATGCTGTTGCTGAAGTCATCGAGCAAGCGGAGGGATCTCTATGGGCCATTTCATCCCGACCAGAGTAAGAGCCTCATCCTCAAATGCATCATATCTCGGGCGAAGGTTGAGCGGGTTTCATATATTCCGGTGATGCTGGAGAGGTCTTATAATCCCGAGGTCGTGCCGCGCCACGACCCAAGAGCCGAGGAGATATTCAAGTACATTGAGGACATTACCGCTTCTGCGGGGCTTTCAACTAAATTCTTCTGGGATGGCGATGAGGTGGTGATTGACGTATAGCTCGAACTTTTCATCGGTCCTTTGAGTTAGCCCATAGATAAAGCGTGGGGAGTTTCAAGGCATAAACCGAAAAAGTTTGGGAGGAGAATCTCATCAACGTGGCAATAAGAGTGAGAATCGCAACGCTGGCAACTCACACTCTGTTTTTTCTTACATGCTCCTGGTTAGTTGGTTCAAGCGCTTTTGCTGCGTTAGCGAGTTCCGCTTTGCTCACGAGCCGTTTGCAAGTTACACAATAAGACACGGCAACATAGCGGCTTGTTTTTCTGCCAAAGGAGAAAACCTAATTGGAGGTCCACATGAAGTTAGGTTCCTTGTTAGTTCTTACGTTAATGGTTGCCCTGCTAGCACACTGGCTGACAGGCCCGACGGCTTACTCTGCAACTGCAAGTCCTGCATTGCTTAAGGCCAAGCAACAGGCCGAAGCCAACGGATACCTCTTTTTTACTAGCCACAATGATATCGTGGAGATGGCCAAAAAGGAGGGTAAGCTGCGGGTCTTAGCTTCCCAATATGGTGATACTTTAAAGGCTATAGTTAACGCCTTCAGGAAGAAATATCCCTTCATCGATGTTAAGGCGGAAGAGGTCGCAGGAACGGAAACTTACCAACGCATGCTGGCAGAGATGAAGACGGGCTTGGCCAACTGGGACGTCAACTATTTGGGATGGGATTCTTATACCCAATACCTCCCTTACATGAAGAAGGTTGACATCTTGGGCATGGCAGAACAGGGAGTGCTGCAAATTCCCCCCAAGATGATAGACCCCGTTCAGAGGAATATAGTCGCTCTGCAGAGCAACGCGGGGGTGGTGATCTACAACTCGGAGCTTATTTCAAGCGAGAAGGTCCCGAATACATTGGAGGATTTTCTCAAGCCAGAATTTAAGGGAAGAAAATTCGCTCTGGATGTTCGCTCTCCGGCCATCCCTGCCCTAGTACCCTTTTGGGGGCTAGAGAAGGTGCTGGACATCGCGCGGAAATTAGTAGCCCAGGAGCCCATCTGGTATCGTGGATCTAGCCGGGCGGTTACCATGGTGTCCATGGGTGAGGTAGGGCCCGTATACGGCATCAACTACGCGACGGTGAAGAGGAACCAGGAGAAAGACGTAAGAAAGGTTCTACAATATAAAGTTGTAGAGCCAGTGCCAGCGAGGCTTACTGAGGCCCAAGCCATTCTAGCCACCGCAGCTAATCCACACGCTGGTCTTTTGTGGTTAGAGCTTGAAGCTAGCCCTGAAGGACAGAAGATAATAGATCAGGTAGCCATACAAGCATCGCTCTTGAGTCCAGGCTCAGTTCACGAGCAGTTGACCAGAGGAAAGAAGGTTTCCCTCGTGGATTGGGACCATTTCCAGAAAACGGGCGACTACGAAAAGAAAATAGTGGAAGCTTTAGGCTTCCCTAGGGCGGACAGGAAGTGACCTGAAAAGGCTTCACTAAATCAAATTGAAACGCTGGCCTTGTCTGACTGCAATGAACCGGTTCAGCCAACGACAACGCAAGGAGGAGACATGAGAGGCAATACGGAGGCACTGGCGCGCTTTGTCGTCGAGCTGGAGTACGATGCCATTCCAAAAGAAGCAGTGGACCGTGCTAAACGCCAGATCCTGGATATCATCGGTGTGGCGCTAGCTGGGAGCACGCAGCCTGTGGGCAAACTGGCGGCGGGCTTTGTGCAGCGAACCGGCGGGAGCCCGGATTGCACGGTCTGGGGCACACAGCTTCGATCCTCGCCGCCCCAGGCGGCCTTTGCGAACGGCGTATTCTCTCACGCCCTCGACTACGACGACATGATGCTGCCGGGAGCCCACCCTACGGGGGTGACCTTCCCAGCGACCCTGGCAGTTGCGGAGACCGTCCGAGCGTCTGGGCGAAAGCTGTTGGTTGCGCAACTGGCGGGCTATGAGATCATGGGGAAACTGTATTCTTGCGCGGGGCCACGCGGTGGCTGGCACCCCACGTCGGTGTTCGGAACTTTCGGTGCCACAGCGTCTGCGGGGAAGCTATTGGATTTGGACCCGCTGAGGTTGCAGATGGCCTTCGGTATTGCCGCTTCCGAAGCAAGCGGCATAGGCGTCAATGTTGGGACAATGACTAAGCCGTTTCACTCCGGGCACGGTGCCCGGAACGGTGTAGTGGCGGCGATGCTGGCTGCCGACGGCTTCTCAGCCAACCCGAATGTTTTCGATGCGGCTTTTTTCGAGACCTTTTACGGTGCTCGCCCAGCGAATGACTGGCAGCTCACGATGTTCCTGGGAAACCCTTACCACATCATCACTCCAGGAATCGGCATTAAGATGTACCCCAGTGGTTACTACCTGCACCTTACCTTTGAGGCGGCGCTGGAGTTGGTAAAAGAGTACAACATCACTGCTGAGGATGTCAGCTCCGTTGGGGTGACAGTCCCTCAGCGGGGGGGTAGTTTTGACCGCCCCTTCATCCGCACGGGCCTGGAAGGCAAATTTAGTTATCAGTATCATGTTGCGCTGGCAGTGTTGGATCGCCAGGCAACCATTGAAAGCTTTCACGATGAGCGAGCTTTAGCCCAGGACATCCAGGAATTCATGAAGAAAATAAGCGTGCGCGTGGACCCCTCGCTTCCGTCAAATCCGGACTTCCGCTATTATCTGGTCACGATCCGCTTGCGAGACGGAAGGGAGGTGACTGCATCGCAACCGTTACCGCGCAGCCATTGGAGGTACCCCTTGGCTCGGACTGAGTGGGTTGGAAAGTTTCGGGACAACGCAGCCAGGGTACTCAAGGAGCAAAATGTGGAACAGATTGTAGAGCTGGTAGACAACCTTGAGGATCTCTCCGACGTGTGCGCTTTGACCGAGACACTCAAACTTAGAGGGTGAGCCCGCGTGACCTGTAACCATCCATCGCGGCTGCTAGCGAGGGAATCAAAACACAAAGCTGGAAGAAGAATGGCCATGTCAATAAAACAAATGAGAATTAGAACGATCCTGGCCTATATGCTATTTCTTTTTACGTGTTTCTGGTTAGTTGGTCCAAGTGCTTTTGCTGCGTCCCCGAGTGCCACTTTGCTCAAGGCCAAGCAGGAAGCGGAGTCAAAGGGTTACACCTTCATCACGAACCGCGATGAGATAGTAAGCAAAGCCAAAAAGGAAGGGAAACTCCGTATTATGAGTGGTCTCGACAGGAGCGGAAGGGCCACAACCGAAGCCTTTGGAAAAAGGTATCCATTTATTGATGTATACCAAGAATCTGTCAGGGGCCCAGATTTGGGTCAGCGATTCCTTACGGAAGTACAGGCCGGTAGAGCCAACTGGGATATCGCGCGAACACATATGGACTTCTACAGCGAATGGCTGCCCCATCTTTGGAAAGTCGACCTTTTGGGGATGAGCGAGCACGGAGTGCTTGCAATCCCGCCAAAGATGATCGACCCAAAGAATCGAATCGCCATGGCCGTCCTGAGCCAGTTTGCAGTCGTCTTTTATAACAAAAATCTCGTCTCTCCCAGCCAGGTTCCCAAGAACTGGGAGGATATGCTGAAGCCGGAGTTCAAAGGGAGAAAGTTTATCACCGACATTCGTCCCCAAAACCTGGCTTCACTGGTGCCCGCATGGGGTCTGGAGAAGACACTGGACTACGCCCGCAAAATAGCCGCCCAGGAGCCGGTGTGGGGTCGGGGGCCGAGCCGCATGGCCGCGACTGTGGCCACCGGCGAGGTTCCTCTTTACCTTTTCAATAACTTCGGAAACGCGAAGAGCCATCAATTCAGAGACCCCACCGGCACTATAGGGATCGCTATTTTGGAGCCTGTTCCTGTCAGGGTCAGCTCAGAGCACGCAATTCCGGCAAAGTCCAGGAATTCTCACACAGCCCTCCTTTGGCTGGAGTGGATCGCCAGTCCGGAGGCGCAAAAGCTGATAGACGAGCATGAACCTCTGGCTGCTTCCCTCTATGCCAGGGGTTCCGCTGCCGAGCAGGAGCTCAGGGGGAAGAAGCTATCTGTAGTCGGCTGGGAGGACAATGCAAAGTTGGAGCCGTGGATCGCGAAGATGGTAGAGGCCTTCGGTTTTCCCACGGCGGGCAAAACAAAATGATCGGCTTTTGAAAGAAAATTGTGGAGGCCGTGGGTTTCTCTAGGGCAGAGAGGAAGTAAAGTCGCCGCTCTTCCTCCGTGGAGTGTGGTTCTCTAACCATTCAATTCGAGATTAGCTGGGTATACTAAGGATCAAAGATCAGAAGGAGTACCAAGTATGAGTACCGTCTCTGAGACGCTAAGCAAATTCGCGATCGGATTGAAGTACAGTGACCTATCAGATGAGGTAGCCCGCTATAGCAAACACTTACTGCTGGATACTCTGGGCGTTGCCTTAGGCGGCTATTTAAGCGAGCCAAGCAGGATTACGCGGAGTTTTGTGAGGGAGCTGGGCGGGAAGCCTGAATCAACTATCATCGGCAGCAGTGAAAAGACAACTTGCTCCTATGCTGCTTTAGTCAATGGAGTGATGGTGCGCTACCTTGATTTCGATGCTTCTTACAGCAGTCTCGGGCCATGCCATCCTAGCGAGAATATACCCACAGCCTTGGCGGTAGGAGAACGGCAACACTCAACAGGCAAAGAGGTGATTGTCGCTATTGTCCTGGGGTACGAATTTCAGGTTAGGTTTACCGATACAATCCCCTTCGAACGATTAGGTTGGCACCATGTCACCACTGGCGGATATATTACTCCATTGATTGCCGGCAAGCTTCTCGGTCTTGACGAAGAAGAGATGGTCAATGCAGTGGGGATATCAGGCAGCACGAACCACACTCTCTATCTCTATGGCCCGGGCTCGGGGCAGATAACTATGATGAAGGCCATGGAATATCCCCTGACATCGCAGAACGGGATCAATGCGGCGCTCATGGCTCAGAAGGGCCTTACTGGCCCTAGCACCATCATCGAGACCTTGAACCACACTATCGCCCAGGACGCCGATTTGACTCCGCTGTTAAAGGGAGGAGAGAACCTAAGGGTTCTCAATTGCGCGATAAAACCTTATCCCGCTTCGGGCCCTATACAATCTGCCCTCACGGCGCTCTTTAAGTTGGTCAAGCAACACGGTATCACGTTCGAAGATGTGGAGGAGATGTATCTGCGAACTTATGAAAATGCTACTGCTCATGCCGCGCATCCTGAAGCATACAAGCCGGAGACCAGAGAGACAGCTGACCATAGCTTACCTTACTGTTTAGCGGTTGGCTTGAAAGAAGGGGATTTAGGTCCCGACCAGTTCCGAGGAGAGAAATGGAAGGATCCGAAGGTTCTTAACCTTATGGCAAGAATCAAAGTCACTACCGACCCTGAGCTTGCGAAACTTTATCCTTCAGCCCGACCGGCTGATTTAGAGATCCGTACCAAAAAGGGAGAGCGGCTCAAAGCTCGAGTCGACCATCCGAAAGGAAACCCCTGCAACCCCATGACGGATGAGGAGGTACAGGCAAAATTCAAGAAGCTGGCCTCCAAGTTGATGGAGGAGGATCAGATCTGTCACATCATCGAAACTGTCAACAACATCGAAAAGGTTGACGACATCGGTGAGCTGATGGATTTGCTGGCAGTGTAAAGCTGTTCATCTGAGATAGAGTCAGCATCGGATTTTTCAGGAGGTCATTAAAAACCAATCGGAGGTGCACATGAGGGTAGTTTCTTTGTCGGTACATGCCTTAATGGTTTTCCTGCTAACACACTTGCTGACAAGCTTCCCAGCTCACTCTGCAATCGCAAGCCCCGCCATACTAAAAGCCAAGCAGGAAGCAGAAGCAAAGGGTTACGCTTTCTTCACGAACCGCGATGAGATAGTAAGCAAAGCCAAAAAGGAAGGGAAACTGCGCGTCGTGACTGGTCTCGTGGGATCCATACAGGCTACAACGGAAGCCTTTAGAAAGAGGTATCCATTTATCGATCTACACGTGGAAGAACTCAAGGGCGGAGATTTGGGTCCGCGAGCACTTTTGCAAGTACAGGCCGGTGCAGCTAAGGATTCGGATATCATGCGGACACACACTGACATTTACAGCCAATGGCTGCCCCATCTTTGGAAAGCCGACCTTTTGGGGATGGCCGAGCACGGAGTGCTTGACATTCATCCCCAGATGATCGACCCAAAGAATCGAAACGTCATGGCGTTGGTGAGCCGGTTTTCGGTCGTCCCTTATAACAAAAATCTCGTCTCTCCCGGCCAGGTTCCCAAGAGCTGGGAGGATATGCTGAAGCCGGAGTGGAAAGGGAGAAAGTTTGCCGTCGACATCCGCCCCCAAGAGTTCGCTGCATTGGTGCCCGCATGGGGTCTGGAGAAGACACTGGACTACGCCCGCAAGATAGTCGCCCAGGAGCCGATTTGGGCCCGAGGCGGAACCCGCGTCCTCATTGCCCTTGCCGCTGGAGAGATTCCCCTTTACCTTTTTGGGTCTAGCTATCATAGCGTGATCCGGCTTCAACGCAAGGACCCTCTCGGTGTCATCCAGTATACTGTTTTGGAGCCCGTTCCCCTAAGGGTCGGCGTAGAGCAAGCGATTCTGGCGACATCCAGGAATCCTCACGCAGCCCTCCTCTGGATGGAGTTCATTGCTGGCTCGGAGGCGCAAAAGCTCATAGACGAACATGAACCTCTGACTGCCTCCGTTTATAGCAAGGATTCCGCTGCAGAGCAGGCGCTTAAAGGGAAAAAGCTATCTGTAGTTAGCTGGGAGCACAATGAGAAGATGGAGCAGTGGATCGCGAAGCTAGTAGAAGCCTACGGCTTTCCCAAGGCACAGTGAAGTGACAAGCAATACGGAGGCTCTTGCCAAGCGTCAGATCCTGGACGTTGTCGGGGTTGCGCTGGTGGGAAGCACACAGCTTCGATCCTCGCCGCCCCAGGCGGCCTTTGCGAACGGCATCTTCTCTCGACTACCACTGTCAATCTGGTGTGTGGTCTTGCGATCTTGACAATCTTTACCTCAAGTCGTAGATCGAGAGGAGTAGAGATGTGTGGAAGGGATTCACAATGATCGACGCAGATGCTCAACGATGGTCGAAACCACAAAAGAGGCAGGTCTGGAGGACAATCTGACAATCTAATGAGGATTTATCAAGAACAAGAGGAGGTCCGATGGAAACAAAGGTCTACGACGTCATTGTGGTAGGTGCAGGTAACGCCGCGCTGAGCGCTGCCCTCTCCGCCAGTGAGGCTGGGGCCAGCGTGCTCATCCTGGAGAAAGCCCCCAAGTCCGCCCGGGGAGGGAGCGCCCGATTCACCTCCGGCGGCAAATACGCCTATGGCGACATGAAGGACATCCGCGCCCTTATCCCTGACCTTACCGACGAAGAGGCGGAGCGCCTGGACATGGGCCGCTACAGCGTGGACGACTACTACGGCGACCTGATGCGGATCTCCCAGGGCAGGGCCGATCCCGAGTTGAGCATGATCCTGGCCCAAGAGTCCTACCCCTCGGCGAAGTGGTTGGTGGACATGGGCGTCAA
This sequence comes from Deltaproteobacteria bacterium, assembly GCA_016193465.1. GTDB lineage: Bacteria > Desulfobacterota > Binatia > UBA9968 > UBA9968 > UBA9968. The sequence continues at coordinate 9,070 of JACPSE010000014.1, forward strand.
ATATGAGGTCCACTACAACAGGCTGAGCTTGGAAAAGGACGGCAAAAGGCACTGCAACCCTAGAATATCAATGCCCTACAGTGTCAAGGGGGGCATGGGGGGGCTCAACAACCAGTTCTTCGGCATCATCGAGGGCAGGCCGGGTATGGAGGTAAGGTACGAGACCAAAGCAGTGAAGCTGTTAGTGGACGGGACAGGCAGGGTGTGTGGGGTAGGGGTCAAGGATGCCACTGGCTTCCATGATGTCCAGGCCAGGGCGGTGGTCCTCGCCTCTGGCGGCTTCCAGGCCAGCCCCGAGATGCGGGTGAAATACCTTGGGCCGGAATGGGACATGGTGAAGGTGCGCGGCTCTCGCTACGACACTGGGGAGGGTCTGGAGATGGCCTTAGATCTCTTAGATCTCGGCGCGGCAGTTTCCGGCCAGTTCAGCGGCTGCCATGCCAACCAGGTCTTTCTCAGCGGCCCCGACGTGGATATGGAGGATGAGTCCTTTGCCCATGAGTATCACTTCGGAATTCTGGTCAATGTTCTTGGCAAGCGCTTTGTGGATGAGGCAGCCGACTACCGGCGCTATACCTATGCCAGGCTGGGCCAGGAGGTGCGCGTCCAGCCCCAGGCCATTGCCTTCCAGATATTCGATGCTAAGGTGACCCACCTCCTCGGCGACCCCTATCAGAAGGCCCGCGGGGTGACCGCCCGTTCCCTGGAGGAGCTGGCAGACGAGCTGGATATAGATGATAAGAGGTGTTTCCTAGCGACTATCCAGGAGTTCAACTCTGCTGTCCAGGAGGGCGAGTTCAATCCCCGTATCCTGGATGGCAAGAGAACTGAGGGCATTGAGCCTGCTAAGTCCAACTGGGCATTGAGGATCGATACCCCGCCCTTCCTCTGCTATCCGGTGACCTGCG
>JACPSE010000015.1 GCA_016193465.1 Deltaproteobacteria bacterium
CGCTTCAATCGGCTCCCTGCGGTGGGTCTGACGGCGCGGCAATATTCGCTTTATGCTGCATCCCCCGAGGTTGCTCGGCCCCTGTGCCGACCGGGACACCCCGCCCAAAGACGGATGAGCCCCACGGGCCTTTTACATCTGGGCTTCCTTGAGATTCGTCACCTCCTCCCAAGCCAGACATGACTACCTGGTCGAACAGACAATCTGCCAGGACGGGACTTTCACCCGCTAGACACGTAGCGTTAAAGGCTGCACAAGACTCCCGACCCTTTTTCCGACTACCTTTTCTCCCGGACCTCGGTTGTCATCCGACTACTTCTTTCTTGGCCAGAACGCCGCACGACCTGCTACGATGGCAGACGTCGCGTCGAGGCGTACTCGTGGGCTCGCCCGCGACCCTCTTCGGGCTATTCTTCCAGATCTGTTGCTTGAGCGCTATCAGTTCAATACGCAGCCGCTCGGCGTGCGTGACGCGGTGCCCTCGACCAAGTTGTTCCACTGCTTCCTTCACAAGTTGGAATCTGGATTTGTATTCTGCGGTTCCACTGGCACCGAAGTACCGGAAGTCTGTACTGAGGAGAACGCTGGCTTTCTTGTATTTGGGTGGCCGGCCCAGGTCGTGGACGAGATGCTTGGGGCCATGGTGGAGTGCGCCGTGACGCCAGGAGAAACGACTTCGATGCCACTCATAGATGCGGTCGCTTCGGCTCGCGAATCGTTTTTCACGATAGTAGTCACCGTTGTGGACCTTCTTCCTGATCCGCGCAATGTAAATCAGCCGGTTATCGCGGTGTAGCGAATTCGCTGCGAACCCGAAGATCAGATCTCCAGGTTCCCCCGTGCTGCGGATCATTGGTTTGCAGATGGCGAGTGATAGGAACCCATCTTGCACGCAAGGGGCGCCGCCGTTATCCGCTGTGAGCTTGTAGAAGTAGATCCGCATAGACGCCTCAGTTGTTTGCTTGAACTAGGACTGGCCGCTGCCTCTCCATCCAGCGGAGAAGCCGCGATGGATCGAGGAACCGCGGGAGTCTGGCGCTGCGTTGCAGATAGCCATCCCTGACCGACAATCCACCCCACTCGTCGAGCAAGTCGCGCCTCACAGGCTTGGGGTCAGGTCTAGTACCGAAGCATCAGAATGACAGTCACGAGCTGGAGATCTTGCAATAACATGCTCTATAGCTCAACCTGACCCCCCGACCTCACTGTTCAACGTCAGCCGCAAAGTACCGCTGCACGATGTCGAACGCTGTTCTCGTATCCTTCTCAAACTCAGGTCGCAGTTCACCAGCCTCGTCCAACAGTCCGTGGACGGCCCTTTGCGCTGGACGTTCGGGTTTCGTTCGAACATCGTCTGCCGGGATCGCCACGAAGCGGTATTTTGGGAAGAGCTTCTCAAATTCGTCAATCCGATGCTTCTTGTTTGCGTCAAGAATGGCCGCGACTTTCTCAAATCCGAGGTCACTAAGCAGTCCGGCGATCATTGGGATGTTATCGGCACCTCCGACTCCCCAACCGAAGAACCGCTCTGACAGGTCCACTGCTACCTCGCGGAGAAGGCGAGAGTAGAAAACGACATCCTCCTGGCCCTCCACAAGCACAAGGCCATCTTCCACAAAGAGGGCTTCACGCGCATCGAGTCCGAGTATATGAGGATTGTTGGCGTTGCTGAGGAATCCTCGGAGTTTGTCAGCCGTGGCGCGACCAAGTCGAGAGATAACAGACGCACCGGCCGGCTTGTGCACACGAGCCACCTCTGCCCCGCTTGCAACATGGTTGAAGTCCACAAAGTAGGGGGAGTGGGTGGCGTAAAGTATCTGTCGGTCTTTGGCGTAGTCAGCGAGTAGGGCGGCAAGGCGCCGTTGGAAGGCGGGATGGAGTGAGAGCTCAGGTTCGTCTATTACAATGACTTCGCCTGGTTCCGAGTCGTACAGTGCGTCGACCAGAAAGAACAAGCTGACGATACCTTCTCCAAGACCGTCACTAGTATGGTATTGGCCGGCAGCGCTGAACTTTAGGTAGTACTGACCGCCATCAGCCTGATCGATCGTCCAGTCTGGTGGTGGATCGAGAACTCGACGGAGCACCGCGTCGAACGCTGCGCGCTTCTCTAGGACCCGGAACAGCCGACCGGAGAATTGATCAAGCGCCGCACCGCGGCTCTGTGGGAATCCGACGTTGGTGGCGTAGGCTTGTCGCTCCTGCTGGCCGCGTCCGAAGTAGGGATTGAAGTAGCGGCGCGACGGGAGAACGTACAGAGTGAAGGGGAGGCGTTGATTGTTTGGTGTGCGAACGGTTTCGCTGCCACCTGCATCGACTGTCCGCAGTTCAAGTGCCGAGTCCGTGTCCAGAGTGGCGACAATCGACACGCGATCACCTGTTTCCTTGTTTCGCTTGCCCTCCGTGAAACTTTGATTTTGGGTAGACGCCATCGCTCTCAGCGACTCGACGATTGTGGACTTGCCTCCATTATTCGGTCCAATCAGGATCGTCAGCCCACTTCCCTCGGCCCCAGAGGGCATGGCAAAGGAAAGGCTCTGAGGAAGGGCAAAGCCTCGTAAGCCAGCAAGTTCAAGAGATTTTATCGGCATTATGGGTTGTTACGGCTTAACGCTCCCGGTTGAGCCGAGTGACTTTTCGGAGCGCCGGACTCAAACCGGTTGTTGGGCGTCGCGATCTTTGTGGTTGTTCTCACGAATCAAAACTGGGTTCTGGCGCTCGAACCAACGCAGAAAACGGTCGCCGTTAAGAAAACGAGGCAGGAACACGCTGCGCTGGATGTAGCCTCCAGACACATCGAGACCACCCCACTCGTCGAGCAACTTCGGTTTGACCCGGTAGGCTTTACGACGATAAGTGCCAATCGGGATATGATGGAGCAACCGCCCGGAATCGCCGCGGCAAGCAAATACGACGACTGTGCCCCCGTCGGAACAGCCGCCATCTTTGGTGTGAGCGTTGCGGTGCCAGTCAGCACGGCGAACACTTGGCCCTGGCATAACGCGGTCAACTGAATAGAAGCCAATAATTGAGTAGCAAAGCTCGCCAGTGTGAATGGAACGAAGCCCAGCATAAAAGATGATGAAGCTGCGGTCTGCATGGGAAAGAACCTTTCGAATGCGTGCTGCACGCTGCCCGCAGTCGCCATACGTGAGATTTTTAAAATCAGGATCGAAATGACCAACACGCGGCAGTCGGTTAGGCCAATGGACACGCCTGGGCGCAGAGGCTGGAACAAACGCAGACACGGCGCGCTCGTAGGGACGATAGGCGGAGTCGTAATGCTTGGTAAGGCCATCGCGACCGTGCGACGGTCCCATTGGGATATAGCAAAATCGCCCATCATCACCACACGGCGCATTCCAACCGCCTGCGGTGCAATCAATCCCGACTCGAATCAATAGGCCTGTTCTCATGCCAAGGCAATACCCAACTATAGAGTCTACTGCCGCAGTTTCGGCAGTGTATTTGGCTAAAGCTTGTCAATGCGACACAAGGGAAACCGAAAGCAATATTCCGCATTTGCGAAGAACTTGTCAGGGAATTCATTCCTACGAATTCACCCTTAGCCTCCCAAACCAAACAAGCCCGCCAGGTCGGGCTAATGCTGTGTGCAACTAAGATGTGACCGGGTCGAATGATCCCCACTACCAAATATGGCGCAATAATTAGGGCTGTA
>JACPSE010000012.1 GCA_016193465.1 Deltaproteobacteria bacterium
AGGGCAACAGCACTACTGGTCTTGGGATCGACAGAAGCAAAGTGCGGCACAGCCTCTACCATGTGCTCATAGGAGCCGCTTCTCTGGAAGAGGTTTTCTGCGATACCGCCCTTCGTTGTCTCTTGGTTGCTCCGGCGACCAGGGATCTCATTGGCGCGGAGATCGAGCTGGTGAGCATAGATAGAAGAGAATGGCGCCTTAAAGAAGCGCTCCAGGGGCTGCATCGGGATTTCGATTACATCCTGCTCGACTGCCCTCCCTCTTTGGGGCTGCTCACCCTTAACGCCCTTACCGCCGCCGACTCGCTGCTCGTGCCGCTGCAGTGCGAATATTACGCCCTCGAGGGATTGAGCTCGCTCCTGGAAACTCTAAGGCTAGTGCAACGGGGGTTAAACCCGAGTCTGTTGTTGGAAGGGATCTTGCTGACGATGTTCGACAGCCGCAATCGCCTCTCGCACCAGGTCGCCGAGGAAATTCGCTCTCATTTTCCCGACCGCCTCTTTCGCACCGTGATCCATCGCAACGTGCGCCTGAGCGAAAGCCCGAGCCACGGCAAGCCGGCTCTGCTTTACGATGTCCATTCCACCGGGGCGCAGAACTATCTGGAATTGGCCAACGAAATAATCCGCAATGGGGAGGAACATCACCGTGCAGAAAAAGGGACTGGGTAAAGGGCTGGGCGCGCTCATACCGGGAGTAGAGCCGAGCGCGGATTCCCACGGCCTTAAGGTAGAGATAGATCGAATCGCCCCCAATCCTCTGCAACCGCGCCGCTCCTTTGATGAAGCGAAGATCGATGAGCTAACAGCCTCGGTGCGCGACCAGGGAGTCATTCAGCCGATCTTAGTCCGGCGCGTCGGCGAGGGCTACGAGCTTATCGCCGGCGAGCGGCGCCTGCGCGCGGCCAGGAAGGCTGGGTTGACGGACGTGCCGGTCGTGGTCAGGGAGGCTGGCAACAGCGAGAGCCTCGAGCTTGCCTTGATCGAAAACCTCCAGCGCGAGGACCTCAATCCCATGGAGGAGGCCTCCGCCTACCAGCGGCTGCAAGAGGAGTTTGACTTAACCCAGGAGGAGATCGCGCAGAAAGTGGGAAGGAGCCGTCCCGCGGTAGCCAACTCCGTGCGCCTGCTGCTCCTTCCGAAAGAAGCGCAGCAGATGGTGGTTGCGGGCAAGCTCCCTGCGGGGCACGCCCGGGCGCTGCTGGGGTTGGAGGGCGAGGCGATGATTCTTGCGGCCGCCCGCGAGGTGGTAGCCAAGGGGCTTTCAACGCGTGAAACCGAGAGACTGGTCGCCCGGCTTAAGGCAGGAAGAAAAAGACGAAAAACAGTGCCCATCTCGGATCCGGATTTGCGCTCTCTGATAGAGAGGCTGCAGCGTTCCTTGGGAACCAAGGTGCGGCTTTTGCACCGTTCGGGTTCAGGTCGGGGCAAATTAGAGATTGAGTATTACTCCCTAGCCGATTTGGAACGGCTTACCCGGATCATGGAAAGAACCACGAGCTAGGGCTGGTACACGGGAGGCTAGAGCCAAGGTGACGGAGTTATCCTTCCAGGAGCGCTTTTAAATCCTCCCATTCCGTGACTGGCTGAGAGCAGGTGAAATTGTGGCAGACATAAACGGTGGGCCTGCTGTTGAGTTGGCTCTTTCCTGCCAGAAGGGGCGAGACCTTTTCCAACTGCTCCCCGGGTTCCAAGGTCTGCAAGCTCTTGTTGGGTACATAGAGGGAGTGAATTCTTCTCAGCAATTCCCGATGCGCCGGGTCATCTCTTTTTCCCACCAGGACAATCTCTTTGGGTTTTTCCAAATAAAAATCCAAGGCAGAGAGCATGTGGGTGAAGCCGAAAGGCTGCTGCTCCATGGCGTCGTAGTAAAGGCGGAGGATTTTTTCTGCCCTTTTGAGATAGTCTTCCTTGCCCGTGTAGTGATAGAGCCTGAGAAGAAGCTGGGTCGCAATGGAGTTTCCCGAAGGGATCGAGCTGTCGAAGGCCGGCTTGGTGCGGCTGACGAGCTTCTCGTGGGATTTGCCGGTGTAGAAAAAGGCGCTGTCGGTATCGTCCCAAAATTCGTGCGTCATAATCCCTAGGAGTTGCAGGGAACGGTCCAAGAGGGAACGGTCCAGAGTGACCTCGTAGAGATCGAGTAGTCCAGCAGCCAAAAAGGCATAGTCATCGAGATAGCCGAGGATCTTTGCCTGGCCGCCTTTGTAGGTGTGGAGCAGAAAGCCATCCCGCATCATTTCCGTGTAAATGAAATTTACGGTCTTGGTAGCGGCTTCGAGATAGCGCGGGCTATCTGAGAGTTTTATAGCCTCCGCGAGAGCGGAGAGCATGAGTCCGTTCCACGCCGTCAAGATCTTTTCGTCACGGAAAGGCTTCACCCTCTTTTCCCGTTCCTGAAAAAGTTTTGCTTTGGCTTCTGCTGTAGTCCCGCGAATCTCTTGAATATCTTTCTTGAAAAATCTGGCGGCCTGCTCCGATGTCAAAATAGGATGGAGGATATTTTTGCCGTCGAAATTGCCAAAGTCGCTGACATCGTAGCTGCGGCAGAAGATTTCGCCGACCTCCTCGCCCAAAATTTGCAGGATCTCGTCCTGGCCCCAGACAAAAAACTTTCCCTCTGCGCCTTCACTATCGGCGTCTTGGGTTGAATGAAAGCCTCCTTGAGGTTGGAACATGTCCCGTAGGAGGTAATCGACGGTCTCTTCGACCACATTTTTAAAGAACGGATCCTGGGTAATACAAAAAACCTGCGCATAGATACGCACCAGTTGGGCGTTGTCATAGAGCATCTTCTCGAAGTGGGGCACCAGCCACTTCTCGTCCACCGAGTAACGGTGAAACCCGCCTCCTAGATGATCGTAGATCCCGCCTTCAGCCATTTTGGTGAGGGTGTGAGTTGCCATCTCCAGGAAACGTGGGCTTTTCGAATTGCGGTAGTGGCGGAGAAAAAGCTCCAAGACACCCACATTCGGGAACTTTGGGGCGCGCCCCAAACCACCGTAGTCGGCATCATAGGTCTGGGAGAGCTGCTGCGCGGCTTCAGCAATGATATCCTTGGAAATGGGCCTCTGGCTCTGACGAAAGCCGGCGAGGCGATTGAGGCCATTAAGGATCTGACCGACGCTTTTCTCGATTTCCTGTGGCCGATCCCGGTAGGCTTGGGCTACAGCCTTCAGGACTTTAGGAAAGCCCGGGACACCGTGGCGATCTTCCGGGGGAAAATAGGTGCCGCCGTAGAAGGGCTCTCCCTCTGGGGTGAGAAATACCGTCATGGGCCAGCCGCCACGTCCGGTGAGCATCTGGACCGCATTCATATAGATTTCGTCAAGGTCCGGCCGCTCCTCCCGATCGACCTTGACGTTGACAAAATGCTGGTTCATCAAAGCGGCGATGTCTTCATTTTCAAAAGACTCCCTTTCCATGACGTGGCACCAGTGACATGCGGAGTACCCGATGCTCAGAAGGATTGGTTTATTTTCCTTCTTGGCTTTCTCGAAGGCCTCCTCTCCCCAGGAATACCACTCCACGGGGTTGTGCGCATGTTGGAGGAGGTAAGGGCTAGTTTCGTGGATGAGACGGTTGGTGGGCATGTTTCCTCCCCAACACGATAGCATAAAGGGGGGAAGGATGAAATTATCTGCCCGAGGCGATCTGCTTCAGGAATCCACTAGCTTCGATTTCCTGGAGCAGGGAGTTATTTACCATCTCCTCTGTTTTTGCCTTTTTTGCCCTGGGATCGGTTTCGGCGATAGTATCGAGGAGGAATTTCATCCCTTTGAGGTTGACGTAGGGGGCCGGATCGATTTTCGGCACGTAGTAATCATAAGCGGTCTGGATCACATCGCTGTCCGATACCCGCAGATGCCGCTCGAGAACTTTTAAACCGAAGGAACGGTCGTTTTTCAACCTGTAGATTCCCTCCACCATAGCCTTGAGAAAGCGGTTCACAATATCATGGTTTTTGCCGCTGAAAGATTTGGTCGTGCCGATGCCATTATGCTGATAGTCCAGGCCTATGGTCGAATAGTCGAGGAGAGAGCGCAGCCCTGTCTTTTTCGCCTGGTAGGCGAACGCCTGCTCGAGCAGAGTAGCTTGGATGACCCCCTGGGAAACCCCGGCCAGCCGTTCGGGATTGCCGCCGGTCTGAAGGATCGTCACGTCCTTGCCTGGTTTCAGCCCGTTTTTCTCTAAACCCCAGCGGGCAAGAAAATCGGCCGATCCGCCAAATCGGGCGATGCCCACTTTTTTCCCCCTAAGGTCCTCGATCCTTCTTATCTCTTTGGCGACGATCAAGTCATACGGGGCGAAATTGACCATGCCGGCTATCATTACCGCGTCTCTCCCCGCCAGGTGGGCGTTGATTAGCCCCGAGCCGGCAATACTAATGAGGCTTACCTCTCCCGAGAGCATGGCTGCCAGGGCCGTGGATGACCCGGCCAGAACTAGAGGTCTGACATCTAAACCGTGCTTCTTGTAATATCCCCCGTCAGCCCCGGCTAAAACGGCAACGTTGGAGGGGGTGATGGAGACGAGGCCGACATAGATGACCGGATAGTTCTGGGATAACGCTTGAAAAGGACGGAAGAAAAAGGAGAGGAGAAAGGCCGCCAGCGCTATTCTAGTTCGCATGAGACACCTCCGAGAATGCTAGCAACAAAATCCTGATGCCGGAACTGGAAGCTGCGCGTTAAGGCTCCCTATAACACCACGGATTCGAAAGATAAAGAGGCAAGGCCCGGTAATGGTTCAGTCTGATTTCCTCGCCTGCTTTTCGCTTTCTTCTAGCATCGCCACGAGTTCTTCTAATTCCCACACGTGATCGGTTAAACCCGCTTCCATAGCCGGAGTGACCCGCAAGGTCTTATGGATCTTGCAGAAGTTGTAATGGAAGACATACAAGGCAATGGCGTGAATGTGGTTTTCAATCTTCTTTGAGAACCCCAAGGTCAAACGGGTAAACCGACGATTCATTAGCCTGAGAGTAAGGTTTGAGCGTTCAATATAGCTTGTTGAGATGTGCTTAGGGTCTGGATTGCCGGTGATTCCCGCTCGCCTTATCCCTATACACTTAGCAGGGCTATATCTGGCTTCCCCTGGCTGTTGCTCTGCGCCATATATCTTTACAAGCATGG
>JACPSE010000013.1 GCA_016193465.1 Deltaproteobacteria bacterium
GGAGAAGGCGGAGGAGTTGAGGGGGCAGCTTAGGGGTTATCTTGGCAAGGGGACGCCGACGATAGGGGTGGAGGAGGCATTTAGGGTAGCGTTGGAGCTAGAGACATCGGAGATAGAAGCGATCTACAGCAAGCTTCTTTCCTTGGGGGGGCCGAAGACAGCCAAGACGATGGAGAATCTAGGGGTACCGGCTAGTGTTCAGAGGCAGAGGCTCAAGGCAGCGCTGCAACGGTTTTGCACGGACCCTGAGCTGCTGCAGGCGGCCGAACAGCTTTAAGCTTAAACTCGCCAGAAAAACAATCCGCTTGTTTTTTTTCAGAATCTCGTGGCTCTGCCACGATCTTTACCAGTTTTGCAAAAACCTCTACACCCTTTCCCCAAAATTTGGAAGGGCTAAAGGGCAAACCGCCTTATTTGTTCCTAACCAGATCTCGTTATTCCTGGCATGATTTATGCGTCTTCCTACTGTGGGAGGAGAGGTTTGTCGTCAAATCACGCTAGAGAGAGGGAGGATTTGACTTTTTATTCTTCCTCGGAGCAGAGCCCGCTTGTCATGGCCATGCTGGAGCCCTCTTTCTATCCGAGAAGGGCTTCGGAGGTGGACCATGTGGAGACCTATATCTCCCATCTCTTTTTTGTCGGGGACCTGGTTTACAAACTAAAAAAGGCTGTCCGGTTTTCATTTTTGGATTACTCAACGCTCGCTAAGAGAAAATTTTTTCTGCAAGAAGAATTGCGTCTAAACCGAAGACTCGCCCCTTCGGTTTATCTGGGGGTTCTCCCGATTTCTCACGAGAATCACGGCTGGCAGTTGGGAAGTGACGTGAGGCCCGTGGAGTACGCGTTGGTCATGCGCCGCTTGCCGGAAAGGCGAATGCTCGATTTTCTCCTGGGGCGAGACGGAGTCAGCCCGCAGATGATGCGCGCTGTGGCGGAAACGCTGGTACCGTTTCATGCTCAGGCGGCTAGCGGAGGGAGAATCAATAGCGTCGGGAACCCCCTGGCGCTCAAGAACCTGTGGGACGACAACCTCGCTGACATTCGGCCGTTCGTAGGCCGACTTCTCGAGGCCAGCAGCTTTAAGGCGCTAGGAGATTTCGGCTCGTGCTTTATAGCGAAGTATAAGGATCTCTTGGTTTGCCGGGTTCTTGAGCGGCGTATCCGTGAGCTCCATGGCGATCTTCATTGCGAGCACATTTGCTTTGCCCCCGAGGGAATCCAGATATTCGATTGCGTTGAATTTAACCCCAGGCTCCGTTACTGCGATGTCGCCTCCGAGGTTGCTTTTCTTGTGATGGACATGGAATCACGTGGCGCCAGGGGCCCGGCCCAGGATTTCCTCGCTCGTTATCTAGAGCTGGCAAACGATCCCGACGTTTCTCGCTTGCTGCCGTTTTACAAGTGTCACCGCGCCCTGGTGAGGGGAAAGGTAGAAGCGTTGCGCCCGGGCGGAATCTCTCCTCAAGCTTCTCGCTACTTCGATTATGCCTGCCGCGTCCGATGGGAGGCCTTCCGGCCATTTTTGGTGTTAATTGCTGGCCTGACCGGAAGTGGTAAGTCCAGCTTGGCGCGGGAGATGAGTCAGCGCCTGGGGGTGTGTGCCATCAGTTCGGATGCAACGCGCAAAGCCGTCGCCGGGGTATCGGGGGGGCAAGATACCGTTTCGTATGAGAAAGGAATCTACAGCCCATCGATGACACGAAAAACTTATGCCCAGATGGCCGAGGAAGCTGAAAGGCTTTTGTCACGTGGGGAGGGCGTAATTTTGGATGCCACTTTTCATCGGCGGGCCCAGCGAGAGGCTATCCTCGATTTGGTAGCCAGGCACAAGGCGCTGGTGGTCGTAGTTCACTGCCAGTGCGCGGAGAGTATAGTTCAGGAGAGGTTGAAAAAAAGGGCGGAAGAGGGGCGAGACCTCTCCGACGGTGATTGGCAGGTCTATCTTGAGCAGAACGCTGCTTTCGAGCCTTTTGAGGAGCTTCCTCCGAACACCTACCTTTCTTTGAATACCGCAGATGACGTGTTAGAGCTGTGCAGGAAAACAGAGCACTTCCTGCAGCAACTTTTTTTATGTGAGGGCGGGACAAATTAACGCTTTTTGATTGCGCCGCGCCGACGCCGGCCTTTTTTGATGTTCTCTCTTTGTTGCCAGGACTGCGTGTAACGATAGAGAGAAAAAATTGCGTCCAAAAAAACACGCAGCGTAATTAATCAGGGGGAAGAGAGCCAGGAAGAAGCATAGCGGCGGCAACCGACAGCCGTCGCGCCCGGTAGAGCTCCGCGCACTGCCCGCAAAGTCCATGGGAAGGGTGCCACCGCGGAAAGTCCTGAGTAATCTGACCAATGACATCAGAAGAGAGGCACTCAGGATGCGGCTCAAAGGCATAAGTCGGAAAACCGCAGAGCGGGCATCGGCCGCCCGGGTGGTGTGCCTCGGGGACTGCGGCAAGCGCCCTCGGGTCGAGAATAAAGGCGACCAGCTCGGCATGGCTGTGCGGCTCTCGGTCGAAAAAACGGCTGAAGAGATCCTCGGTCTCTTCTCCGAACATGGGGAAGGTCTGGCGGAAATCACATAGACGCTCGGCGCGCAGGGACTCGGGCGCCCACCCACGCCGCACCATTCGGCCATCAATTGTCGCGTCCCACAGGGCGCGGTAGCGCTCTTTCAGCAGGCGGACGTGCGTGGGTCCGGCTTCGGCGGCTGGGAGCTCCCGTTCATAGCCGAAGCCGGGATCGAGCATGTCGGTGATGTGCAGGAGTTCGTGGCGGAGGAAAGTCAATAGGACTGAAGGATTCAGGAGGGATTCAGGCAGCAAAAAGATGCTAACGGTACGTTGTTCTCTACCACTGAGTTTTTCTTCAGGGTTGACGAAGAGCTCCCCTCCTTCCTCTCGCTTTCCCGGAGCGCGGGCAACCAGACAGCCCTTGACGCTGGAGGAGAGCAGGGGCTGTTCGCCGAACGCTTTTTCAATCTGCTCGGATAAACCCAGGCGGAAAAACCATGCCCCGTGAAAGTCCTGGAAAGCCCGCTCGCGCTCTTCCGCATCCGTGATCCCATAGAGACGGTCACGTTCTCTGTGGAATTTCTTTGCCTCTCGATCTTCCCCCAAGGCGAGAAATACCGTCTCCTCCATGAGGCTGGGATCGTAGTGGATTGGGCTCACAGGTTTCATACGGCTCCGTTTTCCTCGGGATCGTACGCCCCGGGCATCGCCGCGCACTCTGTGCCGCTGCCGCACGCCATCGGGACACGGTCGTCATTGGCTGGACGCAGGCCCAGATTCTCGGGACCCAGCGGCACGCCGAGCCGGACGCAGTCCTCAGTGACGAATCTCGAACAGAGCTCGCCCAGAACTCCGTAAAATCCCCCTGGCTCTTCGGTAACGAGCTTTCTAGAGAAGGCCGGTACAAAGCGCCCCAAGTGATCGCGCAAAAAGAGGCGTGTAGCCTTCCGCGCCTCTTCCAGCATCGGAACGTCCGCGTTCTCCAAGGCATACGCCTCTTTCAGACAGAGGAAGGAAAGAAACTCGCATTCGCAGGCCACGTGGTCCGGTCTTTCATGCTCTGCCCGGCTCAGGGTGAGGCCAAATGCCAGGTAAAAACCCGCCAGATCCCCCAATTCTTGAGACTGCTGAAACAATGCCTCAGCCCCGTATTCGGTTTCATACGGTGCCACCGCCCCGCGTGCAGTATGACCGAAGAGCCGGAGAAACGAACGAGATAAGGCATCCGACGATGCTGTATCTGCGGAGAGCCTCAGGACCGTAGAACTGAGGCCTGACGCCCCGTTAGCATCCAGCACCGCCGCCGCCTCGGCCAGAGCGGTCGCGCCCGCGTCCGATGCCAGGCGGTCAACCGTTTCCTCAGTTGGCGGTCGAAAGCCGAGCGCCAGCGCGCTGTAGAGAGTGGCCCGGCACAGCGCCAAGTCAACTTCGCTGAGGTCGTGATTGATTCTTGATTCCGGTTTTTCGACCATCCTTCTCTCCTATTCGTTCGAGACGTTTAAGCCGTTCAAGTCGTTCGAGCCGTCAAACCCTTTAAACGATTCAAACGATTCGAACGTTTCGAACTTTTTCATATCGAATTAGCATGCTGCGCCGGCCGCACGTGAAGCGGCTCTTCCACCGTGGTGCGGAAAATCTCTTTCCCGTCCTGGCCATAGGCAATGACGGTGTCGTTATACACGGTTATCTTTTTCCCGCGCAGCGGTGCCTCATAGACCTTTGGCCCTTCTTTGATCTCGTAGCGGAAGATGATCCGGTTGGAGCGGCGGAAGAGCTGGAGCACCGCGAGCAGTTCTCGGTCGGGGTTTGAATAACGCTCGATTGCTTCGTCCACACCCGGTCCGAACATCTGCCTCAAATAGTCTCGCGGCACCCAGCGTGGCGGGATGTAGTAGCCGTTGGGCTCTGTGCCGAACTGCGGGTAAAGGGGTAGCGCCACCTTGGCCACGTGGACGAGATAATAGAGTGGATGATAGCGATCCTCAGCCCATGTGCCATCACGGTTCATTTTGACGAGCCCCTGCATGCGGATCTGGCCGATGCATGCCGTCATGCAGCGGGTCTCGATCGGTTGCCCGCCGCTCACAGGGTCCTTTCCCTCGACACGCGGGTAGCAGGCTATGCATTTTTCCGAGACCCTGGTGTTGCCCCGGTACATGGTCTTTTTGTAAGGGCAGGCCTCGACGCACTTTCGGTAGCCGCGGCACTGCTCCTGGTCAATGAGGACGATGCCGTCCTCCGGGCGCTTGTAGATCGCCTTGCGCGGGCAGGCGGCCAGGCAGGCCGGATAACTGCAGTGGTTGCAGATGCGCGCGAGATAAAAGAACCAAGTCTTATGCTCTGGCAGCTCCACGCCGGTTTTGTCGAATTGATAGCGCTCGCCTTTTTTGCCGACCGGGTTATCCTCGTAGATATTGGGCGAATTCCACTCCTCATCGCTGGGCAGGTAGCCCAGCACCCGAGCGCTGTCGGGGGTGAGCATCTTCTGCGCTTCGAATATCGTCTGGCCGTCAAACTGGCCGTAAGGTCGCTTTAAATCGGCGGAAGGCTTTCCCGACCAATGCTGTTTTCCGGGATTGGCCTTTTCAAGTAGATCGAGGACCTTGACGTCCCAGAACTGGGGATATCCTCCGTAGGGTTTCGTCTCCACATTGGCCCACCACATATGTTCCTGCCCTTTGTTGAAGGTCCAGGTGGACTTACACGCCATGGTGCAGCTCTGGCAGGCGATGCAGCGGTTGATGTTGAAGACGAAGGCAAATTGACGGCGCGGGAAGGCTGCCTTGTAAGGGTAGGCCATCTCCCGGCCGATCTGCCAATTGTGAACCTTAGCCATCATCTCTCTCCTCTCATTTCACGTTCAAATCGTTCAAAACGTTTTGAACGGCTTGAACCTCTTGAACAGTGATTTTGCTCCTTCCCCACACGTTGAGGCACTCGTCCATAATAGCGAGGATTGCCTCTTTGCCGAGGGCGCGGTAGGCGCCGTGCGCGCCGGCGTAAAACGGGTTCTGGAATAGGCTGAGGAGCTGCCTCTTGTCGACTCCCATGCGCACAAACTCTTCGGCGAAGACATAGGCCATGTCGCGCATGGCCTCTGCGTCCGCCGGCAGCACGACGCGTACCAGGACATTGGGATCACTCGGATCAGGGTCGTTGTAAGGCATCAAGTTGACTCCTTGTCGTGTTCGTGGCTCGTGTTCGTGATCGTAGATTCAGGCGATATTCGAGCACGAGCACGAAAAACGAGCACGGTTTTACTCTTTCACTTTCGTTAACTCCCCCGCGAGGTATTTTTTCATGACATCGTTCTCGTTGTCCGGCGTATATCCGGTCGTTGCTGGTTTCCAGATTCCTTTGCCGCCCAGACCGCCGTCCTCCGCCTTCGTGACCCGTACCAACGTTTCCTTGGGGACGGTGTTGATCGCATGGTTGTCGGCCTCGCCGCCGAAGATGAAGCCCATGAAAACCTTCGCCTTGTGGAACAGACTGTCGGTCTGGTGCATGGGCATGTGCCAGTTGCGCGTAACCGATTGCTGGGAGCCGTAGCGCAGGTTGGCTTGATAGCCGGTGTTCTCCGAGAGGGCACGGCCGTCGGGTCGTGTCTCGTGCGCCTTGACGCTCTTTTCGGTGGCGATAAAAGGCGCGTGCTTCATCATCACCACGTTGTAAGGATAAGCGTGGTTGTATTTTACGCGGAGCATGCAGCGCGAGACCTTGTAAAAAGGATCGC
Source organism: Deltaproteobacteria bacterium (assembly GCA_016193465.1). Classification (GTDB taxonomy): domain Bacteria; phylum Desulfobacterota; class Binatia; order UBA9968; family UBA9968; genus UBA9968. The sequence goes on from JACPSE010000013.1 coordinate 6,238, forward strand.
CGGGTTTGGCCCCCAGGTAGGGCCGGTCGGCCGGGTTTGCATCCACGTAAACATAGTCGCCGTCGTTGATTCCCAGATCGCGCGCGGCTTGCGGGTTCATGTGAAGCTGGTGCTCCCCGACAGACGGTGCGCGCTTGTCCAGACGGTAAGGATCGCCGAAATTCGAGTCGTAGAGCATATGCCAATCCACATTGGACCAGCTCGAGTGAACCCGGTGGCGTGTCTTGGGAGTGGGGCAGTAAAACTGGAAGCCCTTCTCCCAGAGGAAGTTTTTGGTTTTTTTCACCTTGCTCCAGGCCATCTTCACGTTGCGGATGGTGCGCTCGTCCCAGTGCTCGGCGTTGAGCGGGATGCCGTAATCTTCAGGGCGAATATAAGGGTTGGAACTGACAATGACGTTGGGCAGGTAAGGTGTTGCCTCCGGCCCTTCCCGGTGGACGATGAAATTTTCGCCGTACTCGATGGCCTCGGGGACATCGGCATAGGCGTGGAGGCGGCCGGTATCGGTGTGGAACGGCTCGCTGTCGTGCACCTGCTCGTAGAAGGGGATCCGAGGGTAGGTGCGGAAGTTCAAGAGGCAGCCGCCTGGAGGGCCGTACTTGCCGGCCATGATGTCCGCGAGCTTATACCCGATGGTGGTCGTGCAGGTGTCGAGCAATCGCTGGATGTAGACGCCGCGCTTCTCCGGCGCTGCGAAGGCGAAATAGTCACGGAAGCGTTTTTCGCCGGTTACGTCAGCTAGGCCATCGGCGATGCCCGCCAGGATCATGAGATCGTCCCTGCTGTCGAATACCGGCGCGATGCCGCCTTTCCAGATCTGCAAGAACGGGTTTGAGCAGCTCGCCGTGATCTCAAGCCCTTCGAATTCGAGCCAGCTATTAGCGGGCAACGCGATGTCCGAATATTCGATCGAGGCGGTCATCTGGATATCGATCGAGACGATCATCTCCACGTTGGGGTTGACGTTCTTGATTACGCCATAAGCCCATTTGGCGTTGTTGATGAGGTTGACATTGGAGAAGATCATCGCTTTGGTCGGCGTGGGCATGTGAGTGTCGCCGGTAAAGTTCTTGCGCCCGAACTTCGGTGTGTTGACGATCAGCGCCATGTCACCGTGATTCCAGTATGCCGGTTCCTCGTCTTTGGTGTAGGCGTGGGCCTTGATGGCCTTGCCGGGTGCTTTTGGGTCGAGATTGATATCGAAGGGATCCTCGGCTACCCAGCCCTTGAAGCCGGGTCCGGTCCAGGGAGAACCCTGGAAGAGCGCTGCCTTGTAGTTTCCAGCCCAGGTGTGGCATCCCGAGCCGGGCTTGCCGATGTTGCCGGTGAGCATCAGGGGGAGGTAAGAGGCCCGGTTCATCTCGGTGGCGTGGAACCAGTGGTTGATCCCCTCGCCCTGGTGGATCGCCACCGGCTTCATCGTTGCGATATCTCGGGCGAGCTGTTCGATCAGGTTCTTGGGCGCCTGCGTGATCTCCGCTACGGTATCCAGATCATAGTCTTTAAGGTGAGTCTGATAGAGCGTCCAGAGAGTAGCGACCTCGATTTCCTTACCGTCGATCAGCTTGACCTTGAAACTCCCCTCCAGGGCCGGGTCCCATCCCTTCTTAGCCATGGTCTCACCTACATCGTCGCGCGTGAGAGCGACCGGGCCGTTCTTTTTCCGATCCCAGATCACAAAATCGCCCAGTTTGGTGTGCTGTTCCTTGGTCAAACCCTGGATCTTTATGGATGGTCCCTCGGGCGATAAGCTGGACTTGTAGTTGGGGAATATTTCGTGGGCGCGCAAGCGCTTGAGGTTGTCCTTTCGGACCAGCAACGGGAAATCGGTGAAGCGCTTCACGAACGCCTCGTCATACCACTTGTTGTCGATCATCAGCTTGGTGATGCCGAGCCAGAGCGCGGCGTCGGTTGTTGGCCGGATGGGGAGCCAGTAGTCCGCTTTGGTTGATGGGGGACCGTACTCGGGCGCGATCACGACGATCTTGGCGCCGCGTTCCATGCACTCGATAAACCAGTGGGAGTCGGTGAGCTTGTTTTCCACCAGGTTCTTCCCGTCCATGATAATGAGCTTCGAGGAACGCAGGTCGTTGAAATCGCAGTCCGAGGCCTGCAGTCCATGAACCCACGGATGGCCCGGTGCCTGATCGCCATGCCAGGTATAATTGGAAAAGTTGCGCCCGGCGCGCGCGTGGTCGTGGTCGACGCCGCGAATCTTCGCGTCCAGGAGCGCCAGCGAATTGTTGAGGCGATACATGCCGTACTTGCCGATAACGCCGAGGAGTCCCATGCCGCCGCGCATCTTGATGGTGCGCGTGCCTGCCCCTCCCATCTCCTTGACCATTTCGGGCTGGTAGCCTTGCGCCAGCAGTTTCTTGGCTCCTTCCTCGCCGCTGTAGCGGGTCGAGACGGCGAACAGCGCCTTAGCAATATTGTTGAACGCGTCCTCCCAGGAGATCTGGATGAACTCGTCCTGGCCGCGGCTGTCGAACATGTACTTGGCCTTGTTCTCCGGCGTCAATTCCGGAAAGCCGGCGTCGGCCCACGCCTTCCACCCCTTTCTGACGATCGGGTGTCTGAGCCGATAGGGTCCGTAGATTACCCGGTGGAAAGTGTATCCCTTGGCGCACTGGCGTGGGTTCCAGTTAGCAGTGGCTTTATTGCCGTAGAGGTCGGCGTATGTTTGGTAATCGTAGGTGTTGCCGAGGCGAGTAACAATACCGTTTCGCACATATGCGCGAACGCGACAGGCGTGGGTGTCGTTTGGCGAACAGACCCAGTCAAAGTAATGATCGTATTTGTACTGGTCGCGGTAGATTTTTTCCCAGGCGCGATCCACCGATCCCGCAAGCGGGTTCTCGTCTGGCCGTGCTGCGGCCAGCAGGCGCAGCGGCAATCCTGTGCTGAGAGCCGCCGTGCCGGTGCCGATCCCCATCCAGCGTAAAAAGTCCCGACGGGTGAGACCGCTCAGATCCAATTTTTTCTCGTCGCTCATGGTTTTCTCCTTAGGAGAGTTCAAAGGTTTAAGGTTCAAAGTTCAATTACACTTTTGAACTTTTGAACATTTGAACTACTTGAACGAATCATTTAGCTATCTTTAACTCCTGCCATATCGTTACCGACTTCTTTCCATCGCGATCCCCGGCGCTGCCGTTCCAGACGGCGAATGCCACCGGCACCGTGCTTCCCGGACTGAGCACCACCGCATCCTTTCCGGTGGGCTTGAGACTTCTGCGGAACATGACGCGGTACGAGTCCGCTGCATAGACCCCCTTGGCGTCGACTTTCTGATCTGTCCTTGGGCGCGCTCGAAGTGTGCCGAACCCTTGCGCCGTCAGATCCTCCGCCGGACTCTTTCGCTGCGGATCGGAGACGATGTTTCCCGCGCCCCAGCCCGTCACAAACGTTTTATCGGATTCGAGGGTGAGCGCGTGCCGCAAAGGTTGCTCCACCGGTGCGCGCAGAAGATTAGGATAGGAGTCGATGCCGAGATTGGGGTAGACCTTCTCCAGATCTTGGAAGGCCGGCTCGAGGTCAGCCTGACGCTCCGATTTCCACATCCAAATATTGACATGCTTGCCCTTTTCACCCATGGCAAAAAACGGCGGATCCTTGGCGAGCGAGAATTCCACTGCAACCGCGTCGCGAAAATCCTGCGGACGCATCGCTGTATGATCACGGGTTTCATCTGTCCACATCAAGAGAAAGGCTATTTCCTTTCCGTCATGGACAGCGCGCACGGTGAGTTCCTCTGGCCGGTCGGTCCGCCACCACAGAGGCATCAGGTGAAGATTTACCCGTGGGGCCGAACGCCAGATTCCGGAGTCAGGATGGTCCGGTAGTTCCTTCACTCGCTTGGCCACGATCTCGAATCTCTTCATCTCCACGCGCTCTCGCTGTTTTTCGCTCGACAGCGACAGGACGTAATGAACGAGGTGCCAGGCATCAGCCCCGAATGCCCAATCGCTCATGGGCATCGGGCTTCCTGGAATGCCGGCGACGATGCGACGGTAGAGTTGCATCAGGTCCGGGCTCCCTTTAAAAACACCAGCCGTAAGATCGCGCGGGCGGGTGGGGAAACCCTCCTCATCCACTTGCTCTTGCGTGCCGTCCCCCTTCCCGGTCGCACCGTGGCAGGAGGCGCAGGCATCCCGGAAGAGTTCCACCGCCCTGGCCTTGGCGGCGGCGTCGAAAGGAGGCTCTGGCGGAACTTGCATGACCCCTTCCCCACCGCTGCCATCAGCCCCCGGTTGCTTTTGCGGTTTTACGGTTAAAGGTTTCTCCGAAAGCGATTTCACGTAATAGACCAGCGCCCAACGCTGCTCTTGAGGCAGATGTCCCCACGAAGGCATCGCCGATCCCGGCATACCGCGTGTAATGGTGTTAAAGAGGTCCTGGTCGGTCGGGACACGATCCCAGGTCGACACCAGGCGATAGTTCGCAGCAACGAAATTGCGCGGCTTGGGATAGAGGAGATACGCGGCCTCGCCATCCCCTCGACCTTCCACGCCATGGCAGGCTACACACTGTTTGCTGTAAATCTGTTTGCCCAAGGCCAGGAGCTTGGGCGAGGGCGCTGGCGGCTTTAATTCAGCGGTCTTGATAGTGCTAGCTGCGAACAGCAGCGAACCGGCTAAAACAATAACAGACAAGAACCATCTCATTAGTAGCCTCCCACGGTTTCGTTGATGACGAGATGTGGAAACATGCGTGCCTCAACCCTGTCGCCTAGCGAGGTCAGCCAGGGTTGTTCGTTCCATCAGTTCGATGATCTGCTGTCTCACTCGCTTCCACCGGAAGTGCATGGGGCAGGGGTTAGCGTCGGCGCACCGATCGCTCCAGAAAAAGCACCGATCAAAGAGGTCTAGCCCCTCGGTCGCCAAAAAAATCTCCTTCACCTTGATCTCTCTCGGTCGCCGGGCCAGGGCGTAGCCACGGATCGCTCCCCGGGAAGAGACGACAATCCCGCCCCGAGTCAGCTTCTGAAAGATCTTTGCAAGAAAACTCTGGGAAACCCCTCGCGAGTCGGCTATGTCACGTAAGAGCATCGTCGTACCGGGAGGCTTTCTGGCTAGCACGAGCAGGCCCTCGACTGCGTACGCGCTTTCACGTCCGAGTTTCATTTTGGTTGTATAGGAGTCAAAAGACCAATTGAGTCCTTTAGCGTAAAGTGCAAAATACATACCAAGCGGAACCCTATTTTTTGACGGGTTTTAAAGAATTTCTTATAGGGATTTTCCAGGAATTAGGAAAAATTAATTGTTTTTTTCCAAATTTAGCGAAAGCTTAGGACTGAAGTCCAATCAGAATTACGCGGAGCGGTTCTTAGGCGCAAAAGTTGAGCTTGCAGTTAGTTGTTGCCCGCCTGGCATGTTTTGTGCTCAATTTTATTTTATAAGGAGGGTGCTCATGTCGAAAGTATGGGTGCTCCAGCATATCCATTGTGAAACTCTTGGAACAATTGCCGACGCCCTGGGGGCCGAGGGTATTTCCGCGGAATATGTTCGAACGTTTAAGGGAGAGAAGGTTCCCGACGAGATGGGAGGAGGTGCCGGGCTCATTATTATGGGGGGACCTATGGGGGTGTATGAGCAGGACCGCAACCCATTTTTGCGCCAGGAGATCCTCCTCCTTGAGCAGGCAATGAAAGAAGAGAAGCCGGTGTTGGGTATTTGTTTAGGGAGTCAGCTCGTTGCAACGGCGTTGGGGGCCAAGGTGACGAAAGGGAGGAAAAAGGAGATTGGATGGTATCCAGTCACCTTAACGGAGACCGCCACCGGCGATCGGCTGTGGAAAGGTGTAGAGCCCTCTTTCACAGCTTACCATTGGCATGGGGACGTATTTGAACTGCCGCGTGGCGCTGAGCCACTGGCATCGTCGGCTTTAACACCATGCCAGGCGTTTCGTTATGGGAAAAACGCCTATGGGTTTCTTTTCCATATGGAGGTTACGGAGGAGATCATCGAGGAGATGGTTCAGACCTTTGCGGATGAGCTGCAAAAGGAAAACGTTGATGGGAGGCAGATAGTAAGAAGGGCAGGGGACTATCTTCCTCGCCTTCAAAGCATCGGTAAACTGGTTTTCCAGAGATGGGCGAGTTTAGTCAAAACGCTGCCCATATCATCTTCATAGCAGCTTCCCTTTTACCCTCAGATGAAGTTTAAAACTATCCTTGACGTAATTCTGTGCATTATTTATACTGCAATAAAAGGAGGCCGTATGGTTATCTCGTCCAAAGATATCGTTCCTCTGACGCGGGCGCGGGCCAAGCTGACCGAGCTTTGCGAGGATGTCCGGCGCGGGCACGGAGAAAAAATTCTCACGAAGAACGGGGAAAGTTGCGCGGCGCTGATTGATGCGGAGCGTCTCGATTACTACCATCGCTTAGAGCGGGAGCATGTTCATATCACGCTGATTGAAGAGGCGGTTCGCGGCGTCGAGGAGGTCAATAGGGGTAGGCTTTTGACCGCAGCCAAACTCGAAGCCCGGTATGGCCGCTAGAACCCGGCCGCTTTTCACTGAAAATTTCGCCGCTAATTTAGAATCCGTCCGCTTATTCTTGGAACCCGAGGGCCGATCTGCCTTCCGACGCCTTCTGGGCCGCCTCTTCGACGATATCGTCCCAACTCTGGGCCGTTTTCCACAGTCAGGTCGTTCCTTCCTGGCCTACGCTGTTCAGTCTCTAGAAGCTCAGGTGTTGCTGGAGCGTCTTAGAGCCGTGCTTCGCAAAGGAGATGATCTCCGGGAGTTTGTTGTGGATGATTACATCATTCTCTACCTGATCAGGGGCCGCCGGCTCTATTTTCTAGCGATCAAACATCACCGCCAACTGTCATTTGATTTTCGGCGTCTTTGGCCGTAGGAGACCCTTTACAACCCACGAGCCACGATTACGAAACTCCCGCTCTCGCCTTTCGCCTTCTTAGTGAATTTGCCTTATTTTACGCGAAACTGACTTCGGCTGGGTCATCCGATCCGGTCATGTCTTTGGATTCCGCATCACTGCCCGGACTGGGTTACCTCCCGGCCGATTTTTTTGGTTCACCGTCAGGGAAGGAACAAGATTGTTAAGATTGAAAAAGACCCCGCAAATGTCGCAAATGCCCCCGCAAATTACGTTCCTTCGAAAAAATAAAAAACGGCCTAAGTATCTTTCCTTGGTAACCGATAGACGAAATCGACCAGAGGCGTACGGTTTCCTGCAACCGTCACTCGTTTCGACTGGTTTCCTAGCTTCTCATGCCAAACGTGTATTTCGTAAGTGCCGTCTGGTACCCGGTCGATGACAAATTCTCCTCTTTCATCCGTTACAGCGAAATATGGGCTAGAGGTAACTACAATGTGTGCGCTCATCCACGTGTGGAGAACATCACATTCGATGGTGACTATCCCGGTCCGGGTAAGGCGTTTTTTCACCTGCCGCCAGGTGGGAAGACCCACGTTAAAAAGCGTCTCAGACCCCAGACGTGCATGTACATCGTGGAGAATCGGGTCGCTGTTTAACAGCAGTAGTTCGCTTCCCACTGGAGCTACCTGAACGTGGGGAACGAAGGCGCAATTTTTGTTATCCAGTATGGGGTTTTTTATTTGCCTCTCCGCTTTCTCACGGCGAAATCCAAGGACAATGATCACAGCATTTCTGAGGCCCCCCTCAGGATTCACGATAAAACTCTCATTGGGAACGGTAGCTCCGCAGAAATCCCGATTTTTATAAACCTTAAGTGGCGCTGGTCTTTCGTAGCGCCCTTCTCCCCGCACTCTGCCAACAATCTTTCCCGCTGTCATTACTTGGGTCGGTTCCTGGTGATAGGGAGCGCTTGGCTCGGCAAAAGCGTAGGTTGGCACCACGATAAGGATGAGAGTTAATCGAATCGTGCTCTTCATCTTAGAATCGTGAATGGAATTAAAATAATTACCCGCTTCACCTGACTTCTCCTTAATCTGTCTTCGAGCTAAGCGGCAATTTGCGGACGCAGTCTCAAGATCTGCCATAGACCTAACGCCACCAAAGCAATACTAATCCACTGGTATTCAGTCATACCCAAAGCAACGACCGGATTAACGCGCAGGAACTCCACTGCCAACCGCATAGATCCCCCAAGAGCCAAATAAAGCCAGAAGATAGTCCCATCACGGTAACGTTTCTTCCTGAGAGGCCAGAGAATACCGAAAACGATGAGGGCCTGGATCAACTCATAAATGGGCGTCGGATGGACTCTCACTCCCGGCGGGTACGGAATGCCGGTTAAGGGATCGACCCAACCAAAGATTGCGTTCGTATAAGCAACGGCCCAGGGGACATCCGTAACCTTTCCCCAAGTCCCATCTCCTGCCAGATGGCAACCGATGCGTCCGATACCGTAGCCCAAGGCTGACGCTGGCCCACAGATATCAGCGGCTTTGAGCCAGAGAATACCGTTCCGTCTGACTACCCACGTAACAGCTAAAGCGCCGCCGAGCATTCCTCCGTACCAGCTGAATCCCGAACCGCTCCAAAGAAAATCCCAGGGAGAGCGGATAAAATGAGTCCACTCCTCCAGGATAAGTAAAAGCCTAGCCCCGATGAGTCCCCCGACCACCCCGGCACTGACCATAGTGGCGGCAAGGTCAGGATTGCAGCGGTAGCGTTTGAGTTCCAGACGGATAATCCAACCAGCGGCAAGAGCGCCTAAAGCCCAAAATACCCCCAAGCTGTAAACCGTAAAGGGGCCGATCTTAAATAGAACCCAAGCTGTAAACCGTAAAGGGGCCGATCTTAAATAGAACCGGGTACATTCATAACTCCCGGCGGTTCGCCTCTTTTCGAACAAGCAGCCTCATCCTAGCCGATCTTGTAATCCGTACAGTCTCGCCAACAGAGATATCCTCGCAAGGTGAATCAAGGTTTCACTTTTCCCGATGAAGATATTTTTTTTAGATCCTTTTCCATAGCAGCCTCGAAGACCTGAAAGGGTTGCGCCCCTACAAGTAACTTACCGTTGAGAAAGAACGTTGGCGTTCCCCTAGCACCTAGAAAACCTCCTGTAGCGGTCTCACCTTCGACCTTCTTAAGATGTTTTCCTGAATCAAGACACTGGTTAAAGTCCTGACTCTTAAGTCCCAGCTCCTTAGCATAGCCTTTAAGCCTCCCGTTGGTAAAAGCCAAAGGGGAACCGGCGCTGGCAAAGAGCTTGTCATGGTACTCCCAGAACTTTCCCTGTTCTCCAGCGCATTCCGCAGCTTGGGCCGCCGCAACAGAATGCTTTCCCAGGATCGCAAGGTGGCGATAAACAAACTTGACCTTGCCCGTCCTGATATATTTCTTCTCGATTTGCGGTAAAGTCGTTTGCCAGAATTTTCGGCAGAAGCTGCATTGAAAGTCGGAAAACTCGATGAGTGTAACAGGAGCTTTATCGCTTCCTCTCTTCGGGCCGTCTTTGGCCAAATGAGCAAAAATCTCGTCTCCCTTTATTGGTTGAGCCAGAGCGCTCCCACTTAAGAGTAGAAGCAATATCAGGCTCCACATCGTAATCATCATTTTATTAACTCTTTCCGTTACTTACTGGTTCCCTAAATACCAGTCAGAAATCGCCCTTACGAAAAGGGGCCCCATGGTCCCTTCTTTCCAACGCGTGGGATGAACCGAGGGACCTGCTTCATGTACTCGCGATATTCCGGGAGGCGCTGCAACAGATCAATCTCCTCCAATCTTGCCTGAATAATTAGCCAGACGAAACCGAAAGCACAGGCCAGGACAAATGTCGAAGTCGGTTTAAGCAGTGCCAGCCCGACACAGATCAACAGTCCGCCGGCATAAATCGGGTGGCGTACGTAGGCGTAAAGGCTCTGCCGCGCTAGCATGTCTCGCATCGAGGGCATGTGAGTTGGCTTACCCAGAACCAGATGTCCCCAGATGAACGGAACCGAGCCTGCCGAAACCAGTAGCCAACCGAGAGTGGATGTTGCCCTGCCGGCGATAAACAGCAAAGGTGAGTGCGGTAGCCACGCCAAGATAGCGCCGAAAAGCCATATTGGTATGCCCAGCAAGTTTCTTAAAATCCAGGTGGCAAGCTCGCCGCGTCGTTCGCCCCACCAGCGCGAGTAAGCGGCGGTGAAGGCACTGGCCCCAACCAAGGTGAAGCCGAGCAAAAGGGGAATCAGATAGAGGTACATACGGGTCGCCCTCCCTCCAGGGAAAGTGGAAGACTACGTGTGAGCCCTGGAAAATCTGATAACTTTGCTCCCGATGTAGGTAATGCCGGCCGCGTTCGAAGCCAGGCCGAACCAAAACAATTCAGTCTGATACTGGGCGACCAGGGTGATTATTCCGGCGGTACCCAGTACGGGAAGAATGTTGGTGAGGTAGTGAGCACAGCAGGAAATCATGGCGGCCGTTGATGTCGTTCCAGATACGGCAAGGACTTTGCCCGAACCATCACCTTGATGAACAGCCCCCCTGAGGTAAGTGTAAAGCCCGGTCTGGATTCCAAAGCCAACCGCTAAGCTCACGATGAAATACCAAAACGTGTAGAATTGATCGAGGGTGAAATCCCAACCTGAAACAGCCGTCAGGATCAAAAGGTATGCGCTCAAGAGAGCCAGCATCCCCAGAATCCCTGTCACTGATGCACCAAAAATTACGTTTAATCGGCTCATATACTTTGTCTGTTTCTACTAGCCCTTTGGATTTACGGAGCACCAAGTCAAAAGAAGGCGTCCCAAATTTTCAGCGGCACGCACCCTCTCAACCACTTGTCGCCTGATTTTGACGCCTCAGCTGTTTTCGGACTGCAAGTTCCATCCTCTTTAACCCTATGACTTCCACAGATTCGCCGACTGAAAGAGCCTCGTCGCAGATGGCGTCCCAGATCTCGCCTTTAACAAACACTTTGTGTGTTCTCTTTCCATTCTGGATGACTTGGCCAACCGCACCTATCATTCCCTCAATCCCAGTGGTCACCGGCCTTCGCATATCCCTCCAGATCAGCCAGTAAAGGAGCGCGCAGATGAGCAAGATAAGGAAGTAAAGCAGGATCGCCTGCTCGAAAGGCAGGAACAAAAAGAGGAGTAAGGAAGCGAACGGAAGCACAATGAGGATGTGACACATAGCAATTGTCATTCGAATATGTCGTGATGACCGCAAGGGCATTTGGCTATGACATTGGGATTGTTGACCTTGAACCCGGCCTCCATGGATGTTTCGATGTAGTCCAGCTCCGCGCCTTTAAGGTACTTCGCGCTGGAGGGATCGATGCACAGTTTAATCCCGTTGTGCTCTAAGACTTCGTCATCGGTTCTAGTCGTGTCTTCCAATGCAAGCGTGTTTGCAAAACCCTTGCCGCCCATACAGTGCGTTCGAACCAAAGCCAGCCTTAAACCTATTCCTGGCTGACTCTCCCTGGCCATGATCCCCCGCAGCGTAGACGCCGCCTTATCCGTAATCGTTACTAGCTTTTCATCTGCGTCCATCGGCTTGACCTCCTTATTTATCCAGAAGGCTCGGGAGACCTATCTCCGCATCCTACAGCCGCCATTCCCCATGCCTCTCCCTCCCATCATCTCGGCCATCGCTGTCTCATATCAATCATCATCACCCACTCTTTCCTCCCTGGCGTTTGTCGAGCAGAGGAAAACCCTTCTTCTGCCATTCACGCATGCCCTCTTTTAAATTCCAGACGTTCCTATAGCCCAGCCTCACCATTGTCTCAGCGGCAATGGCGCTCATTCGGCCGCTCATGCAGTAAAGCATGGCATCCCTAGAACGGGGAAGTTTGTCGAGATGCTTCTCGACCTCCTCATAGGGGATAAAGGCATCGGTCTGGGGAAGCTCGCCTTCATACGGGATGTGAACATTGATGAGCGGGAAGTCTTTCTTCTGAAGCATGATGCGCCAAAGCTCGCCTGATCCAACATTACGGTAACTGCCTCCGCTCACTTTTACGCTCTCCCCTTCGACTCTCGCGCTCAGCCTCTGCTGCGACCCGCTCTGCCCAGCAACAGGAAGAGGCCATCCGAGCAACATTATGGTGAGCGACACGAGAGCGAACCAGATCCTTAGCTTTTCCACGGTATTTCCCTCTCTTCTTACAGCAAACTTCGAGCCCTTAGACCCGGCAATTATACAGCTAATATAGCAGCGGCTAAATTTTCGTGCTTTCATAGCCTATCCCCCCAAACATTGTCCCGTTGCTACATGCGGCTGTACTTTCGATCGATCTGGCTGCGAATCTCCGCCATGTTGTAGCCTTGCTTTATCATTTGAGACGCATCCAGCGCCTCGTTCTGACAATAGTTCTCTCAGGTCGCCGCGTGGCTATCGACGAAGCAAGAGAGAAGGGTAAGGTGTCCCATGTGTTTATCGCATTCGCAATAGCAATAGAGCTGGTCGAGAATATCCGGAATCTCCTGGGCCACTTGATAAGCCATGGCTGTCTTTCCGACAAAAAGGGCTGGCGCCAGAGGTATTTTCGTCTCCCGCCTTACATAGCCGCTGGAAGCCTTTGGCTCACCACTTGAAAGGCGGCTTGGACCCTTGGTGTAAAACCAAGCCGATACAAACAATACGATGACTAAGGCGATTACCAGACCAGCGACCCCAAAACCCCGTCGTTTCATGCCGGCCTGTTTTTTAGCCTTGTTTTCTCGTCTCTTTTTACCCACGATGACCCCTTTCTATTTCCATAGTTTTTTTCCTGCCTTCTTGTTTGACGAGATCCCCGGTTTTTCTCTCGACGGCTGTTTCATTGAGAAAGATCCCAGCGTAAAGACCGCTCTTTAACTCCGGCAATGTCTTTGATAACCAACTCCAGCCATCGAGTCTCTGGGGAGACTTTAGGAAAAATCACGGTAATCTGTCTGTGGTGGCCGCTCCCCTTGTTGTCCACTCGTGTCGATTGATAGGTTTTACCTGTTTCATCACGCAGGAGACTCAAATCTTTCAGGTCATATTCATCCAGATCAACCGAGTGTGTGTCCAGGGTCACCTGGAAACGGACGTCCCCTGGGCTATGAGGGTTCAGATAGGTCGCTTTTACAGTGACACCACCTCCGGAATGAGTGCGTGTCAACCCAGAAGCTGCTGCGTCGACGCCATCACTGACCATAACCAAGCTCACCAAAAGCAACCATGTTGATAGGCCAAAGGCGGTTTTGAGTATTTCAAACTTGCCAACCATGATGTCCTCCTTAGACTCTTTTCATGTTTCCTAAACGAATATTAACGACAGGACCACCATCAAAAAGCGACAGAATCCCGCCCCCCCTTAATGCGCGTGGAGGCATTTTTGGCAATCGCCTTATAGGCCCCTCTACTTATTAACTGAACGATCATCCCACGTGATGAGCCACTTCTTTCTCTGAAAAATCCAACTCTTTTCGAACAGCGACTTTCCGATCTCCTTCCAGCCCCATCTCCATGGGCGGCTTGAAGCGGCGCAGCCGCAAAGCATTGCTGACCACGGAAACCGAACTGGCCGCCATGGCGGCGGCGGCGATGACCGGCGACAGCAGCAGACCAAAAAAGGGATAGAGAACTCCGGCCGCCACAGGGATCAGGGCCGTGTTGTATCCAAAGGCCCAGAAGAGATTTTGTTTGATATTGCGCATGGTGGCCTTGGACAGGGCGATGGCCGTGACCACCCCTCGCAGGTCACCGGACATGAGGGTGATATCCGCCGCCTCCATGGCCACATCGGTGCCCGTGCCAATGGCAATCCCCACATCGGCCTGCGCCAGAGCAGGCGCATCGTTGATACCGTCGCCTACCATGCCAACAACGTAGCCTTCTTCCCGCAGCTTTTTTACCTCCCTTGCCTTATCTTCGGGTAGAACTTCGGCAAGTACGCGATCAATTCCCACTTGCTTTGCTATTGCCTCTGCAGTGCGCCGGTTGTCGCCGGTGATCATCACCACCTTAAGGCCAAGCTGGTGGAGCTGATGTGCCGCCTCGACGGAATTGGCTTTAAGCGTGTCCGCAACGGCAATAATCCCTGCCGGCCTCCCGTCTACCGTCACGTACATCGGTGTCTTGCCCTGCTCCGATAACCTCTGAGCCTCATCCTCGAGCCCGTTGAGAGAGATTCCTTGTTCAACCATTAATTTTCGGTTCCCCACGACGACCCTATGGCCGTGAATGCGGGCTGAAATTCCCTTTCCGGGTATGGCGGAAAAATCTTGCGGATCGAAAAGCCCGACGCTTCTTTCCGTAGCGCCTCGCACAATAGCCTCGCCTAATGGATGCTCCGATCCCCGTTCAGCCGACGCTGCCAGCACAAGCAGCGTCTCTTTGTTAAAGCCATCCACAGCCCGCACATCGGTCAAAGCCGGCTCCCCTTTTGTTAAGGTTCCCGTCTTGTCAAAGATCAAGGCTGTAAGCTTGTGCGCTGTCTCCAACGCTTCGCCGCTACGAATCAAGATACCGTTCTCTGCTCCCTTGCCTGTCCCGACCATGATGGAAGTAGGGGTGGCCAAACCTAGCGCGCAGGGACAGGCAATGATGAGAACGGCCACGAAGTTGAGGAGGGCATAGGTTAAGGCGGGCGCAGGACCCCAGAGATACCAGATAATGGCGGTGACGGTAGCAATGGCGATGACTGTCGGCACGAAATAGCTCGTGACTTTATCCACCAGGCGCTGTATAGGCGCCTTGGAACCTTGTGCCTCCTCCACCAATTTGATGATCTGGGCGAGCACGGTGTCCTTGCCGACTTTCGTGGCCGCAAACTTAAACGCTCCTGTCTTGTTGATCGTAGCGCCGATGATTTCATCGCCGACCTTTTTATCCACCGGCATACTCTCACCGGTGATCATCGACTCGTCTATGCTGGAGTATCCCTCGCGAATAATCCCATCCACCGGAATTTTCTCTCCGGGCCGTACCAGGATAAGGTCTCCCGGAACTACCTGCTCCACGGGGATGTCCTGTTCTCTCCCATCTCGGACGACACGCGCGGTCTTGGCCTGCATGCCCATGAGCTTTTTGATCGCCTCAGAAGTCCGCCCTCGGGCTATCGCCTCCAGATAACGTCCCAGCAGGATCAGCGTGATGATGATGGTGGAGGTGTCAAAATAAACCTCTCGCGCCACTCCTTGAGCCTCGAAAAACGAGGGAAAGAGGATAAGCCCGATACTGTACAGGTAAGCAGCGGTTGTGCCGACAGCGATCAAGGTATTCATATCCGAGGTCCTGTGCTTCAGTGCCGCCCATGCCCCCTTGTAAAACTGCCAGCCGACCCAGAACTGGACGGGAGTCGTGAGAATCCAGACAACAACGAAGTTCTGCAGGAGATCGGGAACCCAAGGGAAAAGAGAGGGATAGCTGCCGAAGAAAACCGGAATGCTGATCAGCGCGCCGACAGCAATTTTGACCCTCAGCTCTTTTACTTTGGCCTCGTGATCGGCCTTTTCCCGGTCAACTCCTGCTTCCTCCAGCGGAAGGGCCTCGTATCCCGCTTCCGCCACAGAACGACTTATTGATTCCACATCCAGCACACCTGGCAGATACTCAACTACGGCCTTCTCGGTTGCAAAATTGACGTTTGCCTGGAGAACACCATCAAGGCCGCGTAACACTTGCTCAATTTTGCCTACGCAGGAAGCGCAGCTCATTCCTCGAACGCCTAAAGTAACTTTCTCCGTGAGCACCTCATAACCCGCGTTAGACACGGCCTTAACGAGCTGTCCTGGAGCTACTTGAGTTGATTCGAAACGCACGGATGCCTGCTCAGTCGCAAAATTCACCCGAGCCTCCCGCACACCTGAAACCTCAGACAAGGCCTTTTCAATATGCGCCACACAAGACGCGCAGCTCATGCCTGTAATCTTTAGGGTAAGCTCTCTCTCTGCCATCACGACCTCCTTTATAAGTTTTGGTAGCGATTCCAATACCTGCCGATCTCTCGATGCTATCTCGAAAGCCGGTAACCTATCGCCCGCGCTCAATGGCAGCTCTTTCCCTGCCCTTCCGATTCCTCCGGTGCCTCCTTCTTCCGCCGAGAAAGGTGCCCCGCCCCACAACAGCCAAACCCCAGGGTATGCATCCCGACAAACGCCAAAACGAGAACAATCCAAAACCAGTTATTCTGTATAAACTCAACCATTACATGCCTCCTATTAGTTCGATTACCGAAATATCCACAATTAGGACTATCTGGAGAATTTTTTTTACTTTTTTACCGACCCCACAGCCTTCCCCAAGGCATCAAGCAAGGCATCCTGCTCCGCCGGTTTCAAGGCATCCATCATGCTAATTATCATTCCCATCTCGGCTTCCAGAAGTTCCTGATAGACCTTTTCCCCTTTTTTATCGAGCTCCACGTAAACCTTGCGTCTATCTTCCTCATCATCCCGTGTCCGCTTTACACACCCCTTGGCCACTAACCGGTCCACGACCCCGGTCATGCTGCTCAGCACGAGCCCGCATCCTTTCGCGAGCTCGCTCATCGTGCATCTTCCGTTCCTACCCAGGATGTTACAGGCGAAGAGTTCGCTGCTGCTTAGCTCTGCCCCTGGTCCGTCGAGGGAGGGGCGGAGGTAAAAGCGCTTGATTAGCTCGTGCATGTAATCATCAAGCAGCTTAAGTTTGTCGCTTGCGCTTCGCTTCGCCATATAGTTCGACTATCGAACAATTCGTAAAATAAACTATTTTGACCCCTCTGTCAAGACCCCGGAAAAAATTCCCAGGGTTCCACGTACTTCTCTGGATCTTTTTGAAAAGCCCGCTTACAGGCTTCAGTGCAGAAGTGGTATGGTTGCCCTAGGACTCATCTTGCCTCCCGCCCCTGGAGGGGGACCTGGTCCCCCTCCAGAACGCCTAGGGTTAGTTAGCGTTCCTATTAACGTCCCGACGGCTTTCCTGTCGACGGAGTTGGATTTCCTGAGCATCGGTCATGATTTTGCCTCCCGCACCAACAGGACCACTGACAATTCTCCACCCGTTCATATCGCCATCAGCAAAGTCCCGTATGATGTGGACGCTAGCCGTTGGGAAAAGCTGCCTTGCCTCGTCTGCATTCGAGGCATTGACACACACCTCGGTCCCGTACCGCTGCGTCTGAGCCGCCGCTGTCTCAGCCCAAGGGAGGACAAGGGCCAGGGTTAGAGCCACCAATAGCAGTTTTTTCATCGTTTTCACCTCCTTTCTGCCCGTTTTCTATTTGGTTAATACGAGGGAAGGGGGCTGAATACGACGCTCTACGCGGCTGGGGCAAGTATTCGACGGCGGGTAGAGAAGCCTGAACTAGCCAGGATTTGAGGGACGCCTTAAAAGAGGGACAAGCAACCGTCTCCGCTCATAAAACATGCAGCCAATGCCACTTTCTTAAGCAGTATCTTTGTCCGAGCTGACTTTCTCACTTTTATTCTCCAGTGATATCAGTATCTTTTACTGCCTGGTTTCTCTGGCATGGAGGTTGCTCTACATTCGATGCGTGACGGCGCAAGCAAAGGGAAAAAATGCAGCCTGGGTTATTTTCTTAGCTATCCTCTTTTGGCACACCCCTATCTATTCAGATACGCTTGAGGAGAAATGGTGCGGAAAGCTCTATGAAGAGTCCCTGGAAAGAGCCAAGAACGCCCTCCAGGAAGGAAAACGCGAAGAGGCCGTCCGCTTTCTCCTCGATGCCGATGCGATCATTAAGCGCTGTTCGAGCTTCCCCGAGCGACCCCATTTGGAAAATCAGGAGAAGGAACCGGCTCAAGCTTTTTACTCTGCCGGGCGAGATCTCACCTGGAGTGCTCTTGAAGAAGAGCATCGATCTCTTTGGGATCAACGGCCTGGCCTGACTTGAGCTGATCGATAATTCTCCTGAGCTTCGCCTGGCGGAGCGCCAGAACGCCCGTCGGCCCTCTTGTTCGGAGCTGCCAGTCGGTCTGGCTTAACATCTCCTCCAACCGGGCCATAGGCTTGGGATCCGCAGTCCGCTGTTGAGCCCAAGCAGGCATTGAAAAGAGAAGGGCCAGGGCGATTGCGGGAAGAAGCTTAACTACCTTCATATCGGTCTCCTTTCTCTAAACCTTGTGTTTATTCATGTCATGCCCTAGGTTGCCGGGGAGAAAATTTGGCGGCGAATAAAGAAGCCCAAACTTAACCCTATTAGGGACCCAACATACGTTCCAAGGGCCGCGAAGGCTATCAGGCCGAGGCCATGGTTGTGAGTTGAACCCTGCAGGTAGATGGCAGGGGAGAGTAAGATCGTTACAACGAGCGAAGCCAGAAAGAGATTGTCTGATGAGTGAGAAGTTCTCCTGGAACCAAAGATGAAGGCGCCGACGAAAGACGCAAGGCAACAGTGAATCCACCAGCTTGCAACAAAAGTATTCCCCAAGCCAAAGAGGTAGCTGCTTGCGACCGCAACTTCCTGCGCGGCTGATAGCGCCAGCCATCGCAGCGAATCTACTTCGTAAGCCAGAAAGGAGATAGCCAAGGTCAGAGGCGTGGTCGAAATCGAGGAGGGCACCACCATGTTGAGGCGAGGAAGTTTCTCGCTTGTCTCTTTGAAAATCAGCCAAAAGCAGCCAGCAAAAAGCATCCACCAGAGGCTGAAGAGCACAATAAGTATGTAGCGATGATGAATCGTGGGATCAAACAGGCTACGGGTCAGACCGTATGCCGCCCCTGTCATTGCTAACCCGGCTGCAAAGGGGGTAAGCAGCGACCAGATCCCTTTCATTGGGATCCTCGCGGCCCAAGGCAACAGGGATTTTTCTTGTCTCAGGTGGCCGAGAATCGTCTCCCGAGTTTTCTCGTATAGCTCCGCCGGAATCTCAGGGGCAGGCAGAGAATCAAAGCTTTGCCACTCCTTGGCCAGTTCCACCTCTTTAGCGATACAAAAGGCGCATTGAGCCAGATGGTTATCCAGGAACCGCTTCTCCTCAGAAAGAAGCTCCCCAGTGATTTTCTTAACCAGCAAAGACTCAGAATCTTCGCAGATTTTGTTTTGCCTATGATTCATCGAGGCACTCCCGCAGGTGATGCATGGCTCTTTGGATTAACTGATTAACCGCCTCTGTTGAGCGCCCCATCACCCGCGCGATCTCCTCGTACCTGAGACCCTGGAGCCGGCTTAAGATAATTGCCTCCCTTTGATCATCCGTAAGTTTTGCCAATGCCTCCTTAAAAGAGAGCATCTGGTGAAAACCGTTTGGTATCTCTATGGAATTTTCATCTTTCTCGGAGACCTGAGAAACTCCCAAACGTGTTCTGGTCCTGAGCCTATCCCGGATCAGGTTGTTAGCGATAGTATAAACCCACGCCTTGAAAGGCATCTCCGGCCGGTAAAGAGATCGGCCTTTGTGCAAGCGCAAAAAAGTCTCCTGGAAAAGCTCAGCACAGTCATCCGGTTGCCCCAGTCTCCGCATAAGAAACCCGTATATTTTTTTGCCGTACCTGCTATAAATCTCCTCAAAGGCGGCCTCGTCGCCGCTCTGATAGCGCTTCATCAACTCCTCGTCGCTAAGCGAGGAAGCCAAACCTTCTCCGTTACTAATACGAAACTGGGGTCCCATATACTACGGGTCTAGGAGTTTTTTTACCTTTTCTTTTGAACGAATGTTGACGACTGTGCCAAGATCAAAAACCGATAAGATCCCATCCCCTTCTATCCCAGTAGAGGCATGCTCAGTAATCAACTTCACAGCCTTATCTACCTGATTTTCCTCTACAATTGTCTCCAATTTGTGATGGCCCCCGTGAATCAGCGGCTCATAGAGGTGCCACTCCTCTCCATAGCCGCGTACGCGGGAAACTGTGCAGCCACTGACGCCAATGCTTTTCAGTGCCCGTGCAATGGATTCAACCTTACCTGATCGGACCACTGCCCATATCATTTTCATAGCGCTCTCCCGTTTTCATATTACTTTAGCGTCCAGCCTTCTGGCTGGTTGCCGATTTCGTCGGGTTTGGAAGATAAACCTCCCATTCCCCAACCCCTCCACAAGGCGTAAATGGCGGGGATGACCGCCAGGGTGAGCACTGTAGAAGTGATCATTCCTCCTATCATCGGAGCCGCAATTCTTTTCATCAGGTCCGCCCCCGATCCATGGGACCACATGATGGGTAAAAGACCGGCAATGATGGCTGTAACCGTCATCATCTTCGGCCGGACGCGATGCGCCGCCCCTTCGATGATCGCCTCGTAAAGGTCCTGGAGCGTGGACATGGAACCTTCCCGGAGTCTTCTTTCGTAGACCTCATCGAGATAGACGATCATGACAACACCGGTTTCCGCCGCTACGCCAGCCAGGGCGATAATCCCCACCCAGACCGCCACGCTGAGGTTGTAACCCAGCAGGTAAAGAAGCCAGACGGCGCCGACGATGGCGAATGGAACGGAGAGCAATACGATGAAGCTCTTCGCCACCGACTGAAAGTTCATATAGAGAAGGACGAAAATGATCAGCAGGGTGAAGGGCACGACATAGATCAGCCGCTCCTTGGCCCGCTGCATGTATTCGTACTGCCCGCTCCATACCAGAGTATACCCGGTGGGTATCTGGACCTGCTCAGAGACCTTTTTTTGGGCCTCTTCGACGTAGCCGCCAATGTCTCTACCTGTCATATCCACATAAACATAACCGGAGAGCTGGGCGTCTTCATCCCGGATCATAGCGGGGCCCGAGGTAAGCCGAACCTCCGCCAGTTGCCCCAATGGGACCTGGGCGCCGTTCATGGCCGGAATCAGGACCCGTTTTAGTCTGTCCACGTCGTCCCGGAGTTCCCTCGCATAGCGCACGCTGACAGGATAGCGTTCTCTCCCCTCAACGGTCGTAGTGATACTCTCTCCGCCAATGGCTGACTCGATGATCATCTGGACATCGTCAAGGACCAGGCCATAGCGGGCGATCTCCTCCCGCTTCAAGTCAAAGTCGAGGTAGTAGCCTCCAGTCACCCTCTCCGCGTAGACTGTACGGGTTCCCGGGATCATTTGAAGGGCCCCCTCGAGGTTTTTACCGATCTCCTCGATTTTGCTCAGGTCGGGGCCGAAGATTTTGATGCCGATCGGGGTGCGAATTCCCGTAGAGAGCATGTCAATGCGGTTTTTTATCGGCATGGTCCAGGCGTTAGCCACCCCTGGAAGCCGGAGCTTCTTGTCCATTTCGTCGACAAGTTCATCCCATGTGATGAAGCGCGTTTTACCGAATACGAAGTCGCCAACCCACTTAAGCGGGCGCGGCCAGTGGGAGCGATCCACCGCCACCTTGCGCCACTGGGACTCAGGCTTCAGCATAACCGTGGTCTCCCCCATGCTGAAGGGCGCCGGGTCCGTCGAGGTTTCCGCCCTGCCTGCCTTGCCGAAAACCCATTCGACCTCAGGGAAGCTTTTTAAGATCCTATCCTGCATCTGAAGGAGCCAGGTCGCCTGTGTGATCGATATTCCGGGCAGAGTCGTGGGCATGTAGTAGATCATGCCTTCGTTCAAGGGCGGCATAAATTCGGAGCCCAGGCGCGAAAAGGCGGGATAGGTGAAAATCAAGGCCGCCACTGAGAGGAAGATGACGCTTTTCTTAAAGCGCAGCACCCAATGGACCACAGGAAGATAGAGAGCGATCAAGAACCGGTTCACCGGATTTTTAGCTTCCGGGTGGATGCGCCCGCGAATCAGCAGGACCATGAGCACGGGAGCCAGGGTGACGGAGAGCAGGGAGGAAAAGAACATGGCAAAGGTCTTGGTAAAGGCCAGGGGTTTAAAGAGCCTTCCCTCCTGCGCCTCGAGGGTGAAGACCGGTAGGAAGGAAACCGTGATGATGAGCAGAGAGTAGAAAAGAGGCTTTCCTACCTCCTTTGCGGCTTCGATGATAACCTGATTGCGGCTCCCGCGCCTCCCGCCTTCCTCCCATTTCTCCAGGCGCTTGTGGGCGTTCTCTACCATGACGATGGCGGCGTCGACCATCGCCCCAATAGCAATGGCGATCCCGCCGAGGGACATGATGTTGGAGGTGAGGTTCAGGTAGTACATAGCGATAAAAGAGATGATGATGGCGATTGGAAGAGTGAGGATGGCCACCAATGCGCTGCGGACGTGGAAGAGAAAGATCAGGCAGACCGCGCTGACGATGAGGCTCTCCTCGATTAGTTTTTCCTTTAACGTGGCGATCGATTTCAGGATGAGGTCAGAACGGTCATAGGCGGTCACGATCTTTACGCCCTGAGGAAGCGAAGGCTCGATCTCCTTGAGTTTTTTCTTTACCCGGTCGATTAAATTAAGCGCGTTCTCCCCGTAGCGCATGACCACGATGCCGCCCACAACCTGGCCCTTTCCGTCCAGTTCAGCAATCCCCCGCCGCATGTCCGGCCCCAGGGCCACGCGCCCGATATCTCGCACGAGAATCGGAGTGCCCCGACCATCGCTCCCCACGGCGATCATCTCGATATCTTTTATCGACTTGATATAGCCACGCCCGCGCACCATGTACTCCGCCCCGCTGAGCTCGACGGAGCGGCCGCCGACATCATTGTTGCTCATGCGGATGGCATCCACGACACTCTTGACCGGGAGGCGATAGGCCGACAGGCGGTTTGGGTCCAGGTTCACCTGATACTGGCGGACAAATCCGCCCAGACTCGCTACCTCCGCCACCCCCTCTACGCTGGCGATCTGGTAGCGCAGATACCAGTCCTGAAGGCTTCGCAACTGAGCCAAATCATATTTTCCGCTCCCATCCACCAAAGCGTAATAAAATACCCAACCGACCCCAGTAGCGTCAGGACCCAGCGTGGGAGTAACCCCTCGAGGGAGTCTATTCTGCACCTGGTTAAGATACTCGAGGACGCGGCTTCTGGCCCAGTAGATGTCCGTGCCGTCCTCGAAGATGATGTAGACGTAGGAATAACCGAAATCCGAGAAGCCGCGCACGAACTTGACCCGCGGAGCGGAGATCATGGTAGTGACGATCGGGTAGGTCACCTGATCTTCCATGATCGTCGGGTTTCGTCCCATCCAGGTGGTGTACACGATCACCTGTACGTCCGAGAGATCAGGAATCGCGTCCAGTGGGGTGTTCTTCAGCGCCCAGATTCCCCCGGCGCTGAGGAAAACGACCATGAGGAAGACAAAAAAGGTGTTTTTTGCGCTTCCTTCGATAATCCGTTCAATCATTTCGGCTCCTTATTGCTGAGTCACGACCCTGAATTTTTCCCGAATCTCTTTCTGGTTGGGGCGGCGGATTGTGACCGTTGCTTCCCATTCCCCTGCCATGGCAAGGTTGGCCTTGGCTTCGTACAACCCATCCTTGGATAATTTCCCGTCCGCTTTAGAAGGCGCCATGCCCGCCATAGTCATCTGGAAGAGAAATGCAACCTGGGCGTCCTTCACAACCTTTCCTGATTTATCGACGATCTTCAGCCGCACGATGTTCTCTCCCGCCTTGGGCGTCTCAGGTTGCGTGGATACAGTTAGGGTCAGATCCTGAACTTTCTTCTCTTGGGGCCCGCTTTTCACTGGCGCGTCCATCTTCATGCCCTTCATCCCTTCCTTCCCCTGCGCGCCTTCCTTTTCCATCCCCGGCATGCCAGCCATTGCGCCCATCGCCTCTTTGAGCCGGCTTTCGGAATCTAAGAGAAAACTGGCGCTAGCAATAATCTGCTCTCCAGGGGATAAGCCGGAAAGGACCTCATAATAACTATCGAACTTACCCCCCACTATTATCTCGCGCGGCTCAAAGCGGCCCTGGCCCTTGTCGACAAAAACAACCTTCCGTAGGCCGGAGTCCAGAACCGCTTCGTCGGGAATGGCCAACTTTCTGCCGGCCTCCATGTCGATCTCGATGTTGGCATACATCTCCGGCTTGAGCGTGAAGTCGTGGTTGGGAACCTCAAGTCTCAACTTGGCAGTGCGGGTCTTCTCGTCCAGGACCGGAGCGATCCAGGAAACTCGACCGGTAAAAACATGTCCGGGAAAGTAAGAAAGGGCGATCTTGGCCCCCTGCCCCACACGAACGTAGGGAAGCTCAAACTCATAGATATCCGCATTCACCCAAACCGTGGAGAGGTCGGCAACGGTGTAAAGCTCTTTGTCGGGCATCACCTTCATCCCCTGGAAGGCTTCCTTTTTGATGACAAAGCCGTTTAGGGGAGAAAAAATGGTGAGATTCTTTTGCGGCTGTCCGGTTTGCTCGATATCTTGGATCTCCTTGTCAGCGATATCCCAAAGGCGGAGTCTTCGCCGCGTGGCCTCCAGGAGGGATTGGGAGCCCGAACGGATCTCTTTGACCGAGCTGGAGCCGAGCGAATCCTTCGCCTGCAACGCCAAAAGATATTCCTCCTGCGTCGAGACTAGATCCGGGCTATAAAAAGTAAAAAGGGGCTGGCCCTTTTGGACGAGTTTCCCAGTGTAGTCAACAAAGAGCTTTTCAATCCAACCGTCCACCTTGCTGTAAACATGCGCCACTTTCGTCTCATCGTAAGTGACGATGCCGACAGTCCGGATCTTCTTCACCACGGGACGGACCTCGGCGACGGCGGTCCTGATGCCCACGAGTTGCTGCTTCTCGGGACTGACGTTGACCGACCCGGGGGCGTCTGCCTGCGAGCCGGTCTCTCCGTGTCCTGCCGTGGAGTGAGTCGCAGTGGGGCTCGATTGGACCACGTTCTTGTCACTTTGTCCCCACCAATAACCCAAGCCGACAAGGGCCAAGGCCAGAACAAAAATGCCAAATAGTTTTAAAACCTTTTTCCCATTCATATCTTCGCCTCCTAACCTTTGAACCCTTTAACCTTTTGACCTTTCAGGGAAGCTCCTTACCCACTGCCCGCTCCAGATCCGCGAGATTTTGCACCAGACCGACCTGGGCCCGAAAATAACCCATCCGCGCCTCGCGCAGGGCGCGCTGCGCTTCGAGAAGATTCACGAACTCTACTCTTCCAGTCTGATAGGCTGCCATCGCTGCTCTGAAGGAAAGATCCGCCTGGGATAAGAGTCCCTCGCGGTAAAGCTCGACAGACCTTTTGCCGGCCTGGACCTTGGCCAGAGATTCACCAATCTCCCTCAGGGTCATGTTCCTCATCGCATCTAGTTCTGCCTTCGCTGCCCGATTCTCTGCCAAGGCCTCTTCCACCTCGTAGTTGCGTCTGCCGATTGTCCAGGGAGAAAAGGGGATGGTGATGTTGACCATGGCCTGGTAACGGTTTTTCAACTGTCTCGTCATCTCGGTGGGCATCCACGAATAATCCCACCCGAGCATGAAGTCGGGAAACTTGCGGTTTTTGTCCGCAAGATCATACATCTTCTCTGCCCTCTCGACCCCTTGTTGGGCCCGTCTCACCTCTGGACGATCAACCAATGCGGCTTGCTCTAAATCCGGAAGAGTGAGGCTAGGCTCAGGGACTGCGAGTTCCCCGGGGATTTCAATAGAGATCTGCGGTGGCCGATTCAGCAAAGCGTTGAGCCTCACCTCAGAGCTTCTTCTTTCCTCCTCAGCCAGGATGAGTTGATTCATAATCTCGCTCTGTTCAAGCAGGGCTTTAAAGACATCCTGCTGGGTCACCCGGCCGACCTGATAGCGCGCCTCGGTGGCTCGGATGATCGCGCGCATGATCTCCAATTGCTCGCGGTTAATCTCGATCATCTTTTGCGCCATGAAGAGATCCGCGTAGGTCATCTTGACTTTGGATATGATCTCCCTTTCTTTTGCCCGGAGTTCTTCCTCGGCCATCTTCGTCTCTTGCAACGCGATTTTCTCCTTGAGACCCAGTTTGCCGAAGAAGGGGACCTTCTGACGGATGCCGATCATGTTGTTGTTGGCCCTGCTCAAGTTCGTCGGATTTGAAAGAGGTACATCCCATGTCTGTAGAGCAATCTCAGGGTCTTCCAGGTAGGGGGCCTGTTTTGCTCTGGCACGCATGGACTGGAGGCGCTCGCGCAAGAAAGTGATCTCCGGGTTTTTTCCCGTGGCCTCACGGATCGCGTCCGAGAGACTCAGCGTCGCCGCGGATTCGGCTGCGAGTGCGCTCCACGAAAAGACCAAACTCAGATAAATAACCAGGGCGCTGACGGAACACCGCTTTCTCATGAAACCTCCGGTAACGCGAAACAAAAGCCGCGTTTCTAGAACTAATTTCTAAAGTAACTTCTCGGAACAACGAGACCCGCGCCATCAGCGCGAGCCGGCAGAGGATAGGGACGAGGTCCTAAATACGCAGGACGAGATAAGAGTATATTAACGGTAGCTTAAAGAAGGGATGATAGGCAGCGTTGAACAACAGATGTTCGCTGGAGCCATTTGATAGCGGAGGTATTTCCCATAAAAACGCTGGAGGACTCCAAGGGGAGAGTTCTGTAGCGCGCAGTGAAGCCTGAACGGAGAGCCGGCGCTCCCGGACAGATTGACACATGTCCTGCTTGTGCTCGCCACAAGGGCCTCTTTCTACTTTACCATTCATGGAATCAGAGTGGGGTGCTATTCCCATCGAGGCCAGCCCAGAGCAAGCGTAGACTATCGAAGTAAAAAGAAGGGCGACAATAAGGCTCAAACCCAGGATGAAAGAGACCCTCCCGCCTGAAAAAAATCTGCTCATAAGTTCAATTAAATACGTTGCTCGGCAAATGAGCAAAACTTATACCAACGGGACTGTAAGCTAAACTGTCGAGAAATACAAGCGCTTTGGAATCGAAAATCATTTTGGGATTTTCAAAAGGAAGAAAAACACAGGGCTGCATTCTCAATCTTGGGAATAGATGGCTGAGAAATTCAGGTTGTGATCTTGTTGTTTTTCAGAGGGCGTGATCAACGCCCTCATGGAGCAGCAAAACGATCATCATGATGTATCCAACGGCAAGACCCAATAAAAGGCTCACGGCTGCTAAGGGCTGGACGCTCAAGTCTTTTTCCCCTTTATTCCGCAAATATCGGACAGTCCAGACGATGAGAAGCGCTAGACTTGCAATGACCACAAGATGCTTCCCGGCCATGAACAGCGTATAGCTCCTCCCAAAACGGACCTCTGAGAGACGGCTAAGGTTCCATATATAAGGCGGCAGGTAGAACGGCGTCCAGCGCACCATACTGGCAATGCCGGAGAGAGTCTGGATGATAAGCGAAGCCCACGAAAAGAGTAGATATCGGCCCGTCGATACGCCCCCAAAAGCGAGCGCCCATGCACTGCCTCCCAACCATATCCCAAATCCCAGGAGGTGAAGCCAACGGAGTCCTATGTCGGTCCATGCGTCACGCGTTGCAAGCAACCAGAAGCCATTGGAGAGAAGGGCGTCTTGACTCACCATATTCTGGCCACGAGGACCATCCGGACCCATAACGCCGCCCAATGAATGGGGTAGAGTTGGCCACAGGTCTGCGACCTCATGATAGAAAAGGAGGACAGCAGCCGCCAAGGTCGCTGCAATGCTGAGGGTCGCCCCAACAATAAGAAATATTTGCCGTAGCCTCGCCTCGTCCATGCGTCGTCGCAAATGCCACAGAGTAACCAGGAACGTGAGCGAAACGGCAAGCGCATACAGCCCAACCTTTACTGTTAGGACGACCGCATAGGTGACACCATAGGGAATCTTTTCTAAGAAGGGTAGCAAAAGCAGGCTAGGTGTCTCCGCTATCCCGGCGCTCCATTCCATGTTGTAAGTCCCGGTAGCGAGAAAAACTAGGAAGAGTATCCACGAACTATAGAGGAGATGATCCAGACGAGGCTTGATTCCCAGCAGAAGAACTCCGGCAGTTAGACCTAACCAGAGGGCAAAAGCCAGCAGATGGGTCCACTGGACTGTTAGATGAAGCCACGTGCGCCAGCCCGTGAGCAGCTCAGGGTCAAGATGCTGTGCGACATCATGCCCGAGAGCTTTCGTTGAGGTTAAGAGGGAAAAGCCTACTAGCAGAAATAGAGTCCTAAGGAGGCTATCGCGCGCCCTCGGGCTCACTATCTCATTTTCCCTTTTTGCTCACGCTTTGCCCCGTTAGAGTGACCGTGGGACGCCTCTCCAGCTTGCCCAATTAAATAGGGTGGATGATAAATAGACTCCCTTGATAGAGAGCCGACCCGAATGTGGACTTGGTCGCTCATCCAGGTATCCTCGGTGACTCCCTTAAACTCCTCGCTTGGACCTACAAGAATGGCTATCTGGTAGGCCTTTCCCATCTCCCAGAGAGCATCGCCGAGGTCATCATTTTTGAGCGGAAAAGCGAATTCGTACTCCATAGCCTTGCCACTCTTCCTGTAGCCCACTGCTTTAATGTTGCTCTTTTTGTCCCCGACCAGGGAGGCAGAGGACATTCAGGTATGGACCCCTTGGAGCTTGCGCGGCCCGGGTTCCTTCTGCGCAGGCGACTCAGCAAGGAAGAAATCTTCTACGCCTCTTACTGTTAGAAGCTTCACATCGTTAAAATCGCCGATCATGCCATGGTGTGGAAAATCTTTGAGCAGAAGGGCGAGCCAATTAGTAGTGTCTGCCCGCACGCCAAAATAGATTAGGCCATTGTGAATCTTGGAATAGATCTCGATCTTATAACGCTCGGGCCTGTAGGCGACCGCCTGCCCAGGCCCTCCTCAGCCATACTCTGTGACTTTATCCTTTGCCGTACCCACATGAATGACCTGGTAGCCGGCTCCCTGCCACTCCTCCTTATCAATTTTGCCGTCAATTTTCGGGGGCCCTCCCTCACGCGCGATAAAGTCGGTGTTGAATTGCAAATAGGGCAGTCGCTTGTCCTTTAAATCGGCCGGGTATTCTTTCGGATCGAACTTCATTTCCACGATTCCCGAGCCAAAGCCACAGCCTGGCCCGTAAACATCTCCCGTGATAGCCGAGACGTGGACGTGAGCATGATCGGTGGCAAACTTCATCGGACCGACATGAACACCGTAGGCCAGATCGGGCACGTGGGCATGGTACATGTAAACGAGGTCTCCGTGGTCGTAGCTGAAAGCCTCAAATTCCAGGTGCTCATAAGTCTTATGCTTTTCTTTCAGGTAGCGCTTGGCAATGGCTTCTGCCAACGCGCTCGAGATCTTGATATCCTTGGTCGCCACATAGACATTCCCGCGCTTATCGAAGTGCAGCGCGACGCCACCGGGACCCTGTTCGGTTCTCACTCCCAAAGGATTGGAAAGGCGAGATTCAGCTCCATGGCCAGTCTGGATGCTTCCTCCGGTGTATCCATGCTCATTCCAAGCACCGCCGCGCCTTCGTCAAAAAATTTTTTCACGTGCGGTCGTAGCTTCACGAGCTGCTCGCGGCACATACCTCAGCCGGCGCCCATATAGAAG
>JACPSE010000028.1 GCA_016193465.1 Deltaproteobacteria bacterium
CCTGGCCTCAATTTCCTGGATTCGAAGCGATACCTGACTGCCCATCTCTGAAGCCGGATAGCTGGTAAGATATTGGCGATAGGAATTCAGTGCTTCCTTGAGGTCGTTAATCTGGGAACTGCAGCGAGCCTTGCCCAGGATAGCCTCATCCCTCTGGGGACCGGCGATCTTTTCCGCCTCGGCGAAATTATCGCGCGCCCCCTTGCAGTTGCCCGTCCTTTCCTGAAGATAGGCCATGCTCAGCAGGCCCAGTTGGCGCATGAAGGTCGGTGCGCGCTCTTCTCGCAGGAAGTCGCCTAGCGACTTGGCTGCCTTGGCCGTATCGTCGAGGGCAATATAGCTGTTGGCCTGATATAGAAGCGACACCTGGCTGTACGGAGCTGAGCGGTACGTCCTCACCCGGTCAAATAGCTCCAGGGCCTGGCGGTATTGGCCGTTCTGGTAAAGAGCGAGCGCGCGGCTGTATTCCTGGCCGGCAAGGCGATTTTGGCGCTGCCGGTAGGCGTCCCAACCCCATAGGGCCACGAGAACTACAACAATGGAAGCGAGCGTAGCAAGAAAGGCTTTTCGATATTGAGTTACGAAATGAAGGATTTCGCCAGTTAAGGTGACAAACTGGTCCGGTTTGCGTATATCCCTACGGGTAATTTTTCTAGGAGAACGGGCCATTCATGCCTTGAGCGAGTGAAATCCTGGGAGCCGGGCTTGTTATTACATCTTGTACTTAAAATCTTCGGGCGACATTTTTTCTAAGATCTCCGCCCATTTTTCTTTCGAAACGTTGGAAAAGTCAGGCTCTTTTCCTTCCTCGGCTTGCTGCAAGATGCTGGACGCTTCCAAGACCGCCTTAGCGACGTAGATAGGACTCTTGGTTCTTAAAGCCAGGGCGATGGCATCGCTCGGCCGCGAATCGATGGCCAGCTCACGGCCGGCGATGTTAAGGTAGATCAACGCATAGTAAGTGTTTTCCTTTAACTCCGTGATCTCTATGGACTTTACGGAGCCGCCCATTTCACCGAGTATGTTTTTGAGAAGATCATGCGTCATGGGACGGGCCATTTTTATCCCTTCCAGCTCCGTGGCCATGGCTGTAGCCTCCAAAAGGCCAATCCAGATAGGAAGGTTCAATTTATTATCCATGTCCTTAAGGATGACAATCGGCGTTTTGGTTACCGGGTCCAGGGTAAGCCCGCCCACGGCCATCTGAATCGAATCGTCCTTTTTTATCATGCTACCTCCCTTTGATTGACCTTTAACATCTCTCCGACGAGCGAATTCGCCGACGCCCCGGTGACCCGGACCGCAACCATCTCTCCCGCAAGGCTCTCCGGCCCCATCGCATTGACTATCCTGTTGGTCCTCGTGCGTCCCATGATCTGTCCCTGTCGCAGCTTGGAGGGGCCTTCAACCAGGATTTCCTCGACACACCCTATTCGCTCTCTGTTCTTTTTTAGCGAGATCTCCTGCTGGAGATTCAATACCGCTTCCAGGCGTTGCTTTTTGATTTCGCTCGGCACATCATCGCGATATATCTTTGCCGCGACCGTCTGCGGCCGCGGTGAAAAACTAAATGCGTAAATTTCATCATACGCTACTTCCTGGAGAATTTCCAGGGTTGCCTGGAACTCCTCCTCGGTTTCGCCTGGAAAACCCACTATAATATCCGTGCTAAGCGCGGTCTCGGGGCAGCGGTCGCGCAGGCGCTGGATCTTGCCCATATATTCGCCCCGGGTGTACCCTCTCCGCATCCTCTGAAGCACGCTGTCGGAGCCTGACTGCACCGGCAGATGGAGATGCTCGCAGAGCAGGTCCAGCGTGGCATAGGCCTCGATCAGCTCGGAGGAGAGATCCTCGGGATGCGAGGTGGTAAAGCGAATCCGTTCCAATCCTCCGATACCATTTAACTTATGCAACAGTTCTGGAAACGTCAACTCCCCTTGGGACGCCTTGCCATAAGAGTTCACATTCTGACCCAGGAGCATGACTTCTTTCACGCCGCCGCGGGTCAATTCTCTGACTTCTCTTACGATGTTGTCGCTGGGTCGGCTGATTTCTCTGCCGCGCACGTAAGGAACGACGCAGAAACTGCAAACCTTGTTGCACCCCTGCATGATCGCGACAAAGGCCTTCGGGCCCTTTACTTCGGGCGCCCCTTCCAGCTCTTCCATGTAAGAAGGGTCGCGGTAGAAAGCGATCTCGACCGGGCGCTTTCCCAGCGATTGCACCTCCTCAAGCATCCGATCGAGCCGGTGAATGTTATGGGTCCCAAAAACCAGATCGAGATGGGGTACACGGCGTAAAAGGTCCTCCCCTTCCTGCTGCGCGACGCAGCCTCCCACGCCGATGATGAGCTCTTTTTTCCTTTCCTTCAGTTCACGCCATCGGCCCAGCGCGCTGTAGACCTTCTGCTCGGCCTTATCCCGGACGCTGCAAGTGTTCAACAGAATCAGGTCCGCTTCCTCCACGTTGTCTGTTAGCGTGTAGTTCATCTTCCCTAAAACTCGCGCCATGCGATCCGAGTCGCATTGGTTTATTTGACAGCCGTAGGTCTGGATATAAAGCCCCTTCATGACACGATCCGATCAATGACCTTATAGAGTTGCTGGATATTGCGGCACTCTTCCACGACATCGCAACAGGGAGTGTATCGCGGCATTTCGCTATCGCCGAAGCCCCACGTCAGGCGATTCTCAGGGTTCAGCCAAATGAGCTGCTTGGCCTTTTGCCGGATCTCCTTCAAAGCCCACTCGTTGGGGCGATTGTAGTTGTTTCTGCCGTCCCCGATGATCAGAAAAGTCGTTTTTCCCGTCACTGCCGGCAGGTGTTCACGATAGAAGATCTCAAAGGCGCGGCCAAAGTTTGAATGCGTGTAGACATTGATAATCTCGCCTCGAAGCGCCATCTCCACGGCCTGGTGGATCTCGTTTTCTTCGAAAAGCTTTGTCACTTCTCCGAGGTCACTCACGAAGACAAAGCTCCGGACCTTGCTATAAAGCTCGTGCAGCGAGTAGACGAACTGGAGCATAAAGCGCGAGGCGTTCAGCACCGAGTCCGAGATATCGCACAGGATGACCACCTGCGGCTTTTCCCTCTTTCTCCGGTCGAGCTGGATTCGGAACGGCACCCCCCCGTATTGAAGGTTCTTGCGCAGCGTGTCTTTGACATCAAACCGCCCCCGGCGGGCCTTTTTGCGCCTCACAGAAAGGCGATTTTTGAAACGCCGCGCCAGGCGGGCAACCACCTCATTCATCTTCCGGATATCTTCCTCGGTGTAATAAGCGAAGCTCTTCTGCAAGACGTAATCGGCCCGGTCGCGCTCCGAATCGAGAAAGCCGTTTTTCTTGAGCTCTTGTTGGATGAGATCCCGAATCATTCGGCCGAGATCCCGCAGCCGATGGTCCACGTAGCGGGAGATCGTTTCCAGCGTCTCCACCCCTGCCCCCGATCCCAGCAGCGCGGCCCTAAACTCCTCCATCTCTTCCTCCAACGCGCCGAGCCCCAGGCGAGCAACCAGCCTGGAGTAAGCGGTCATGCGTAAGCGGTCCCCAGTCTGCCCAAGGTTGCCTTCTGCAGCCGCGGCCTCGCGGAGAAGCCGTTCCACTTGCCCCATGTCGCCGGAGAGCAGTGCCCGCGTGAGAGGGGAAAGTCCACCCTGCATCCGATCCAGCACGCCGCGAATCTCTTCGAGCAGGGCCTGGAACTGCTGAGGAGTTAACCCCATCTGGCTCATAATCTTCCGATCCGACTCCCGGATCGCCGCGCCCAATCCAAGGAAGTAGAGATCGAAGAGCTCTTCGAAAGTCTTGAGATCACTGGAGCGCTTGATCAAAGTGCTGCGCAGCGCGGCGCGAAACAGCGCGGAGTCCTCGACGCCCGTAAGATCCAAGGCGCGAAAGGCATCCATATTTTCGGCCAACGAGACCCGAACTCCGTTGCGCCGGAGGACGTTGGAAAACTCGACGATTCGATCATCCATAACGAACTACGTTAAAGAAAGAGGAGAAGTTTGAATTTTTCACTTTGCAATCTGCATTTTGCAATGCATTTAATGGAGGAGGTCCTTATCGCTGTCCGCTCTCTCCACCTGGGCGGCGCGCAGTTTGGCCCTCTTTTCGGCGATGTACGCCCTCATCTCTTCCTGCGCCCGGCGGATGTCGCCTTCGTATTTCATGAGAGTTGACAGCGTTTCTTCCACCAGCCTTTCGTCCAGGTTCTTGACGTTGAGCAGTGTCAGGGCCTTCACCCAGTCGAGGGTTTCGCTGATGCTGGGGCTTTTCTTGAGGTCGAGCTTGCGAAAACGCTGCAGCAATTGAACCACCTCCTCCGCCAGTTTCTCCCCTACTCCCGGGACTTTCAGCTTGACGATCTCCATTTCCCTCTGCGGATCAGGGAAATCCAGATAGAGATGGAGACACCGGCGCTTCAGGGCATCGGACAGCTCGCGACTGTTGTTGCTAGTCAAGACTACAAAGGGAACGTGGTTCGCTTTGAGTGTGCCGATCTCCGGGACGGTTACCTGAAAATCGCTCAAGACCTCCAAGAGGAAGGCCTCGAACTCGGTATCCGATTTATCCACCTCGTCGATAAGGAGCACGGTCGGCTTCTGGGAAAGGATCGCGCGCAGCAGAGGACGGGGCAGCAAAAATCTGTCGGAAAAAAAGACGTCGTCCTCCCGAGTAATGCAATCCACAGCTTGCTCCAGGGTTTGGGAGCCGCTGAGCACCTCGCCAATTTTGTCTTTAAGGATCTGCGTATAAAGAAGCTGCTTGGCATACTCCCATTCATAAAGGGCCTTTGCCTCGTCCAATCCCTCATAACACTGGAGACGGATAAGCTCCAAATCAAGAGAGCCGGCCAGGACCTTTCCCAACTCGGTCTTGCCCACGCCCGCCGGTCCCTCTACCAGAATAGGCTTGCGCAACGCGCAGGCAAGGTAAACAACCGTGGCTACATTGCGGTGGCAAATATATTTTTGCCCGCCCAACCGGCTGATCACCTCATCGACGGATTGAAACATGTTTTTCCTCCTCGATATGTATAAACGAACGTAGCATAAAAGATACAGGGAGACAACGCGCCCTGCAGCAACGAGCCCTCTATCCGTTGCACAACGTCGTTTTTTTTTGTAAAGGATAGCTGTGTGCGTTTTAGCCCTCTACTTTCAGGAGTTTAAGGATTACCCTCTGGTTGTTGCCGCTAATCGCGACGAGTTCTTAACGCGCCGTTCTACGTCGCCCCAGGTATTGGTGGAAACGCCCCTTGTCTTCGGCGGCAAGGACTTACTAGCCGGCGGGACATGGCTTGGCGTTAACGAGCACGGTTTATTGGCGGGAATTTTAAATCGTCGCTCCGTAGAGGAAAACGGACCTTCAGCGCTGAGGTCGAGGGGTCTGCTTTGCTTGGACATTCTGCAAACCAAGGACACGGCTGAGGCGCGCGCGCTCCTGGGACGGGAGAACGGCGCCAATTATCAGCCGTTCAATCTCCTCTTCGCCACCGCAAAAGAGGCATACGTCGCGCATAACGTGAAAGACAAGATCGAATATATAAAATTGGAAAATGGGCTTCATGTGCTCAGCAATACTTCGGTCTACGACCTGAAGTCGGCGAAGACAAATCATGCCTACACCCTTTTCTCCGACGCCGCAAAGCAAGTTCAGCAGGGCATGAAACAGTCTTTGTTTAAACGCTGGTTTGGCGGAGGTCTCCCCGTGTGGGACCAGCCAGCTTTCCTGCGTCTGTTCCAAGGGATCCTGAGCAACCACACGCTGCGCCAGGGCTCCAAGGATCCAAAAGATGCCATCTGTGTCCACGCCGGTGGTTATGGCACCGTCTCTTCCACCGTGATCTTTCACATGCATAGCGAGAAACGGTTTTTCTATTATCATGCCTCAGCTCCCCCCTGCCGCAGCCAATACGAAAATTATCTCTCGATAGAGGTTTCGTGACCGCGAAGCCTAAACACGCGGCAACGGTCATTCTCGTCCGGCCTCGGCCCGACGAGGGTTTTGAGGTCTTCATGACCCGCCGTCCGGAGGGAATGCAATTCCTTGGAGGCGCGTATGTTTTTCCCGGCGGGAGCGTCAGGGACCAGGACTGCTCTGAGGCGAGCTTGAAGCGCTGTTATGGCCTCTCGCGCCAAGAGGCACAAAGAATCCTGCGCACGCACCTAAGCCCGGAACTCTCCCTGGCTCACTGGGTGGCTGGGATACGAGAGCTTTTCGAGGAGGCAGGAGTGCTGTTGTGCGTGACGGAGGCAGGCGAGACCATAGATATCAAGCAACGAGGGCTCCCGGAGAGATGCGCCGGGAAACGCCAACGGTTGATCGAGGGATCCCTGGATTTTTTGACCCTCCTGGAGTCGGAGGGGCTTTTCTGTGATGCGGCCCGGCTCAGCTATTTTTCCCACTGGCTAACGCCGGAGGAGTTCTCCACTCGCTTCGACACCCGCTTTTATCTTGCCGTTCTGCCGTCAGGCCAGCATCCGCTGGCGACCTCTGAGGAAGTGGCGCACAGTCTATGGATTAGCCCGGAAGAGGCGCTTAGAGGTTGCGACGCAGGCACGCTGCCAATGATCTTTCCGACCTTCAGCGCGCTGCGCACCCTGGCCGATTTCGATTCCCTGGAGCGGCTCTTTGAGGAGTACCGAACGGGTTAGAAAGCATGGGGTTTATACTCAGACCTGACCCTGTTGCCGCAGGCAGGCGTACAACAAGGGTTCAACGGCGGCTCACCCCGAAGGGCAATGGGATACGGGGTCTGGGGCAGAGTGTGTAACGAGTGGTAAGGTTTGACTCAAAGACCTAAAGAGGGTAAAGTAGTGCTGTCACTACATTAAAAGGAGGGGGGCTCATGCGTCTGGGATTGCGAGAAGCAAACCAGCAGTTCTCAAAAGCGATTAAGGCAGTTAAGGCAGGCCGAGAGGTCATTTTGACCGAGCGGGGGAAAGCGATCGCGGTCATTAAGCCGCTGCCGCAGCCCAAGACCGTCGAAGCTGCCATTCGGCGGCTGGAGGCAGAAGGGATATTGCGGCCGGCTTTAAAACGAGGGCCTATGCCAACGCCAACTTGGAAACCGGTCCGCATAAAGGGTAAGCCCTTATCGGAGACCATCCGGGAGGGGCGCGACGAGCGGTGACATTTGTATATTTCGACACAAGCGCTCTGGTAAAGCGATACGTTAGCGAGCCGGGTTCGCTCCAGGTAAGAGCTTTCCTGCGCCGCCATGACTTGTTGTCTTCGGCGGTAACACCGGTGGAAGTATTGTCCGCATTATGCAGGCGCAAACAGAGCGGTGACTTGTCCGAAGAGAACTTCACGGCAGTGTTGCGTAGGGTTCAGAGTGACCGAATACGATGGGAGTTGGTTGAGGTTGGTGCGATGGTTCTAAGCCGGGCTGAAGAGATCGTTCAGGGAAGCGTTGCAGTGAGAGCCTTGGACGCTATCCATCTGGCTTCGCTGGTTACCTTCCAAAGTGCTTCCGGAATCCGGATTCCATTCGTCACAGGCGACACGCGTCAGCGAGATGCGGCAACTTATCTCGGCCTGGACATCGTCTGGGTCGGCTAGGACGGCGGAGAAGCCGTGTTTATTTTCCAGCACTTTCGCTTCCGTCTGGAGCCCAAAGGAACTCTACAGATGCCCGCGTACAACAAGGGCAATGTGATACGGGGAGAACGCAGTGTATAATGAGTTTGCATAGCCGAGGGAAGGGGGACATATGGCGAAAGCAAAAGGAGTGAGCAAAGAGTATCCGCACATAGAACGGCGTACGGGAGTACGAGGAGGAGTGCCGGTGATCGCGGGCACCGGTATCCGCGTCCTAGATGTGGCAGTCCGATACGAGGTTATGCGTATGAGTCCGGAAGAAATCATGGTGGGCCTTCCTCATCTCACACTGCCTCAGATCCACGCGGCCCTCTCTTATTACTACGCGCATAAGGCCGAGCTAGACAAAGAATGGAAAGCATCCCTGAAAAAGATTGCACGGCTGCGAAAGAAACACTCTTCGGCGCTGGAGCAAAAGCTTGGCCAAATTAAGAATCTACACGGATGAGAATGTTGACCTGCGGGTGGCCGAAGGATTAAGGCGTCGGCGCATAGAGGCTAAGTCCGCCTATGAGGAGGGAAACCTCGGGCTAGCCGATGAGGCGCAATTTGCTCACGCGGCTTCGCTTGAGGCTGTCATTTTCACCCATGACCATCATTTTGTGGAAATCGCTATAGACAAAGGCCACCGTGGTGATGAGCATTACGGTGTAATCTTTGTCGAAATGCATCGGTTAAGCCTAGGGGAATGTATTCGAAGGTTGGCTCTCTATGCAGAGGTTCTGTCAGCCGAAGAGATGATGAATCGTGTGGAGTTTCTATAAGCAGACAGCCGGCCCGGTAGGCTCGACCTTGGGCATATCATGATTATGATTACGGCTTTCTCTCTCCAGCACTTTCGCTTTCATCTGGAGCCCAAAGGCTCTTTGCACATGCCCGCCTACAACAAGGGCAATGTGATACGGGGCGGCTTTGGGAGCACCTTCAGGCGGATTGTCTGCCATGGGAATTGCCGTGAGCCGGAGACATGTGATCTGAGATTCGCTTGTCCCTACACGGCTGTTTTCAATCCTTTTGTGCCGGAGGGTTCGGAGAAAATCAGCAACAATAGAGATATTCCCCGGCCGTTTGTTATCAAGCCGCCGTTGGAGACCAAGGAGACTTACCTTCCAGGCGAGCGGCTGTCGTTCGATCTCGTGGTTGTCGGGAAAGCAAAGGACTACCTCCCCTATTTCATCGTGACCTTTAAGGAACTGTCTCACACAGGCCTGGGTCGAAATCGAACTCCGTGTGAGCTTGCCTCGGTCGAGAGTATCTCGTCAGAGAAAGAAGCGACTGAGGTCTATAGCCTCGACGACAATTTGGTCCGGCCGCCATCGAATGAAATTCGCTGGGCGGATCTGCTCCGTTCTGTCTCAGCAAACGGGAATGGGGCGGGAAAGATCACCAGAATCAAGCTCAAATTCCTTACACCTACAACCCTAAAGGCAGGCGGCTGCTTGGTGCAGAAGCCGGCCTTCTCGCACATCATCAAGCGGCTTAGAGACCGTATCAACGGGCTTTCTTACTTCTACTGCGGCCAAGGGTTGGATATCGATTTTAAGGCCTTGGGCGAAGAGGCTGAAAAGATCATAACCGTAAAAGACTCGACTCAATGGGTGGAGTCTTCCCGGTATTCACGAAGGAGGGACGTGTCGCACGACCTCAGCGGGTTTGTGGGAGAGGTTGTGTAGCAGAAAACGTCCCGATTAGGAGGGAACTGAAAGCCAGCACCCGTCTCAGTAGCCCCGATGTTCCCAGGCTGTAGCAGAAAACGTCCCGATTAGGAGGGAACTGAAAGCATGCTAGCGGCCAACATACAGCCCATTGGAGGTAGCCTATGGCAACAGAGATCTCAATGGAAGTTGTTGAAGAGAGTCCAACAGAAAGCAGCGGCCCGCTTCCCCCCGCTCAGTTCAACCTGCTGACAGGTTTAGCCGAGCCAATTCCCATCGAAGTAGCGGAACCTGTGGAGTACGGCCGGGAGGTTCCAATTGATAAAGGGATCTCGCTGGTCAAAAGCGAGGACGGCTCACAGCTCATCCTCTCGGGGTTCGGGTTGTTTCTGAGCAAAAAGAGCGAAAGGCTCCTGGTACGCAAAGGCAAGCACGTCATATATCAGTTCCCTTTCTTCCGCCTCCACGAGGTAGTCGTCGGCTCAAGAGGCATCACCATCTCCTCTGATTTGCTGGAAGACCTCTGTCTGAGGGGAATTCGCCTAAGTTTCCTGGACTATTTAGGTAAACCCTATGCGATGGTCACATCACCTATGCTGACGGCCACAGTTCAGGCGCGACGTGAGCAAATCTTGGCCTTGAACGCTTGGTCCGTTATTTCAGCAAATATCTCAAAAAGGAGGCTGAAGAGAGATTTGAGAGGACCGAGGCAATCGCATTGCAGCTGAGAAAACTGTGGGAGAAGGTGGCGGAAATTGATGCTTATTCGATCAGCGAGGCCAGGGGGACGCTGATGGGAATAGAGGGGACAGCAGGCAGAATTTACTGGGAGGGAGTTAAGGAAAGTATCGGCCATAAGGTCGAATCCTTTGGGAGAGAGCACCGAGGCGCCACCGATGCCGTCAACTCGCTGCTCAACTACGGCTACGGGATTCTCTACTCCCAGGTTTGGGGTGCAGTAATCAACGCCGGTTTGGAGCCGTTCGCGGGTTTCCTCCACGTAGACCGGCCGGGGAAACCATCGCTGGTCCTCGATCTGGTGGAGGAATTTCGCCAGCCCGTGGTGGACCGGAGCGTTATCGCGTACGTAAATCTTGGAATCGCCATTGGGATGAAGGATGGCCTTTTAGATTCGGAGACGCGAAAAAATATCGGCGACAAGGTCATGGAAAGGCTCCTGGCCACGGAGAGCTATCAGGGAAAGCAATATCAGATCCGCTCGATAGTCCAGATGCAGGCAAGGAGGCTGGCGGCCTTCCTGCGGGGAGAAGGGGAATACAAAGCCTTTTCATTCAAATGGTAACGGCCCGCTGAAAAAGGCCCATCTACTTCGTTGTGCTCGGCCGCCTCGCTCCAACGTACTGCTCAAGTACGCCTCCGCTTGTCGGCTTCTCGCGCGCCTTGTATCTGGGACCTTTTTGACCAGGCCAAAGAGAGGACGACAAGATCCGGCTGAAAGTCTCCGAGGCCTGCCTTGACTACAGCCTGGCGCGCATCCAGTACAGCGCGTTTTTAGGCACGCTCAACCGCAACAAGAGAGAGAAGCTTTTCCTTCGCCTTTGTTCCCTCCTCGACGACAACCCAGGGAAGATTTTCCTCCAGCCCGTGTGCGAAAAGGACGTCAGGGATGTCCTAGTTAAGGAAAACGAAAAACCCAGTGAGCCGGACCTGGTATGATCCCCATCCGGGTAAACGATATTAAGCAGTATTTTTACTGTCCGAGGGTCGTTTTCTACCAGTATTCCATGCCGGTCGAGAAGAAAACCACCCGAAAAATGGAGCTGGGACGGGTCGAGGAGGAGCGGATTGACAAGCTGGAAAAGCGGCGCAAACTCACCGCCTATAACCTGGCACAAGGCACGAGAAAGTTTCATGTTTGGCTCAGCTCGAAGCGACTCGGATTAAGCGGCAAGCTTGACCTTCTCATAGATAGTCCCGACGGTCTTTTTCCCGTGGACTTTAAGCTCACCACGGGCCAACCGCACAGGAATCACATCTACCAACTTTGCGGCTATGCCCTATTGCTGGAAGACTGCTATCAAAGGGAGGTAACGAAAGGTTTCGTTTACCTGATCCCGAAAAACGACGCCGTGGTCTTTGATTTCACCCCGGACCTTAAAACGGAGACGTTGAGGGTTCTGGACGAGATCCGAGGAATGATAGACGCTGAGAGGATGCCCTCCCCTACTCCGCTTAGGAACCGCTGCACCGACTGCGAGTATCGGAACTTCTGCGGCGATGTTTTTTAGAGGTCTCTCCCCTTCCACCTGCAGCCCAAACGAGGCTTGCGAATGTTCATGATTTCCAATAATATGTACATCAGCACCGGAAAGGAGGAAGGTTATGGCGAGCCCGTCTTGGCGACACAAGCACATTGAGTTGGATCAGGGGAAACTGAATCGGGCGCGACGGATATTGGGGGCAAAGACCGAGACCGAGACTCTGGAGCGAGCCCTCGATATTGTTGTCAGCGAAGCCGAGATAGATACGGCGCTTAGAAAAGTACGCGGCAAGGGGCGGCTCCGAAAGGTCTTCCCCTAGGATGGAGCGGCTCGTCATCGACACGAACGTTTACGTCGACTGGCTGAACGACGGCCGACACGAAGCCGTCCTTTTCCAACGCGAGGCCGTGAAGTATCTTAGCGCAGTGGTTCTTATGGAGCTGTCGGCTGGGGCATTTTCTGTCAGAGATCGCAGCCTCGTGCAAGAAGTGACGTCCGCGTTCGCTAAGGTGGGTCGGATTCTTGCGCCTACGGTTTCGATCTATGAAGAGGCCGGCGAGGTGTTGCGTCGGCTTCAGCAGTTTCGGGGTTACACGATGGCGAGCGCCTATGGTCTGGCAAATGATGTGCTGATTGCATTGTCGGCCCGTTCTATCGGAGCCACTGTAATCACTCAGAACGAGCGGGACTTCGTCGCGATTCAAACCATCCGGCCGTTCAAGATGGCGTCAGTCCCTTCAATTTAGGAACCGCTGAGTGGACTGCGAGCATAGGAATTTCTGTGGCGATATTTTTTGACCGTTTTCGGCTTTCTCCTTTGTCCCTACGGCCCCTTTCCGCCCCATATCTCTTTCAGGAAGCCGCTCTTCTCCAAATCCTCGGCGAAACTATTGTCAAGAATCTCCGCGGCCTTTCGCCTCACGTTGGTGTCCGTTTTACGCGCCAGTTCGACGGCCTCGGCGACGGCGCTTGCCGGCACAGTCACGCGCCGGTTGATGATCAATTTAGCATAGGCGTCATAGGCGGACTGCAGCGCCTCCTGGTCTTTAAGCTTGAGGGCCTTCCCCACGGAGGCCTTGGCCTTGTCCGGGTTTTTCTCCACGAAATAGACGGACTCCGCCATCGCCGCTACAAACCTCTGCGCCAGCCACGGCCGCTCCTTCAGGGTCTTGGAGTTCGTATGGATGGAGCTGTATATGAAAGGCAGATTTAAGTC
Source organism: Deltaproteobacteria bacterium (assembly GCA_016193465.1). Taxonomy (GTDB): domain Bacteria; phylum Desulfobacterota; class Binatia; order UBA9968; family UBA9968; genus UBA9968. The sequence goes on from JACPSE010000028.1 coordinate 12,701, forward strand.
GTTCAGGCTAAAGATCTGGTTGAAGCCATCCCTTTTGCCGCGCACATCGAGGGGAGGCGTGACGATGATGGCCTGGATGATGTCCTGGAGCATGGCGTTGTAGCGTTCCGACTGACTCCCGCCGATCGAACGAATTTTCACTTCTTCTTCTGTCAGGTTGAATTTTTTGAGAAGCGTGCGCACCAGCCGGAAACTCAAGTCGCCAGGCCGCGTCACCCCGATGCTCTTGCCCTTTAAATCTTCCGGGCGCTTGATATCTTTCCTGGCTAGAAGAACGTAGGGAAGGCCGACCAGCGGCGCGGCCACCAGTTTGCCGTCTATGCCAGTAGCCATCCCTGGAATCGTGGCGTCGGCGGCGCAATAGAGAAACTGAATCTCATCCGAACTCAGGGCTGCGAGCGAAATGCTGCTCCCGCGAATAAAGATATAATTGACTTTGATGCCGTATTTATCGAATAGCCCATAATCCATGGCGGCGTAAAGATGAGTAAAACCGCCGGAAACCGCGCATGTGGCCACCCGCAGCGTCACGGGCGCCTCTCCTGGCTTTGCCAAATAGGGATTTGCCATGACCCCATGAGGTTGCGCCAGGCCGACAACTGTCAGCAACAAAGCCATCCCAAGGCCGAGCGGCCTCAATCCGCCATGAACTTTAATCCTTCGCTTCATCGGTAAGATCCTCCACTCTGTTCTAAGAGCTATCAACGCTTCCTCAGTATCTCTTCCAGCTTTTTCCGGTCCTCTTCTGAGATCCCCTCCCGGGCGGGTTTTTGGCTTTGCTCAGTCATGTCTTTTCCCAGCGCTCGCCTCGCCAGCCGTTCGATATCTTTCCAGAAGAGCCACAAAAGGAGGGCCGCTATCAGGACAATCACGGGGAAAAACAACCAACTTTTCGATTTTTTCCTCATGCCCCGCGCCAATGAGAAACCATTAATACTTCGGCTTGAAGTCAAAGTAGTGGGTGGCATCAATCACGCGAATGGTGCGGGTCTTGGAGCGCATGACAACGGACTGAGTGGTTGCCCCTCCGCCAAAGAAGTGCACCCCGTTGAGGTAATCCCCGTCGGTCACTCCGGTGGCGGCGAACATGACCTCTCCTCCTGCGAGTTCCTCGATAGAATACCTTTTGTTGATGTCTTTGACCCCCATCGCCTGCGCCCTTTCGATCTCCTCCTGGTTTCTTGGTTTGAGACGTCCCTGCATGTCACCGTCCACGCAGCGCAATGCAGCCGCCGCCAAAACGCCTTCAGGAGCGCCTCCGATTCCCATGAGGATATCGATATCGGTTTCGGGCTTGGTTGTGGCAATGGCCGCCGAGACATCCCCGTCGCTGATCAGTCTGATGCGCGCCCCTGCCCGCCGCACCTCCTGGATCAATGCCTCGTGCCGCGGGCGATAGAGAATGATGACGGTTAAATCTTCCACCCGCTCGCCCTTCGCTTCCGCCAGGGCCTTAAGGTTTTCCGTAGGACTTTTATCGAGATCAACCACCCCCTTGCCTACCGGGCCGACCGCGATCTTCTCCATATAAGTATCCGGACAATGAAGAAAATTCCCGCGCTCCGCGATGGCGATGACGGACAGGGCGTTCGGACCGCCATTGGCGCAGATCGTGGTTCCCTCCAGCGGGTCCAGAGCGATATCGACTTCAGGACCCTGACCGGTGCCTACTTTTTCCCCGATATAGAGCATAGGGGCTTCGTCCCTCTCCCCTTCCCCTATGACCACGGTGCCGCTTATCGCGAGCCCGTTAAAGGCCTGACGCATGGCATCCACCGCGGCCTGATCGGCCGCCTTTTCGTCCCCTCTGCCCATCAGGCGCGCGCTCGACAGAGCAGCCGCCTCAGTGACCCGGACAACTTCTAAAGCGAGGTTTCGGTCCACGGTTTTTTCCCTCCGATCAGCGCGTCTATGAGCTTAAAGGCCTGCTTGACGACAATCCCGGTTTTCCTTGCATCGCGTTCGTTATAACCGATTCCCTTCTTTTCCTCTTTGGAATTCGAGCAAAAGAGAACGAATGGTACGGGATCGGGAGCATGCGTCTTGAGGGCAATCGGGGTGGGGTGATCGGGAAGGAGGAGAATTCTCCAATCCGGCCAGCGCTCCATCCCTCGGAGCAGCGTCCCCACGACCTTCTCATCGAAATTCTCGATTGCCCTGATCTTTTCTTCGACGTTTCCCATATGGCCGGCCTCGTCGGGAGCTTCGACGTGAATAAAGATGAAATCCTTCTCTTCCAACGCGCGCAAGCCATATTCGCCCTTGCCCTGGTAGTTGGTGTCAAAGAAGCCGGTAATCCCGGGAACACGGACCCGCTCGAGACCAGCATAGACTCCAAGGCCGTTAATGATGTCCACCGCCGAGATAACGCCTCCCTGAATGCCAAAGCGCTCCTTCAGCGAGGGGAGCGTCGGCGCCCTGCCTTGTCCCCAGAACCAGATCGATGTCGCCCTTTTCTTCCCGTTTGCTTCTCTGCGTTGGTTGACCGGATGGCGCGACAGAAGCGTTTCCGAGGCTTGCATCAAGGCGCGGAGCTTCTCCGAGCCTGTTCCCTGAGGAAGGTAAGGAGCGATCTCCCTATCCGTGATGTCATGAGGCGGAGTCGTTAGCATGCCCTCTTCCCCGCGGCGCCAAACCATCAGATGGCGGTAGCTCACCCCGGGATAAAACTCCACTCCGTTCGCGCCGAGATCTCGATTCAGGTCAGCGATGACCTCGGCCCCCTCTTCGCTGGAGATATGGCCCGCGGTAAAATCCTCCATGATTGCGCCGTCTTTCTCTTTCTTCAGTGTGACTAGATTACAACGAAAGGCGACATCTTCAGGTCCCAGAGCCACCCCCATGCTTGCGGCCTCGAGAGGCGAGCGACCGGTATGATAGAGAGCCGGATCGTAGCCAAGAATGCTCATGTTGCCCACATCGCTTCCTGGCGGAAAACCTTCTGGAATAGTATAGGCGAGGCCGAATATGCCATGAGACGCGAGCCAATCCATGTGAGGAGCTGCGGCCACCTCCAGTGGAGTTTTGCCGCCCAAACTATCCACCGGATAGTCCGCCATTCCGTCTCCCTGCAGGATAACGTATTTCATCGCCCTTCTTCGCTCTTGAAGAAATCCTCGAGCAGCTTCAAATCGGGGGCGATACGGAGCGGTTTAGGCGAGTGGCGAATGGCTATGTCGGGATCCTTAAGACCATGACCGGTCAACGTGCAGACCACGACATCTCCCTTGCCGAAGAGTCCCTCTTGCTGCCTCTTTATCACCCCGGCCACAGGCGCAGCCGAGGCTGGCTCGGCCAGAATTCCCTCGCAGCCGGCTAACACTTTATAGGCGTCAAGGATCTCGTCGTCGCTGACAATATCAATGGCGCCGTGAGATTCATCCCGCGCCGCCAGCGCCCCCTGCCAACTGGCGGGATTACCGATCCTTATTGCCGAGGCAATGGTCTCCGGCTGCTCTATCACCCTTCCCAAAACAATCGGCGCGGCCCCGGCGGCCTGAAAACCCATCATCTTTGGCAGGGATGAGATTCGCCCTATCTCCATGTATTCTTTGTACCCCTTCCAGTAAGCGGTGATGTTCCCTGCATTTCCGACCGGGAGAAAGTGGTAGTCCGGCGCGCGCCCCAGAAGGTCGCAGATTTCAAAGGCGGCCGTTTTCTGCCCCTCTATGCGGTAAGGGTTGATGGAATTAACCAAGGTGATGGCAAAGCGACTCGCAATTTCCTTGACCAAACGAAGCGCGGTATCAAAGTTTCCCTCCACCTCGATGACTCTGGCGCCGTGAATCATCGCCTGGCTGAGTTTTCCCAGGGATATGTTTCCTTGCGGCACCAGGACATAGGCCCGGAGTCCGGACCTTGCCGCGTACGCAGCCGCAGAGGCGGAGGTGTTGCCGGTCGAGGCGCATATCACCGCACGACTCCCCTCTTCCACGGCCTTGCTTATAGCCACGGTCATCCCCCGATCTTTAAAAGAACACGTCGGGTTTAACCCTTCCAGCTTGAGGTAGAGCTGAATATCCGGGTTGATCCTTCGCTCGAGGTTCCGGCAGCGCAGCAGAGGCGTGTTGCCTTCATGCAGGGTTACAATGCATTCCTGCTTTTTGACCGGAAGCAGATCCCAGTAGTAGCGGACCACGCCGGGCCAGATCAATGGTGCCTGCTGCACTAATTTCTCCATATTGGGAACCAAACAGGATCAACCAGCACGTAGTCTTTTCGACCGATAATCTTCAAAGCGTTTTTTATCTGTCCTACGGTGGCGCGCTCAAGCGTGATCACAAATGGCAATATTCTCCCTGGCTTCCCGGCGAGGCGATAGCTTTTCGCCAACTCTCGCAATTCCTCTTCACTGTGGCTCAACTGCCAGATTTCGGAGATGTTGATTCTGGCCTTGCCAAACGTCTGACAGATATCGCCGACAATGCCGGGCCGGTCCTTTACAATAAAGCGCACGTAGAAACAACCCGCGATCTGATCCACGGATTGGGGGCTAAAGTGGTCGCGCGCCCGAAGACCCCGTGGCGAAGGACCGCGCCCTCCTCCCCTGCGTGCGAGTTCACACACGTCGCCCAGCAGGGCCACGGCCGTCGGTCCGCCCCCCGCCCCAGGCCCGACGAACACATAATTCCAGTCTCTCTTCTCCCGCTCGTCCGCTTCCTCACCTCCACTGCGTTTTCCCTTAAAGAAAATCGCGTTGGTCGGGCCATCAATAGTCGCGAGGAAATGGTCGTGCGGCACAAGCACAGGGGAAACAAAGCAGGCGAGCGCGGCGCCGTCGCTGTTGGCAACTGCCAGATGTTTTATCGTGCAGCGGCCCTTGCGATCCGCGTAAAGGAAATCGATTGCCTGGATCTCCTCAATCCCCTCGCGCCAAATCACTCCCGATTCCATGTGGAGACCAAAGGCAACTACGGTAAGCAGGATGAGCTTGGCCTCAGCATCCAGCCCCGTGGTGTCGGCCTTCGGGTTGGTCTCCGCATAGCCGCGCTCCTGCGCCTCTCGAAGCGCCGCCTGGTAGGATTTTCCGCTCCTTTTCATCTCCGACAGAACGTAGTTACAGGTCCCATTGACAATGCCGTAAATGCTTTCAGGCTCCTCTGTAGCGAAGCTCTCGGTAAGGGAGCGGATGATCGGAATGCCTCCGCCCACACAAGCCTCAAATCTCAGCTCTCTCCCATACTTCTCCGCTGCGGTCCAAATCTCCTTGCCGAACCTCGCCAGGACCGCCTTGTCCGAAGTTACCACGCACTTCCCTTTTTTAAAGGCGCGAAGGATGTAGTTCTTAAAGGTATGGAGCTGCCTTTGCCGCTGGAATCCGAGCGCTTCCACGATAATATCCGCCTCCGGATGATCGATCACTTCCTCGGCCCTGGTTGTGAACAGCGACGGATGAGTGGCGTACCATTTTTTTTGCTTGGGCTGCCTGGTATAGATTTTCACGATTTCCAATGCGAGATCGGCCCCGGACTTCCCCTTTAGCTCTCCAAAGACGAAGTCCTGGACCGCCTCGCCTACGGTTCCGGAGCCCAGCAGACCCAGCTTTACTCTGCGCCGATTTCTAACCTTTGCCATGCGCTATCAGAAATATTTCAGTTGTAAACCCGTTTCTAGGTATTTAGACTTAACAGCTTGTTGATAAAGGAGTTCTTCTTTCTAGTCTATTAACTTGCCTAATGCCCGGCGAATCGTCCGCACGGCCTGTCGGGTGCGGTGTTCGTTCTCGATCAGGGCGAAGCGGACAAAGGGATCTCCATACTGTCCAAAGCCGATTCCAGGGGAAACGGCCACCCTCGCTTCCTTGAGGAGAAACTTCGAGAATTCAACAGAGCCCATTGTTTTGTAAGGCTCCGGGATCTCGGCCCAAACAAACATCGTTGCCCTGGGTTTTTTTATATTCCAGCCGACGCGGGCCAAGCCATCGACAAGGGCGTCCCGGCGGCTGCGGTAGGTTTCACGGATCGTCTCCACGCAGTCCTGGGGACCGTTCAGAGCCTGAATCGCGGCTATCTGCACAGGCTGGAAAATCCCGTAATCCAGGTAGCTCTTGATCCTGGCTAAGGCATGGATCATTTCTCTGTTGCCAACAGCAAAGCCCACCCTCCATCCCGGCATGTTATAGCTCTTAGACAGGGAAAAAAATTCAATGCCGAACCCTTTAGCGCCGGGGACTTGAAGAAAACTCGGTGGCTGATAGCCATCGAAGGTGATGTCCGCATAGGCCAGGTCGTGGATGACAAGGAGTTCGTGTTCCTGCGCAAAGCGCGCCACGCGCTGGAAAAAATCCATCTCTACCACCTCGGTAGTTGGATTATGAGGAAAACTGATAATTAGGAGCTTTGGCTTTGGCCAGGTCTGCTTGATTGCTTCCTCCAAGTGGGCGAGAAAGCCCTCACTGGAATGCATAGGGACGCTGCGCAGATCTCCGCCGGCGAGGATCACGGAGTACTGGTGGATGGGATAGGTGGGGCTCGGACAGAAAACTACATCCCCGGGATCGACAATAGCCCAGACCAGATGACCCATCCCTTCCTTAGCCCCGATCGTAACGATGGCCTCGGTATCGGGGTCGATATCCACCTGGAAGCGCTTCCTATACCAGTCGGCAATGGCAAGTCTAAGCTTATAGATCCCCCGAGAGGCGGAGTAGCGATGGTTGTGCGGCTTCTTAGCCGCCTCGATGAGCTTAGCCACTACGTGCGGAGGGGTCGGTTGATCCGGGTTGCCCATGCCAAAATCTACGATGTCTTCTCCCCTCCTCCGCGCCTCCTGCTTCAAGTCATTGAGGATATTGAAGACATACGGTGGGAGTCTCTTGATGCGTTGGAATTCCACGTTTTTCTACCTCTTAGAAAAGGCGGAAGGCGGGAGGCTTGAGGCGTGAGTTTCTTTCCGCCCCTGTTTCCTGCCGCCTTCCTTCTAGTGCCTGTTGCCTACTGCCTCATGCCTTCTTTCTAATTTATAAGCTATCCTCTCTTTGCGTGCAAACGACGACAAGAAGGCAACAGGCGGAAGGCGAGAGGAAAATGCTAGAAGAAGAAATTCTCTTACCTGTTGCCTCGTGCCTCACACCTGTCTTACCCGATCCCTCCCAGTTCCAGCCTGCCGCCCCAGCGCCGCTTCAGGATTTGTCTCAAAGCCCGTGACTGTTTTCCCGTCAAGGCCGGATCCTCAGCCAGCCAGGCCAGCGCCTCTTTACGGGCTTCGAGGAGAAGACGGGAATCCCGGACGAGATTCGCCAGGCGGAAGTCCGCCAGACCTGACTGACGGGTGCCCAGTAGCTCGCCGGGTCCTCGCAGCGCCAGATCTGCCTCGGCAATTTTGAAGCCATCGTTTTCCCTCTCCATGATCTGCAGGCGCCTTAAGCCATCCGGGCTGCTGCCATCGTAACAGACCAAATAGCAGTGCGAAGGATCCTTCCCTCTCCCGACCCTCCCGCGTAGCTGGTGCAATTGCGACAGGCCGAAACGCTCCGCATGCTCCACTACCATTACAGTCGCGTTGGGAATATCGATCCCCACTTCGATCACGGTCGTCGCCACCAGGATCTCTACCTCTCCTCCCTGGAAGCGGCGCATGACTTGCTCCCTCTCCTCGGAACCCATTCTCCCATGAACCAGTCCTAAGCGAAATTCTCTGAACAGTCCCTGAGAGAATTCCTCCGCCATCCGTGTCGCGTCGCGGAGCTGGAGCTGTTCCGATGCTTCCACCAGAGGATAAACCACATATGCCTGGTGTCCCCGGCGAAGCTCTTCTCGTACCAGCTCGTACATCCGGTTACGGCCCTCCTCGCCGAAGAGTCTCGTCCGTACGGGGGTCCTCCCGGGAGGCATTTCGTCCAACGAGGAGACTTCCATGTCTCCGTAAAGCACCATGGCAAGACTGCGGGGAATGGGAGTGGCGCTCATGAGAAGCATATCGGGTTGGGGTAGGGGCGGCACGGACGCGGGACGCCAATGGGACAGGCCTTGCAGCGCCATTCTCTGAAGCACTCCGAAGCGGTGCTGTTCATCGATGATTCCCAGCCCCATCCCCGGAACTTGGACTCCTTCCTGAATAAGCGCGTGCGTGCCAACCACAAAAGAAATTTCTCCCTGCTCGATCTGCCGGGCGGTTTCTTTTTTTTCCTTTGATGAAAGAGAGCCCGTAAGCATGGCCGATGAGAGGGCCAGCCTGTCGGCAAAACCCTTGAGGTTGCGGTAATGCTGTTCCGCCAATAGCTCGGTGGGCGCCATCCACACAGCCTGAAAACCGTTTTCGATCGCCCTCAGAGCCGCAAGCCACGCCACGATGGTCTTGCCGGAGCCCACATCCCCCTGGATCAAGCGCTGCATCGGGCGCGAGGATTCCATGTCTTGGTAAATCTCTCCTAAGATCCTCTGCTGCGCGCCGGTCAAGCTAAATGAAAGCATGCCCTGCATCTCGTACGTAAGCCCGCTCCCTTTTTTCGCGAAAGAAATGCCCTCCAATGCAGCCCGGCCTTTCCTTCTTAGCCCGAGTCCGAGCTGGAGATAAAAAAACTCGTCAAAAATTATCGCCCGATGGGCGCGAGAGGAAAACTGATTCAGGGCAGTGATATCGGCCGTTTTTTCGGGCCGGTGCACCTCCTTCATCGCTCTACAGAGATCCATCAATCCCTGTCTTCGGGCTATGGACTCAGGGAGAAAGCTGGCAAGCAAAGAACCATACTGGAGCAGCGCCTGGTCCAGCCATCTGCGGATCGCCCCCAGAGGGATTCCCCCTGGTTTGAGATAGATCGGCAGGATGTGTTCCTTTTCCTCTTCAGCTCCAGGCTCGATAGCTTCGAACTCAGGGTGGACAATGCGTTTTTGGGCGCCCATCCCGCGCTCCACTTTTCCGTGCACCAGGAGCGTTTGCCCGCGCGCGAGACTCTGCGCGACGTAGGGCCGCACCCGGTACCAGATCAGCCCGAGACTCCCGGTGCCGTCCGCCAGAGAGCCGGTGAGGATCTGTCGTCTCATCTTTGGGATGTATCTCTTTTCCAATGTGATCAGCTTGCCGACAAAGCTCTCTTCCTTTCCGATTGTTGCCTGGTGGATTTTTTTGATGTGGCGCCGGTCTTCATAGCGGAAGGGCAGGTGGTAGAGCAGATCCTCCACTGTCTTGATCCCTAATCCCTCCAGCTGGGCTGCCCGCTTCGGGCCCACCCCTTTTAGAAAGCGCACCGGAGTCTGGAGGGCGTAGAGACAATCCCTGGGTGAGACTTGGGTAGGCGTATACTCGAAGGATGAAGCAGGAGGGTGGAAGGATGAAGTTTCATCCTTCATAATTTATTTTTCATCCTTGGCCACCGGCCGCCTGATAATCTTGCAAGGCGCGAACCTCTAATTCGCGCTCCTTGAGCAGCTCAATTCCTTCCGCTGCCGCGTCCGCACCGGCAATGGTCGTAAAGTAAGGAACTTGATAATCCAGGGCATTGCGCCGCAGATAATAGGAATCGGCATGCGAATGCGCATCGGTCGGGGTGTTAATAACCATAGCGATCTCGCCGTTCTGTATCGCCTCAGCTATGTGGGGGCTTCCCTCCTGAAGTTTGTTGATCACCTCCGCCGGAACGCTGTGGCTTTGAAAGTATGCCGCAGTTCCGCGCGTGGCGACAATCTGAAACCCCAGGCGATGGAGCCGCCGGGCAATGGGAGAAACGCTCTCCTTGTCCTCATCACGCACGCTGATAAAAATCTTGCCGCCGTCCGGCAACCGCATCCCTCCGCCCAATTGTGCCTTAGCGAAGGCGAGACCGAAAGAGCCGCCCATTCCCATCACCTCGCCGGTAGATTTCATCTCCGGGCCCAAAAGAGTATCGACGCCGGGAAATTTATTGAACGGGAAGACAGATTCCTTCACGGAGACGTGACGGGGCAGCACTTCCGAGGTTAGGCCCAGCTCGGCAAGTGTCTTGCCGACCATCACGCGAGCCGCGAGTTTAGCGAGGGGCACGCCAGTAGCCTTGCTTACAAAAGGGACCGTTCGCGAGGCGCGCGGGTTCACCTCCAAAACGTAGATATCGCGGCCCTTGACGGCGAATTGCACGTTCATAAGCCCACGCACACGCAGGGCCTCTGCCAGACGGATCGTCTGGTGGCGGATCTCGTCCTGAAGCCCCGGAGCGATCGACTTCGGCGGGAGCGCGCAGGCGCTGTCACCCGAGTGGACCCCCGCCCTTTCGATGTGCTCCATGATGCCGCCGATAACCACCCTCTCGCCGTCAGCCAGGGCATCCACGTCCAATTCGATGGCATCATCCAAAAACTTGTCAATCAGGACCGGATGCTCCGGGGAGGCAGCCACCGCGTGGGTCATGTAGTGCTTCAAGGCCTCCTGATCGTAAACGAGCTCCATCGCCCTTCCGCCCAAAACATAAGATGGGCGGACCAACACAGGATAGCCGAGCCTCTGAGCGATCTCTAACGCCTCTTCATACGAGCGCGCCGTGTCACTCTCCGGCTGGGTAATGCCCAGCCGGTCCAGGAGCTGCTTGAATCTCCGGCGGTCCTCTGCCAGGTCGATGCTGTCCGGGGAGGTGCCGATGATCTTGACTCCGGCGCGCTCGAGGGCCAGCGCCAGCTTGAGAGGCGTCTGCCCGCCAAACTGGACGATGACCCCGTCCGGCTGCTCCCGCTCCACGATGTTGAGAACATCCTCAAGCGTCAGCGGCTCGAAGTAGAGTTTGTCGGAGGTGTCATAATCGGTGCTGACAGTCTCAGGGTTGCAGTTCACCATGATGGTTTCGTAACCATCCTCCTTGAGAGCGAAAGCGGCGTGCACGCAACAATAGTCAAACTCGATGCCCTGGCCGATCCGGTTCGGCCCCCCTCCCAGGATCATGATCTTTTTCTTAGCTGAGGGATTGGACTCATCCTCGCCTTCATAGGTGGAGTAGAGATAGGGTGTATACGCGGCGAACTCGGCGCCGCAGGTATCGACGGCGCGGAACACCGCGCGCACGCCGGCCTGGGATCGGAGACTGCGGACTTCCTCCTCCGCCCGTTGCAGGAGATTTGCCAGCCGACGGTCCGAGAAGCCCAGTTGCTTGACCCTGCGGAAAAATTCTGCGTCCAACCACTCTGTTTTTCCGCGGCGTTCGCTGATCATTTTTTCAACCGTAACGATCTCTCTTACCTGCTCTAAAAACCACGGATCGATCTTTGTGAGTTCGTAGATCCCATCGGTGCCCATCCCCAGACGGAAGGCGTCGGCCAGATACCACAGCCGCTGGGCATTAGGGGTCTCGAGCTTTTTCCGCACAAGCCTGAGGGCTTCCTCCCGGTTTTCCCCGATCCTAATCTTCTCCTCAAAACCATAGGAACCGATCTCCAAACAGCGCATCGCCTTTTGCAGCGACTCCTTGAAGGTGCGCCCGATCGCCATCACCTCTCCCACGGATTTCATCTGCGGGGTCAGAACATCTGCGGCCTGAGGAAATTTTTCAAAGGTGAAGCGTGGGATCTTCACCACGACGTAATCTATCGTCGGCTCGAAGCACGCCGGGGTCTCGCGCGTGATGTCATTGGGAATCTCGTCGAGCGTGTAGCCCACCGCCAGCTTGGCCGCAATCTTGGCGATCGGAAAACCGGTCGCCTTGCTGGCCAAGGCTGAGCTGCGCGAGACCCTCGGGTTCATCTCGATTACCACCAGACGACCGTCCCTGGGATTAACGGCAAACTGGATATTAGATCCGCCGGTGTCTACCCCGATTTCCCGGATGACCCTCTGGGCCGCGTCGCGCATGATTTGATATTCCTTATCCGTGAGGGTCTGCGCCGGGGCCACAGTGATGGAGTCTCCAGTGTGGATCCCCATCGGGTCGAAGTTCTCGATGGGGCAGACGATCACCACGTTGTCCTTGTGATCGCGCATCACTTCCAGTTCGAACTCCTTCCAGCCGATGACCGACTCCTCGATCAGCACCTCGTGCACCGGGGAGATGTTGAGGCCGCGGTGGACCACTTCCTTAAAATCTTCCCGACCGTAGGCGATGTTTCCCCCGCTCCCGCCGAGAGTGCGTGAAGGACGGATGATAACAGGAAAACTCAATCTGCGCTGGATTTTCTGCGCCTCGCGCAGGTTGCGGGCGTAGCCGCTGCGGGGCAAATCGAGCCCGGCGTTCTTCATCGCCTCTTTAAAGAGATCGCGGTCCTCGGCCTTTTTGATGGACTCAAGCTTGGCGCCGATCATCTCCACCCCGTGGCGCTCTAGAATGCCCTGCTCCGCGAGATCAATCGCAATATTCAATGCGGTCTGCCCGCCGAGGGTTGGCAGCAAGGCGTCCGGACGCTCCTTTGCGATGATCTTCTCCACGATCTCCACGGTGATGGGCTCTATGTAGGTGCGGTCGGCAAAACCCGGATCGGTCATGATCGTGGCCGGATTGGAGTTCACCAGGATGACGCGAAAGCCTTCCTCCTTGAGGGCCTTCAGTGCCTGGGTGCCAGAGTAGTCGAACTCGCAGGCCTGGCCGATGACGATAGGACCGGAGCCGATGAGCAGGATCGATTTTATGTCGGTGCGCTTAGGCATGTTTTAGCGATAAACTTCCCTGCGATGAGCGATACGGGCAATCCGTACCTCTTGCTGAGCATCGTCTACGATGTACAAAATTCTATAGTCACCAACTCTCACTCGCCACTCGTTCTCAAATCCTGAGAGCTTCCTGCAACCTGGCGGATGAGGATTCTCTCTTAGTCTCTCTATAGCCCTTTCTACACGTCCTAAGATTGCCCTTGGAAGCCCGGCCAAGTCCCTCTGTGCTGCTGGTCGGAGAACAAGACGATAAGCCATCAGTTATTCCGGCTCCGCCTTTTTGTAAGGTATTCCTCCCAAGGAATGCCACGTCCTTTCTCCTTCTCGGCCTCCTGGATCAAGAAGTGGTCGTAAAGATCCTCAAGAACCGCCTCGTCCTTAAGAATACGCAATGCTAGACGACGCCTAGAGGCAGCATCCATGGATCGGAAGGCTTTATAGAACACCGCCGCGTTGGCTTCTTTAAGGTCGATGTCTTTCTTTACAGCCCGTTCAGATTTAGCCATTTTTAGCCTCCAATCGACCAAACAGGGGCGTTGTTAAGACACGGGGCGCCACCGGACCCCGTCGTACCGAATTCTACCCTCGCGTTTTAGGTACTGCTGTGCATTTCTTACGTGATGCTTCCATTTCTTTCCAAAACTAACGCCGTCGATGACACGATCAATCGAGTCGTCGCAAATGTCCGGGTGTAACCGCTGAATTAATGGGTGTAACTCAACTGTTCGCAACGGACCTTTAGAAAGCAGAAATATGATTGTCTCGGCAAAGATTGCATTCGTGGTTTTTCCCTTCGCTCGATGTCGTAAAAGCTGCGCATGGGTTGCTTCCAATTTCTGTTTAAATGCTCGTCTTGCCTGCGCGCGTATCGTGTGTTCAGCCTTTCTGAAAAGTTCCTTGAGTTCCTTCACTTCAACGAGCAAGGTCTCAATATCCTTTGGTGAGACCTTTGCGCCTAGAAAGGAATATGCCTCAAAGTCTCTGCGTATCTCGCCCACGAATTTTTCCTGCGTGAAGGCAACTCCATATTCAATGTTTCCATTCACACCTGAATCAGTCAGGTTACCGGATGTGATAATGGCCATCCGTCGATCTGCCACATAGACCTTTGCGTGAAGAGACGGGAGATGCGTCAAGTCGAACTTAGGGAGGTTGCGGCCAAGATCCACTAATGCCTCCAAATCCATTGGCCCCGCCAATGTACTTTCCGGGCGAAGATCAGTGAGCACCGAGACTCGGACCTCATTTTGGACGCCTCGACGTGTAAATTCGGATAGTATCTCTTCGGCTTTTGAGCACTTGATGAAAGGAGATACTAGCAGGAGATTGTCCTCGACCACAGACATTAGTTGATGAAAGCTGCTGGACCATGGACTTTTGAGTAAATGAATCACCTTGAGCCCATTCATGCGGGGAGCCAAACTACGACTCCGTCCGGATCATAGCCGAGCTTACCACCTCTTAAGCACACTACTTCTTTACAGGCCGCCTCGTCAGACTCAAACCGCTCACATGTGTCGCAGCGCTCTACATACCGCGCGCCGTTATCTCGGGGGAGGGCTACTAGAATCCCTCGAATTCCGCAGTTCAGAAACCCAGGTTCTTCGCACGCACACTGACCCGTTTGTGATTTCATGCCCTCTGCTTCTCCATCATCTTGACGAATCTCCGGAACAGATAACTGGCATCGTGCGGGCCGGGAGAGGATTCCGGATGGTACTGGACCGAGAAGATCGGCAGCTCGCGGTGCGCCAACCCTTCCACTGTGTTGTCATTCAGATTCAGATGCGTCACCTTGGCCGCCCCCTTGAGGGATTCGGCATCAACTGCAAAGCCGTGATTTTGGGTTGTGATTTCCACCTTTCGCGTCGTCAAATCCATCACCGGCTGGTTGCCGCCGTGGTGGCCGAACTTGAGTTTGTAGGTCCTACCTCCCAGCGCCAACCCCATAATTTGATGGCCGAGACAGATACCGAAGATCGGTTTTTTTCCGATGAGCTGCTGCACGATCTCTTTGGCATACGGAACGGCGTCCGGGTCTCCCGGCCCGTTTGAGAGGAAAATCCCGTCCGGGTTCAGGGCCAGAACCTCCTCGGCGGAGGTCGAGGCCGGCACGACTTTAACGCTGCAACCGGACTCGGCCAGACCCCGCAGGATGTTGAATTTGATGCCATAGTCGTACGCGACGACGAAAAAGAGCGGCGACTGAAAACTCGCGGTTTTGGACCGTCGTTTCTTCTTTGTCTCTTCTGTTTCTTCCCTTTTTTTGTATCCGGCCCCCAGTTCCCATCCTCCTTCGTTCCAGTCGTACCGCTCCTGGCAAGTGACCTCCTTGACCAGATCTCTTCCCACCAAGCCGGGTGACGCCTTGGCCTTGGCAATCAGCTCATCTGCGTTGTCGGTCAGGGTCGAGATGATTCCCTCCTGGGAGCCGTGGTCGCGGAGGTGGCGCACCAAAGATCGGCTATCGATTCCTTCGATCCCAACGATCCCGTGCTCCTTCATATATCCATGCAAGGGTTGGGTCGCACGCCAGTTACTGGGGATAGAGGAATATTCCTTTACGATGAAGCCCCTGACGTAGGGTTTGCGCGATTCCACGTCTTCAGGGTTGACACCGACATTACCGATCTCCGGATAGGTCATGGCGACCATCTGTCCTTCATAAGACGGGTCAGTCAATATCTCCTGATAGCCGGTCATGCTCGTATTGAAAACGACTTCGCCGATAGCCTCTCCCTCTGCGCCGAAGGATCGGCCTGCATAAACCCGCCCGTCTGCTAACGCCAGTACCGCTTTCATCCGTTCAGCCATTAGCACTCAGTTATCAGCCTTGGGATTGGAACTCGGGGCTGAACGCTGATGGCTATTTTCCGGACTCACAATCGAATAGATCACCACTTTGTCCCTCTCATCCTGCTCCACCTCGCGCAGTTTCACGCGCACCCTCTCTTTTTCAGAACTCGGTATGTGCTTTCCCACATAGTTGGGCTTCACCGGCATCTCCCGATGTCCCCGGTCAACCAAAACGGCTAGCCGCACCGATTGGGGTCGGCCGGATTTAAAGATAATGCTCATGGCGTTTTTTACCGTCATCCCGGTGTGGATAACGTCATCTACCAAGATCACGCCGCGGTCTTTCACGCTCGGCGAACTTGGCCCGCCCTCCAAAGGGGAGAGACTTCGCAGATCATCTCCGGCGCCGTAAATCTCGATCTCTCCGACTTCGATTCTCTTTTGAGATCTCTTTTCCAGCTCTTCGGCAATTCGCTTGGCAAGGTAGGTGCCCTTGGTCCGAATGCCGAGAATAAGCAAGCGCTCAGGATCCTTGCTTTCTTTGAGGATCTCTTCACTCATTCGACACAGCGCTTCTCTCATCTCCGCCTCATCCATGATGCTCCGCTGCGGCCCGCTCTTGTAGGGTTCGTATCCCAGCTCCTCGGCCTGCTTGATCGAGTCGAAAATGGCCAGTTCTCCGTGCTGGAGCCACTCCCGAACCGTGTCACCCAGCGCAATATCGTAGGGACAGTATTTGCGCGACCTGGTATGTCCCATATACTGAACCTTCAATTGATGATCGCAGTAGAAGCACTTGAGGATCAGCGCCCCGCCCGGACCGGTAAAGAGCACCTCGAATCTCGGACGGGTGGAGATATTTTCCGTGCGCGTCACGCAGTTGGCGTTGGCGCACCGAGGGCCAATGGGTTCCGGACTTTCGTAGAGGGGAGCCTTTTTCTGGCCTGCGCGTGATTTTGCCTTGTCCAAGGAATCGAACAGAAATTTGAGCAGCGCCATCCGAATGGGAACTCCGTACGCCGCCTGCTTGAAGTAAATTCCCCGCCGATCCTTGTCGACCTCCTGCGAGAGCTCATCCACGCGCGGCAGCGGATGCATGACCACGGTGTCTTTAAAACGCCTCTCCTTGAGAAAGTCCCGCCCGATCCTGGGGTAACTTCCGTTGCCTCCCTCGCTTCCCTCCTCTATTCGCTCTTTTTGTTTGCGCGTGACGTAGAAGGCGTCGAACTTTATCCCCGAGGCCATCTTGCTCAATCGCTGTTGGATCTCCGCGTCCACCTGCGTGAAGAGCGCCAACTGGTGCGGCTGACTGGGGGTCAGATAAATCGCGTCCGTCTCCCTCACGACCGCATGAAGGTCGTCCGACGCAACCGGGGCCAAACTATAATGGTATTCCCTTTCGAGCTTTTCGATAACGTATTGGGGAAGCTCCATGCCATTAGCCGCCAGCGTAATCACATGGGCGCCAAAGCGGGCCAAGGC
This sequence comes from Deltaproteobacteria bacterium, assembly GCA_016193465.1. Lineage (GTDB taxonomy): Bacteria > Desulfobacterota > Binatia > UBA9968 > UBA9968 > UBA9968. Next base: position 29,519 of record JACPSE010000028.1, read on the forward strand.
ATAGACCAAAGAGTGGATGGTCCTGCCATGCTTCAGGTCCCCGCAGATCACCACAGTCAGCCCTTTCAAATCTCCCTTCTCTTTCCTCAGCGTATAGAGATCGCAAAGGGTCTGCGTCGGGTGCTCGTGGCTACCGTCACCTGCATTGATCACCGGCACCTCGGCGTACTCCGCCATCGCCTGCACCGCTCCGTCCCAATAATGGCGAACAACCAGGACATCCGCGTAGCTGGAGACAACTCTCGCGGTATCCGCGATACTTTCCCCTTTGGCCGTGGAAGAAGATTTCATATCCGGGCAACTGATCACCGTTCCCCCCAGACGCTGCATGGCGGACTCAAAAGATAAGCGGGTCCTCGTGCTGGGCTCGTAAAAAAGGGTGGCCATGATCCTTCCGCTGCACGCTTTTGGCCCGCCGGCGCCCCGGTCTCGGGCCAGCATGTTGTCCGCCACCTGGAACAGTTCGTCGATCTCCTGGTTGCTGAGATCTTCGATCGAGATCAGATCACGTTTTTTCATATAGGTGCTACTTCCGCTGCCAATCCTCCGTCACCGTCACCTGATCCACTCCGTCCGATTCTTGCAGCAAAACATTAACCCTCTGCGAGTCACCAACGCGAACGTTTTTGCCTAGGATATCCGCCTTAATCGGCAGCTCGCGCTCCCCGCGGTCCACCAGAATAGCAACGAGAATCCTTCTCGGCTTGCCTAGCTGCCCCATCAGGTCCAGAGCCGCACGGATCGTGCGCCCTCGATAGATGACGTCATCGACCAGGACCACCGTCTTATCGTCCACCGAGACGGGCACCTCCATCGGCCGTGGCTCCGCGATCTTCCCACCTTTTTCAATGTCGTCCCGATAAGGGGTAATGTCGATGATACCAACAGGTGGGGCAACCCCGTTCAAGTTCTTGATTTTTCCGGCGATCCTTCGAACCAGGTGCGCTCCTTTGGAACGAATCCCAACCAGCGCCAGGTTCGCTGTCCCGCCGTTTTTCTCGACGATCTCATGGGCCATCCGGCTGATGGTCCGCTGGATTTCGTCGCTCTGCATCAAGACCTTTTTGCCAGCTTCCATAGACAAAAAAAGACCCCCGAGGGTTACCTGGGGGGTCTTGGAACGTAAGCAGTTGTTTTCTTTTTGTCGGTCATAGAACCTTTCCCAATCTCACAGGACTGGTTTAAAAGGCTAAATTTTATATATGCCTTGAGGGCGGGAAAGTCAAGCGTCAGCTTGCTTCCAATTTCTCAACTCTCTCCTCCAATCGCTTCATCTGCGCTGTCAATACCTTCATCTCGATATCCAAAGTTTCATGGAGCTTTATGAATCCGTCAATATGACGGTAGATCTGATCGAAGCCGGTCCGCATCTCATCCCGCAAGTCATTCAGTTCGGTACGCAGTTCCTGGTGGCCTAGCTTAACCTCTGACCGTA
>JACPSE010000016.1 GCA_016193465.1 Deltaproteobacteria bacterium
AAGAGGAGGAGAAAAAACGGTCAGAGGAGGAACGGCGCGAGACGCAAGAGTTCGCCAGAAAGAGGGCAGAAGAGGAGAAAAAGAGGCTAGAGGAGCTAGCACGCTTGGAAGTAAAGAAAAAACAGGAGGAGACGAAACAACTGGCAGAGGAGCAAGGGAGGTTAGAAGAAAAACAAAAACGCGAAGGGGAAAGAAAGAGGCTCGAAGAGGAACACCGCAAGGCTGAGGAGCTTGCCAGGGCGAAGGCTGAGGAAGAGAGACGCAGGCTAGAGGAGCTAGCGCGCCTGGAAGTAAAGAAAAAACAAGAGGAGGAAAGAAAAAGACTGGCAGAGGAGCGACGAAAACCTGAAGAGATCGCCAAAGGCGAACCACCAGCGGAGAGGCTGAAACAGCCTGGCCAACAAGAGGCACAGGAGGTTAGTCTGGGCAGGGAGATGGTTCGCAAGCGCGACTATCAGGGGGCATTGAGGTCTTCTGAGCGCGCGCTCGGAATCAACCCCGGGTATCCAGAGGCCTGGATCCTCAAGGGAGACGCCTTGTCTGGGCTCAAGCGCTTCCAGGATGCCCTGGAGAGTTACGAGCGGGCCATAGCGATTAACAATCATGATGCGCTCCCCTGGTTGAAGAAGGGCGTGGTTTTGACCAGTCTAGTTCGCTTTGACGAGGCTGTGCAAAACCTTGACCGGGCCTTGGCCATAGATCCAGCCCATAGGTTTGCGCTGTTTTTTAAGGCCCAGGCGCTACAGAACATGCGCCGCCACACCGAAGCCATCGAGGCTATAGATAAAGGGTTGCAAATCGATAGCAAAAGCGACGAAAACTGGATCTTATGGCATATGCGGGGAGACCTTTTACTGGCGGTAGGACGTTGCGATGAGGCACGCAGAAGCTACGACCACGCCCTGGAACTCAACCCAAAGTATTTCCTGGATCGACAAAGAAAGGACCAGCCTCTCAGGGACTGTGGCCGCTAAACGGAAAATCATTACTGAATGTTATTAGAGGAGGGTCTTAGATGCCAGTTTTAATTTATGAAAAAAAGGACCGCATCGCCTATCTGACCCTCAATAGGCCCGAGTCTATGAACGCGATTAACGGGGAGCTGAGGGAAGCCCTGACGGAGGCCTGGAACGACTTCAATAGCGATGACGATATGTGGGTGGCTATCGTGACTGGTGCCGGTGAAAGGGCCTTCTGCGCCGGGATGGACATGAAGGAGCGCGCCTCAAGGGATGCCGGGGAAGAGGGGCGTCAGCAGCGGAGGCCTTTGCCGTCGCTCGCGTCCGGTTTAGGCATCTGGAAACCTATCATTGCCGCCATTAATGGCTACTGCCTTGGCGCTGGATTCCAGCTCGCTCAGAACTGCGACTTTCGCATCTGTGCGGATGACGCCCTCCTGGGTGTGACAGAGGTGAAGCGCGGGCTAACGCCGGCTTGGACAGTGGAGCTAGCGAAGCTTATTGGATTGGCACACGCTTTAGAGATGGTTTTGATGGGGGAGAATGTAACGGCGCAAAGGGCCTACGAGATGGGGTTTGTGAATAAGGTCGTGCCAAGGGCAGAGCTTATGACGGAGGCGGAAAAGTGGGCGAAGATATTAACCGAGAATGCCCCACTTTCTGTGCGCGGTCTGAAAGAGGTTTTATATCGCGGCTTCACCCTGCCCGATGAACAGGCCCAGGCAATCGCGAGGCACATCCTTCACCGGGCAACAGTGAGCGAGGACAGCAAGGTGGGGCCACGCGCCTTCGTCGAGAAGAGAAAGCCAGTGTGGAAAGGGAGATAGGAGCCGCCCTGGCGGACGGCAACTATAGCAAGCAGAAAGGGGGGAACTTTCATGGATAGGGAACTGTCTACGGTAATTCTGGAAAAGATCAGTGGCACCGGGGTTGCCAAGATAATATTCAACCGGCCGCACAAGCGCAACGCACTGGACGCTCAGCTGGTTAAGGATATCATGAGCGCTCTGGAGGAGATCCGCGCAGATCGCCAGATTAATGTCGTGGTTACAAAGGGCAATGGGCCTTCCTACTGTTCGGGCCTGGACCTGTACTATTTGCGCTCGCTCAACGAGGGACCCCCGGAGGATTGGGATAGGTTCAGTCCAACCGCGATAATGTTTGAAGCGATCAGAAACTTCCCCAAAGTAACCATCGCCCAGGTGCACGGTTACTGTCTTGGCGGAGGTTTGGCCCTTTTGAACTCACACGACCTCGTTATTGCGGCTGCGAACGCTCAGATCGGAATGCCGGAGATCCTGCGGGGCAGCTTTGGGCAGATGGCGACCAGCACTCTCTTTCATGCCGGTGTTCCCATGAAGAAAGCGGCTCTGATCCAACTCGGCGGGCAAAACATATCTGGCGCCGAGGCGGACCGGCTGGGCCTAGTCTCGATGGCGGTTGAAGAAGCGGAGCTGGAGACTGTTACGCTGAATCTGGCGCAGGAGATTGCCACGCGCCATCCCGCAGCTCTGGCAAACGCCAAGATCGCCGTGCAGATGGGGAGGGACCTCTCGCTGCCCGAGGCAATGAGGCTGGACCAGCTCGTAGGGGCGAGACAACGGCTGATGGTTGATCCCCTCGGCCGCGTGGAGGAGTATCTGTCGTCACAGAAGGGCGGACCTGACGTGACCTATCGTCGACCGGACGCGAGCTGATTGGAGAAAACTCGGCTTAATCTTTGATCTGTGCAGCACAGCCGGAGATAACCATGTCTGAAAAAAGAGTATCAGGAGCCGGATATGAAGATCGGTATTTTTAAAAAGGTTGCTTTATGCCTTTCGTTAGCGTTCTGGCTTGTGCCCTCTAGTGTACCTGCTGCTTCGCTGGGGCCTGATCTTCTACGAGCAAAAAAGGATGCTGAGTCCAAGGGGTACATCTTCGAAACCAGCCACGATGAAATAGTGGCCAAGGCCAAAAAAGAGGGAAAACTTCGGGCGCTTAGCGGTATAGAGCGTGACTCTATTCATCCAATGAGAGAGGCCTTCAGGAAGAGGTACCCATTCATCGACGTATTGGTAGAGGAGATAACTGGTACCGATTCCAACCAACGCTTCCTGCTGGAGATAAAAACGGGCAGGGTCAAGGGCTGGGACTCCACCCACCTGTCCGTGGACTTATACAACGAATATGCGCCATACCTTAAAAAGTTTGACATTCTAGGCATGGCGAGGCAAGGAGTGCTCAATGTCCCGACTCAAATCGTGGACCCAACGAGGCGAGACACATTGGCTATCAGGAGCAACATACAGTTAGTTGCGTACAATAAGAGGCTTATCTCAGCAGATAAGGTTCCTGATACCTGGGAGGATTTTCTGCAGCCCGACTTCAAGGGAAGGAAGTTCCTGGCCGATATCCGGCCTACCGAGATTTCTGCTTTGGTGCCGACTTGGGGTCTGGAAAAGACCCTGGACTTTGCTCGAAAGCTGGCGCTCCAGGAGCCCATTTGGGTCCGGGGAAACACCCGGCCGCTCGCGAGCATGGTGACAGGAGAGTATTCCCTGTTCATCGGCCCTAACTTCACTTCGGTCATCAGGGCGATACGGAAAGACCCCACCGGTAGCCTGCATTATAAGATCGTAGAGCCGGTCCCTACCCGCTTTAGCGACGCTAATGCGGTTCTAATCGGGGCCGATCATCCCTACGGTGGTCTCTTATGGTTAGAGTTTCTGGTTTCTCCTGAGGGGCAAAAGATAGTGGATGAATACGAGCCCTACGGGGCCTCGGTTTTTACAGCCGGCTCCGTCCAGGAGAAGCTCACCCGTGGAAAGAAGCTATCTCTGGTGAACTGGGATCATTTCACCAAGATGCAAGGCTACCAGGCGAAGGTGGTAGAGGCCTATGGTTTTCCCAAGGCGGCGATAAAATAATAGAAAATTGACAGCTATAAACGAAAGGAGTGCCAATGGCAGATTTAGGAAACGGACGCTACGGCTCAGACGTCATCGTAGACCTACTGCAGCGCTACGGGATCGAATACGCATCCTTAAATCCCGGAGCTAGTTACCGGGGCCTACACGACAGCATCGTCAATTACGGCGGCAACAGCCCGCGAATTATCGAGTGCCAACATGAGGAGATTGCGGTTCAAATCGCGCACGGCTATGCCAAGGCCAGCGGCAAGCCGATGGCTGCCATACTGCATGACCTGGTGGGACTCCTTCACGCGTGCATGGCAATCTACTACGCCTACATAGATCGCGCACCGATCTTGATCCTCGGCGCAACCGGTCCTATGAACGAGTCGCGACGAAGGCCCAGTGTCGACTGGAATCATAGCGCTCTGGTCCAGGGAAACGCTGTACGCGATTACACCAAGTGGGACGACCAACCGAGTTGCGTTGAGGCTTTCCCTGAATCGTTCGCCCGAGCCTATCGAGTGGCGCTTACCGAGCCTCAGGGTCCGGTCTATCTCTGTTACGACGCTCAACTCCAGGAGGATGCTATCTCCTTTCCGGTCAGGATGCCCAATGTCGACTCAGCGCGAGTTCCTACCCGAATGCAGGCGGATCTTTCCGCCTTAGAACGGCTCGCCCATATGCTGGTTGAGGCCAAACAGCCGCTCTTTCTGGTCGAATATCTCGGTCGTGATACTTCAACTGTTCCTTCTCTCGTGAAGCTGGCGGAAACCGTAGGGGCAGCCGTGTGGGATCTCCATCGACGCGCCAACTTCCCCAATCCGCATCCTTTGAATCTTACCGGTGGGGACGTACTTGCGGAGGCTGATCTGATTGTCGGTCTCGACCTGAAGAACTGGGAGCGACCGCTGACCCGCCTGGATAGTATGGCAAGGATGGTTGTGCCCGTAACCCGTCCGGATTGCGTGTTCGCCGAGATAGGCTTCGCGGACTTGGAATTGTCCAGTTGGTCGCTTGACTTCCAGCGTTTCAAGGAGACCTCGCTTTCGATTCTTGCAGATACCTCAATGGCTGTTCCCGCATTGGTCGAACTGTGTGAAAAGCTGGTCCAAAATGACCCACAGAGTGAGTCGAGGATTCGCGCTCGTAGGCAGGCCCTGGGCCAGCAGCAACAAGCCCTCCGGATTCGCTGGCAAGAAGAGGCTCGCGCCGAATGGAATGATGCTGCGCCGCTCTCTCCCGCGCGTGTGGCCGGCGAAGTTTGGGAAGCCATTCGGCATGAGGACTGGGTCCTCACGGCTGGCTCTATGGAGGATTGGGCCTATCGCCTGTGGCACTTCGATCAACCCTATCGGTTCTCCGGAGGCGCTCTCGGGACCGCCACCCACATAGGAATCTCGCTTGGCGTGGCGCTGGCCCACAAGGGTAGCGGCCGTTTGGTAGTGGATCTGCAGCCAGACGGCGACCTAATGTTCGACGTCGGCGCACTGTGGGTCGCCAGCAAGCACCAGATCCCTATTCTGCTGGTGATGCACAACAATCGTGCGTACTGGAACGACTGGGAACATCAGATCAGGGTAGCTCGCCAGCGTGGGAGACGGGTTGAAAACGCTCACATCGGTATGGATATTGATAAACCTGCCCCGGATTTCGCCACCGTCGCGAAGGCTTTCGGCTGGCACGGTGAAGGACCTATTGAACGCCCGGAGGACATTCAGCCGGCGCTTCAGCGTGCGATCCGCGCAGTAAAATCAGGCCAGCCCGCTCTTGTAGACACCTGGACCAGCCACCCGGCCTCGCGCAGAAGGTAGCCGGGCCGATTATTGCGCCCCCATGGATAGTCAACGTGTGGTCCATGGGTCGAAGAGCCACAAAGCTGATGATGCGCATCTCTCCCTGGCACTTGGGACAGGTTAAAGGGAGGTGTTAAAGCAGACAGGTAGATTTCAGGGGTGATCTTGACTGCGCGCCTGGTATTTCGCGCTGTCCTTTTCCCCGGGCAGGCTGTTGCGCCTGATATAAACCACGACGTTCATGCCCGGCTTTAAGTCCCGATTGTTGGAATGGCCGTCGAGGGAGATCTCTACAGGGATTACCTGCTCTACTTTCGTAAAGGGCCCTGGCGGCCTGAAGAGGGCAAATTCCGAATCCGTAGCGTCGCCGATTGTCTTGACCTTCCCCGTGAAAATCCGGTGCGGATAGGCGTCGACGTAGATATCAACCGGACTGCCGCGCTGAACGTATCTGAGATACGTTTCTCTGATATTCGCCCGGACCTCCACCGTATCTTCGATGATGACTTTGAGAAGCGGTTGGCCTATCTGTATGATATCTCCCATGTCAGCAGTTCTCCGGACAACAATCCCGTTCACGGGGCATCTGACCTCCGTACTCTCCAATTGCCGCCGCTTGGTCTCGACTTTGAGCTTGAGCTGATTGACCATCGACGCCTGTGATTCCAACCGCGCCTTAAAGGCCTCCAAGTCGGCTAAGCGCGCCTTCGCCAACCGATGTTCCGCCTCCGCCCTCTTGAGATCGGACCTCGAGGTCATGGCCCTGACCTCAGCTAAGTTCGCATCGTCTCGAAAGTTGCTGAGTTTTGAAATCTGCGCCAACTGGATATCGGCTTTAGCCCGCATCACTTCATTTTTTCGCATCTCCACGGTCGCCTGAGCGCTATCGTAAACAGTTTTAGCAGTATCCAGATCTTTCTTTGCGATGAATTGCCTTTCGAAGAGCGCCTTGGAGCGCTCGAGCTCAAGCCCGGCATTTCTCAACTCTACTTGGGCCCTGGCAAGATCCGACTCGGCTACCTTCAGCGCGGCTTCTACCTGATCGACTTGCGTTTTAGTAACGGATTTCGCCAGTTCAACCATCCGTTCTTTCTCTCTCAGCATTCCCTTCGCCGCCTCAACGGAAGCCTCGGCGCGACTGATCTCACCCCGGACCGTCGCCGCCATGGCCTTGTGCTGGATTTGCGCTTCTGCGTACTGAGCTAAGCCCCGATTGAGTTCTGCAAGCGACTCTTCCAAAGCGGTTTTGTGCTCCTCCCTATCGATCTGGACCAGGAGATCCCCTTTTTTCACCGCATCTCCCTCATCGACGGGGAGGTTGACAATCCTGCCCGAGACCTCCGCGCTGATGGTGGCGTAGGAAGCTGTCACACGGGCATCGTCCGTGGAGACCGTATTCATGGCGGTGATCCACCATTGGACGCCATAGAACCCCCCCATAGCCAGCCCTAACCCCAGTGTTGTCAAAAGAACGACGGTCCGTTTCTCCATCAGTTTCGTTTTGACGGCTTCGATCTTTTCACTCACCGCTTGCGTCGCTTGCATGATACTGCTCTCTTTGCGTCACCGTTGGCGATCTTGATCGTTGCGCTCTTCCGAGGCGCTATCCTTACTGCCGAAACCCCGCTTGGCTCTTCCCTTCCTATCGTGGATCGTCCGGATAAACAAAACCAACGGAACCAGAAAGAGGCCCGCTACGGCGGCCAAGCGAAATGCGGCGTGGTGGGCTTCTATCGCAGCCCTTTCGACAAGTTGATTCCTCAGAATGCTTAGCGATATCATCCTTGCCCTAGCCGGCGGTTCCCCTGCCTTCTCAAGGGCTCTCTCTAAAGCCTTAAGGCCGTGCCCGGTTCCATGCCCCACCGTCTGAGCCCTCATAAGGCTCGTCAAATGGGCGCCTTCTCGATGTGTCACATAAGTCGTGATCAAGGGGATGCCAATGGTATTTCCTAGGTTGCGAGCCAGGTTGTCCAGTCCCGCTCCCAATGTCACTTTCTCCCCGGGGAGCGTCCCCAAGGCGAGCGTTGTCATAGTGGCCTGGGCCCCTGAACGAAACAGGCTCTGGAACATTGTCACCAGGATGATATAGGTGTGCGAAATTCCCACCTCTAATTTTGAATAGAGGTGCATCGTCACGGAGGAAGCAACAAGGGAAGCTGCAACCGCTGCGGGCATATTGATCTTATCGGAGAGAATCCCCCACACGACCCCTCCTATCCCTGAGGCAAATGCCATTGGGACTAACCGTTGGCCGGCCTCAAGGGGGGAAAATCTGAGTTCTCTCTGGAGAAAAATGCCAAAAATAAAATTCGTGCTCTGGAAGATCCCTGTATTAAAGAGCCTTGCCAGAAAAGACAAGGTAAATGAAACATTCTTAAAGACCTTAATCTCAACAATGGGATATCTGGTTTTAAGCTCCGTATAGAGAAATAAGACGCAGGATACGGCCGAGACCGAGAAGAGGCTCACAATATAATTAGAGTCCCATCCTAGTCTTTTTCCATCATTCACCGCCCAAAGGAGGGTACTCAGGCAAAGTCCCATCGTGACCAACCCAATGAAATCGACCGAGGCTGGCCATTTCCTCTCTTGCGTTTCAAAATCCTTTGGCATCACGAGCATAATGAGAAGGAGAGAGAGGATATTGATCGGGATATTGATGTAAAAGACCGATCGCCAGCCAAACTCTTCGACCAGCCATCCTCCCAGCAGGGGGGCAAGTAAAGGACCCACCATATGACTGGCCTGGTAGAGCCCCATGGCGAGTCCACGCTGGTGAGAGGGAAACGCTCGATAGAGCAGGGCCATGGAGAGCGGCTGCCTGAGGCCCCCGCCGGCATTTTTCAGCGTCACGAAAAAAATAAGGGCGGCAAAGCTCCAAGCTGCGCCGGCAAATCCCGAGGAGATGATGTAGATGATGAAAGTGGCAATGTAGATCTCACGGATCCCAAAGATGCCCGCGAGCCATCCTACCATCGGTCCCAACATAGTTCTCACAATGGCCGGTCCTGTCCGAACCCACTGCGCCTTATCCAAGTTAACTCTCAGAGCAATCATAATTTGAGGAATGGCAATCTCGACCATCCGCTCAGCGAATCCCACGCTCGTCTGTCCAATGACGAGAGCCGTTCCCAACCACCACTTATAGGACGGGCTTTCCGGAGAGATCAGTTTCTGCTTGGCCGAGATCATGTTTTCTGAGCAGTCATTTCAACTTGCGGGTAGGGATACAGTAAAAAATTAGCATGAATTCGCCTTTTCGGTATGGCCATCGAGATCTCACAGATCGCTTCCCGGACTGCGCGCCGCAGCCGGTTTGAGTTCCCGATGTAGTTGCCAAGACGATCGGCCAGCCCCGGATCGCGGTTTTGGCTTCAAGAGTAGCCGATAAGGTGGTCTTACGTCAACTCAGATGAGCCAATCCATCTGACAGAGAATCGGGCTTCCGTGCTCCCTTCGAGTCCCCTCAGGATGGTGAGCGGCGTGTCGAACCACAGTCCGACCTGTACTCGGGCAGGTCCTTAGAAACCGGCGGGAAAATATATCTTCTTGATTTTTTGCACCAGCTCCGGTGGGGTGCTAAACCATCGCTTGATAAACGCTTGGATCTCAACACTCGTGCGGGGATTGATATCCCTGTTGGTTTTGGCGGCTTCCGCCAGAAATTCCGGGTCCTTCATCCTGTCGGCAAGGGATTTTTTTTTGCCAAACTTGAAGCTTTCGAATCTTACACCTAACCCTGGCTCAGCGATGAACACCGTATTAAAGACTGCCGTCAGCTCACTGTGCCCCCTGCTGCCGGCTTGGTAACATGGAGCCGCTTATGCTGCAGGTTGGCGTGCTTCGCCTGGCAGCCGGGTATGTTACAGGTCACGGGCATAGGGGCATTGTCGTAGTCCAGCCACTTCATATGTTTCCAGGGCCTCTTGCCCCAAAAAAGATCGTCAATCCAGAGCAAAGGGACAATAAGGAGCGGGCGTAATGGGATCGGCGTCCACTTGATCGCCCAGCAGGCCAGTGTGTGCCACCATGCCTTAGGCTTGTTGTAACAACACGAGGAGACACAAATAACACAAACGGCCCATTGGCCTTTCGATGCCATCCGGTACTTGTAGCAGGTGTCCACGTTGACACGGTACTTCTCGACGCCGTTGTAGACCTCCTTGCCTCCGAAAGGAATGCTGTACGAGGGACAGGTGCGGGCACACTTCATGCAATACTTGCAGACTTCCTCAACTCCAATATCCACAGGCTCATCAACCGCCAGTGGGAGATCGGTCGTCACTACAGCCAGGTGCAGCCGGGAGCCGTACTCCTCATGGATGAGCATCCCGTGACGCCCCAGCTCCCCTAGCCCGGCGTTCACCGCCAGAGGTATTGGATTTAACTCGCACCTCCCATAATTGTGAGCACGCGCCGGGTAACCAAGCTCGCGGATATAGCTGGCCAGCATGAAGGTGGTTGGGATCGTGTGGATATTGCCCAGGCTGTACTCAGCATCAGAAATCCGACTGTTATTGCTGAGAAACTTGTAGTAATCACTGGCGAAACCCATACAGATGGCATAGCGGTGGGGCAGGTGAATCGGATCTCCCGCCTTCTCCCCCATAGCGGCGGTACCTCTGGCGCGGTGCGAATAGACATAAGCCTGATCGAGGTAAGTGATCCCCACCACATCGGCGCCGAGGAAGCGGCCGATCTCTTTGATGTTGCGCGCCATCTTGGCGGGATCGGAGACAGCTACCCGATTACGATTCACTGCCCCTTCTGGCACCTGTCTCATGATATCTTGCAAACTGTTGTTCGAGTCCCCATCACGGCCGCCACCACCGAAGACACGCCTGAAAGGGTCCTCGTCGAAGCGGCTCTTGCGCCAGGAGCGGAGCCGCGCTCCCAACTCCCCACGGTCGGCGCGGGGGTGAGGGGTCTCACGCTCGTCGATCTGTCGCTGAGGCCCCACAATACGGTAAGTTCGCGGATTGCGCTGCGTCCTGCCTGTCAGCATAAGGAAGCCTCCTTTTGCGCTGGTCTTCAAGGCAATCCTTTTTTTCTCACTCACTGACCCGGGCCCGTTCCTGCAGGACATGCTCTAGAGCAGACAACAAGTGGGATTCCGTCACACAGACATCTTTGCGATAGCTTCTTTGCCTTAGGGCAATGAGCTTCGCCCGTTCACAAACCGCTGAAAGATCAGCGCCGGAAAAGCCCTGGGCTCGCTGCGCAATCTTCTGGATAACCTCGTCTAAGCCAGTCTTTTCCTCCACAGGCAACCCGGACAAAAGGACCCTAAGGATCTCTCGGCGCCCCTTTTCGTCCGGCAGGCCTACATAAATTTCGAGTCCCAGCCTTCCCGGTCGCAGCAGAGCTGGATCCAGCAGATCCCTTCGGTTCGTGGCTGCCACGACGATAACCTGGCTCGCCGCCTGAATGCCATCCATCTCGGCGAGCAATTGGTTTACCACACGCTCTGTCGTGGCGTTCGCGGCTTCACCGCGGCGCCTCGGCGCTATAGCATCCACCTGATCGAAGAAAATCACTGTGGGGGCCACCTGTCGGGCCATCTGGAACACGTTACGTATGGTTTCCTCGGACTCCCCGAGCCACATGCTAAAAATTTCCGGCCCATTAATGGGGATGAAATTTGCTCCGCATTCATGCGCCAATGCCTTCGCAAGCATGGTCTTCCCTGTGCCCGGCGGCCCATAGAGCAGGATTCCGGTCGATGGCCTCACTTTCAACCGAGCAAACGCATCCGGATAGATGAGCGGCATCTCCACAGCTTCACGAAGCTGTTCGATTACTTGGTTCAATCCTCCGACATCTTTCCATGTAGCGTCAGGGGCAACCCACAGAGTTTCGCGCAATGCCGAGGGGCCGGTCTTTTGTAGAGCGGCAAGGATGTCCTCTTTCTGAACCACGACATGTTCAAGGCTGCCATCCGACTTGGGTAGGGCAGCAAACCCCGGGCCCGCGGTCCTGCGCAGCGCGTTCAACCCCGCCTCCCGCACCAGCTCCATCAGGTCAGCGCCGACATAGCCGTGGGTCATCCGGGCGACTTCCGGAAGGAACGCGATAGCTTCCTCATCCATGGGAACACGACGGGTATGAATGTTTAGGATCTCAAGCCGGCCCTGCGCATTCGGCGGGGCAATGAATATCTCCCGATCAAAGCGGCCCGGGCGACGAAGCGCCGGATCCACGGCGTCTAAGCGATTAGTCGTGCCGATCACGACCACATCTTCCATGCTGACGAGACCATCAAGCAACGACAGGAGCTGAGTCCCCATGCGCACATCCGCTTGGGAACCGCTCTCTCCGCGCCTTGGCGCAATGGCGTCCAATTCGTCCATCATGACCACGGAGGGAGTGTGCTCCATGGCCTCCTCAAAAACCCGCCGGAGATTGGCCTCCGTCCCTCCATGAACAGAGCTCACCACCTCAGGCCCGTTGACATACAGGAAGTGGGCCCCGATTTCGTTCGCGATCGCCTTGGCCAGATGAGTCTTGCCAACACCGGGCGGGCCGTAAAAGAGTATGCCACGAGGCGCTTCGATACCCAGGTGTTCGTACACCTGAGGAAACTCAAGGGGACATTCGATCAGCTCGCGGATCTGCTCAATCTCACTCTGCAATCCACCCACGTCATCAAAGGTAACCAAATTGGCTGCCACACCGGGTCGCAGGGCGCTCGTGCGTATTATCACCCGCGTGCCTTCGCCCACCAGGGCGCGCTCCGGCTCAACCGATATGACGCGGAAAAGAACATTGCGCGGAAAATCCGGCAACTTAACGGAAAGCAACATGGCACTGCAGGCGAGCTGTTTCTGATCGACAAATCGCCGCTGAAGCTCGCGCTCTACCGTCGTAAGATTTCCACCCAGGGGCGCCAGTGGCTCCAAGACCAACCGCGTGGCCTCTTCTACCCGGACAGGTGCCACCTTGATCTTTTCGCGCAAGTCCGGCTTCAATAATTGCACTTGGTAGCGGTCCAGTCGTAAACAGCCTCGACCCTCGTCCTGCGGCCGGGGCGCTACACGCGCGAGCAACCGCCGCCCTCGCGCCGTGCCAAGCTCGACAACGCTATTCGGCTCGATCTGGTTCTGGGAAAGAACCTTCGGGTCAATAAAGGCCAGGTTGCGACCGCTCTCATCACTCGGCAGCCGCTCCACCGGTAATTCCAGCATCCGTCAATCCTCCCGTTCGGCTTTTAGTACTATTTCTTCCACCCCGAGGCGTTGCTTATATGCTCGATCCCCCCGAGGAACTCATGGGCGAACTGCTGCGGCCAGACCGAGACGAGACGAGCAGGCTTATCCCCATCGTTATAGTGTTGGTGGGCCGTCATCGGCGGAATACAGACGAGATCCCCGGCCTCCCACGGATATTTCGTTTCCTCGTGCACGTCGTGTCCTTTGCCCTGTACCACCAAAAGCAGTTCCTCAAAAATATGCCGGTGCTTCCCCGAGTGTCCTCCGGGCTCGATCTCCTGCGCCATCAAGTCCAGCGCCCGCGCGGCCACTTCGGTCCAATGACTGATGTAGAACTTAAGCCGCCCCTGCCGTGTCTCTTCCCACGGTCGCTCTGTCGCTCGGATGAGCCGCGGCCCCTTCTCCTCCACCCGGTTCTCTTCCGCAAGCCGGTTCAGGAACCAATCGTACCTGGTCTTGCCCTGGGGAACTTGACGGACGGCCCGTCGGGCGTCAAAAATCTGTTGCCGTTTTTGGTCAGCGCCAGCCCGCACCTCCAGGTCCTGCTCCAAACCCAATACTCCCCGGGGCACACGAAAACCTACGAGATTGCCGGCGCCGTCCCGCATCGGCTCCGTCTCCCCCGGCGTGCTCTGAAATTCAAACTGCTCCTGCCACAAAAGCCCGAGCACGTGCCATAGTCTTACCTGAGGCACCCAGGCGCGGAAGCCGCTTCGAGCACTCGCCACAAACTGGTGCGTCGTATATGGCGGGATCACTACCACGTCCTCGGCCCCAAAGGCATAGCTCTTCCCATCCTGCACACACTCGCCGCTGCCTTCCAAAATGTAGACGGCCATCGACGGAATCGTCCGCTGCTTTTCGCTCTGCTTTCCCCCCGCCACCTCGAGAAAGCTACAGGTCATCGAGCTGAGCGGGGCTACGGTATAACGCTCAAAGACCCGCAAATCTCCCAACGCATGTCCACCCTTGGCAAACATGGCCGGCTTGACGACGCGAGGCAGCATATCCATCCGCTCGCGCTCGAGCTTCTGTTTGATAAAGCGCCCCTCATAGTCGTAGTAAAGCTTCGGATCCATCTCATCCTGGCGCAAGCGCTCCTTCACACGTTCTTGTTCTGCCATCACTCTACCTCCCTTTCTCCATATTCTCTAAATAGTCGGGCGCGTCTTCAATTTGCTCAATCCCTCCCAGACCGAGATCCGTGCACATGCTCGGCAGCGCGCCAAAGATCAGCGCCGGACTCTCGGTATCCGCGTTGAAATGCTGATGCTCGGTCATCGCCGGGACGCTGATGATATCGCCCTTTTGCCAATTCCACCGCTCACCGTCATGGATATCATAGCCCCGTCCATTTATCACGAAAACCTGCTCTTCGGCCACATGGCGATGCTTTCCCGATCGGCCGCCAGGGGAAATCTCCTGCATATAAATCCAAACTCGCCTCGCCGAGCAGGCGATGCCAGGATGGACCAGCCACTTTAACCTGCCCTGCCGTGTCCACTCCCAAGGCTGCTCCTCATACCGGATCACGTGGGTTGTCTCATTACAGAACTCAACCTCATCATGGAGCAACTTCAGGTAGCGGTCGTAAGTATTCTCTACCTCCTCCTGCCAGGGTGGCTGGTGCCGCCGAGAATTAAAGACCGCCTCAATGTTCGGCGTGGGTCCAAGGTAGACATCAAGATCTTCCGTGATCCCCAATACACCCTTTTTGATCTTGTAACCTATCAGCTTCCCCGCATCGTCCTTGAGCGGTTCCGTTCCCTGGGGAAATGTCGGCTTCTCGCCGAACTTGATTTGCTCTCTGTGCAGAACCCCCAGGGCATCGATCATCCGTGTCTGGGGAACGTGGATCTGGCAGCCGATATCCCGATCCCCGCCGTGCTGATGGACCGTATAGGGCGGAACCACCAGCAAGTCATACAACTCGAAGGTATAGGTCGTCCCATCGTTGAATTCCCAACCCTTTCCAGAGATGCAAAAGAGCGTCGGCGCGCTGATGTGGCGGTGGGCGCCCCGGACTGGAGCTTTCGGCGGGATAGACGATTGATGACTGGTCAGATCGTACATCGGCCCTCGAAACAAGATGTCACAGCAACGGAGATCGCCGGTCTGATGCGGGCTGCTGTGCCCCATAACCGTCCCCTTTGCCGGGATCGGTATGAGGACATGAGGCAGGGAAGCCGCAAGAGCCTCTTCCTGATTCTGATAGACGAACCGCTTGAGCTGATCCGAGTAAGGAGACTCCAAAGCCTGCTGCCAGGGAGCCAATTCTGTCGCGAATTCGTTCGCCATAGTAAGACCTCACCTTTCGTGCATTTCGCCGCGTCCTCTAACTGCTATTGAGAACAAAAGCTATATCGCGTCACGGCGCTGTATATTCGGGGGCGGCCTCAAGCTGCTCAATCCCACCTACGCCGAGATTCGTATAGGCGCACGGCATCGCGCATAACAAGAGGGCGCGGCTGGAGCCCAAGCTGAAGTGCTGATGCGCCGTCATTGACGGAATGCAAATAAGATCGCCCTGCTCCCATTCCCAACGCTCCCCATCATGAATGTCAAAGCCGCGGCCCTCCAACACCAACGCCAACTCCTCCGACACGTGCCGATGCCTTCCTGACCGGCTCCCTGCGGAAATCTCGTGAAAATAAATCCACTTCCGCTTGGTAGCCAAATCCATTGACGGATGGACCATCCACTTGAGTTTTCCCTGGGCCGTCCACTCCCACGGCTCCTCTTTTTCCAGAACCACGTGCGGGGCGTTGCGGCAAAGATCGGCCTCATCATGCATGAGCTTTAAGTATCGGTCGTAAGTGTTCTCGGCCGCACCTTTCCACGAGCCGGCCGCGCGACGCGCCTGAAAGACCGCTTCCCGATTGGGCTCCGGACCAAGGATCACCTCAATATCTTTGGTGACGCCAAGCACGCCTTTCTTGATCCGGTAGCCAAGCAGCTTGCCCTCCGCGTCATAGATCGGCTCCGTTCCCTGCGGAAATGTCGGCTTCTCGCTCAGCTTGTGCTGCTCGCGCCAAATCAGTCCCATAATATGATGAACACGCCCCTCCTCGGGGACAAAGATCACGCATCCTATCTCCTTATCTCCCCCGTGCTGGTGGACCGTGTAAGGCGGGACCGTGAGGAGATCATAGGTTTCAAACAGGTACGTCTCTCCGTCATTCCGCTCCCAGCCCTTGCCGGTGAGACAAAAGAGCGACGGCGCCCCGATATGACGGTGCACCCCCCGAACCGGGGCGTTGGGCGCGATCCGGGTGAAATGACTCGTCATGCAGTAGTGCGGGCCCCGCGTCAGCATATCATAGGCAAGATGGTCTCCAGTCTGGTGCGGACTGTCCATCCCCATCACCGTTGGCTTCATTGGCAATTGCTTGAGGACGTGCGGTAAAGAGCTCGCCAACGAATCTTCCTGCCGCTGATACACAAACCGCTTAAGGTTGTCCGCAACCTTCTGAGCTTCCCTCCATGGTTCCAGCATCGCTACTGTGTCCTCCACCTGTTTGATTGTGATTTAACGTTCGGGATATTCCGGCGCATCCTCAAACTG
This sequence comes from Deltaproteobacteria bacterium, assembly GCA_016193465.1. Classification (GTDB taxonomy): domain Bacteria; phylum Desulfobacterota; class Binatia; order UBA9968; family UBA9968; genus UBA9968. The sequence goes on from JACPSE010000016.1 coordinate 16,423, forward strand.
CTCAATGCCACCAAGCCCGAGCGCCGCATAAACGCTTGGCATTGAGTTAAACAACAACGCTTGACCGTCCCCCAGGTTGAAATGCTGATGCACGGTCATCGAAGGAATACATATGAGATCGCCTTGCTCCCATTCCCAACGCTCGCCATCATGAATGTCATAGCCGCGGCCCTCCAACACCAACACCAACTCCTCCGACACGTGCCGATGCTTTCCTGACCGGCTCCCCGCGGGAATCTCGTGAAAATAAATCCACGCGTGATTAGTCGCAGTCTCGGTATCCGGATGCACCATCCACTTAAGCCTGCCCTGACGTGTCCACTCCCAGGGGTTCTTCGCCTCGTGGGCCACGTGATCCACCTTGCGGCAAAAATCCGCCTCTTCGTGCAACATCTTTACATACCGGTCATACGTGTTTTCCACAGGAGCTGCCCATCCACCAGCTTTACGACGGGCTTGAAATGTGGCCTCACGATTCGGCTCTGGACCGAGGAGCACCTCAATATCCTTGGTGATCCCAAGCACTCCCTTCTTAATCCGGTAACCAAGCAGCTTCCCCTCGTCGCCATACATCGGCTCCGTCCCCTGCGGGAAGGTCGGCTTCTCGCTCAGCTTGTGTTGCTCGCGCCACATCAATCCCAAAAGATGGCCAATCCGACCGGTCTCGGGAACGTAGATCGCACAGCCTATTTCCTTGTCTCCTCCGTGCTGGTGCATCGTGTAGGGCGGGACAATGAGCAGGTCAAAAGTCTCAAAATTGTAGGTCTCTCCATCGTTCCATTCCCAGCCCTTCCCGGTGATAGCAAAAAGCGTTGGCGCCCCGATGTGCCGGTGCATCCCTCGAACAGGCGCGTTTGGCGCCACCCGGGTAAAATGGCTCGTCATGCAGTAAAGCGGCCCGCGGGTCAGCATGTCATAGCACACGTGATCCCCGGTCTGATGGGGACTATCCATGCCCATCACTGTCGGCTTCATCGGCAACTGCTCGAGCACATGCGGCAAAGATCTCGCCAACGAATCTTCCTGCCACTGATAGACAAATCGCTTCAGTTGATCGGCAACCTTCTGAGCCTCCCCCCACGGTTCCAACATCGCTAAAGAATCCTTTCTCTTTTTCTATACTGGAGCTGGCCTCAATCCGCAAACTCTTCCCCAGAGCAATGCTTTCTTAGCTGGAGGGATCAAGCTTTTTAAAACCACCCACGATGGCAGTATTTCCCTCCCGCCAGAAGCAATCGATATGACGGAACCGCGCCCGTTTAAGCAGATGAAACTGTTGCAAAAGGCTGGGCGCAGGACCGTCCAACTGGGACAAACGGCCGGTCTCGCTTTTCCTGAGCTGTCTGTAGTAATTCCGCAGCGTGGGAGTAGAAAAGTTGACTCTTTCAATATTGAAAAAGACACCCCCTGGTCGAAGCAAATCGCATACTCCGCAGTAGACCTTCTCGATCGGCTTGAGCTTCCTTAGATTGTGTATCGCGCGAGCGCTGACCACAGCGTCCAACTCCTTCGGGAGGGCTGCTGTCCAGCCCTGCTGACTCAAGTCCGACTGGAAGAAGGAGACTCTCTGTGCAAACATTGCCAGACGCTCCCTCGCCATTGCAAGCATGGGCTCGGAGGCATCCACGCAGATAACCTCCATCTCAGGAAAAGAAGCCAGCAATCTCTGGGCCACCGTTCCCGAGCCTGAACCAAGATCCATAACCCTTGCTCTGCCCTCGACGGAAACCGAGAGCCATTTTACCGCTGCCTGGAGTTGCGCTTCCCTCTCTGCGGCTCTCGCTTTGTCTTTGGCTGCCCACTCCTGGGCGTACTCCTTAGAGCTCCACTCGTGTTCTACGTCTGGCATGGTTGTTCTTCCCGTTCGCCTGTTATTTTAGCTCGTGTTCCCGGCAGACAGCTCTCTCTCAGCCCGTTCCAAGAAGCTAAGGTCAGCAACATCCTTTAACGTGACCTTTTTCGTGGAACCCTTCACCAGGCCAAGCACCTCGCTCATGTAGCGGATCCCCTCTTCAGTGATAGCGCAGGCATATCCCCCTTGCCCCAGAAGGATATCGTAATTACCCTCCGCCTCTTCCGGGCTCAAGTTGGAGATTCGCCTGAGCGCCAAGGCGATAGCCTCCTCGCGATTCCTGTTCAAAACATCTGTGGCCCGGACAACAGCCCTTACGGTCCGATACACCAGGTCAGGCTGCTCCGCAATCAGCCGGGCTGCCGTGCACAGGCCGCCCCCGTGCCAGCGCATGTACTCTTGAGGATAGTTGAGGAGGTGAAAGCCGGCCTTGAGACCCCAGTAGGTATACTCCTCTCTGGCAATAACGGCTGAAATTCCGGGATCCTGAAATGCCCGAATACGGCCGGCCGCGTCCCCGCGCACGATAGTTATATCCCGCCCAGGTTCCCAGCCGAGTTTCTTGCATAGATATAGGATCTGGTTGTTGGAAGCGCCTCCACCAACCATCACTTTCCTCCCTTGGAGATCCTGGAGCGCCTTGATCTCCTGCCGGGCTGTGCAGAAATGAAGGCTTAGCTGGGTAGCGCACAGGGCCTTGACTTCGCCCCAGTTTCGCAGAACTGCTTCTACCGTAGTAGAGACCGAGGTGTAAAAGGCCAGGTCTGCTTTTAAGGCCAATTTGACCTTGCGTTCCTTCTCGTCGCGCACATGGATGCAATGGATACTGAGACCTTCACGGCCAAAAAAACCTAAATCCTCAGCCGCGTAGAAGGGCAAGAAGCTCATAGTGGGGTAGGGAAGCGCAAGCAGCACGTTAGCCTCCTTGTTGACAGCAACTATTTATAGTCAATGTTTCTCCCTTACGGAAGCCGCGATTTTAGCCGGCCGGGCGAAAGCCACCGTAGACGGCGTAGGTGGCAAACTTCCAGAAACAGTCCACCTCGTCGAACCCAGTCTCACGCAGCCAGACCAGCTCCTGGTCCAGAAAACCATTGTCATGCCGGCTGTGCGACGGAGCCGTCGTGGCTGCTTGGACCTCCTCGAGCGTTTTCTGCCCTCCTGTTTTTTCCTGCACGTACCCTCCCATCAACCTCTGGCACGCCTCACGGTAGCGCGTCTTAAGAGAATCTGTTGACGCCCGCATATTATCGGCATTGATAAAGCAACCGCCGGGTCCGAGGATCTGGTAAATCTCGCGGTAGAGGATCCGTCTGCGTTGATTGGCGCTGAAGTGGTGCAACGCACGGGCGGAGACGGCAGCATCAAAAGTTCCACTCACGCATTTGAGCCATCCAGGATCCTCCAGGGAACCCTGCACAAACTCAACCCTCTGACCGAAGTGTGCCATACTCTCCCGGCCCATTTTGATCATCTCTTCGGAGACATCCAGACAAACCGCAGTGGCATGCGGGCGGTCCTTCAGCAACGCAGCGGTCAGCGCGCCGTACCCCGCCGCCAGGTCTAGTATCCGAATGGGCGCTTCCGGCGCATGGGGGACCATGAGGTCTACAGCTATAAGCTGCATGTCGCGTATCGGTCGCTGCCACTCGTTCCGCGCCGTCCAGCGCTCAATGTACTCCCTGTTGCCCCAAGTTTCGAGCAGAGATTTTTGGCTTGGCGACTCCATAGTTACTCCTCTTTTAAAGTTTTTACAGTCCGGCCAACTCTATACATCTCGCAACAGCGGCAGCGCACACACAGGAATCACAGGCTCCGTCGAACCTCTCGAGCTGCTTCGACCAGAAGCCGCACTTTAGCCAGGGCGAGATCACGGCTGATAGTCATCAACCCGCAGTCCGGCGCGAGCAGGAGCCGCTCCGGGCTCACGTATTTGAGCGCGGCTCGGACGCGGTTAACCAGGACATCAAGTGGCTCCACTGGCGAATCGCCCGGGTCAACACATCCATACATAACCAAACGGTCTCGTAACATGCCCAGTATTTGCGGATTGTACCCGCTGCGGGCGAACTCGAGAGAGAAGCCGCCGACGCGGCTTTCCATCAACAGGGATAGTAGCTGCGGATATTCGTATTCGTGCTGTAACGCTTCCCCGCCGGGATATCCATAACACAGATGGATGATGCTGGAAATGGTAAGACCCTCCAGACAGCGGTTCAGGGCGCGCAACCCATAGTCTGCTACCTTCTCATGGTAGCGTGTCATAGCCGGCTCGTCGATCTGCACCAAGCCGCAGCCAGCAGCTTGCAGCTCCAGTAGCTCCCCGTTCAACGCGCAGGCTACATCCATGGCCAACGCTGCCTCATCGCCGTAGAACTCATCGTAGGTGCTGTCCACCACAGTCATTGGGCCAGGCACCCCCATCTTAACAGGGCGGGAGGCGTGGGCCGTAGCGAAGCGGAAGTCTTCCACCAGCGCTGAGGTCCGGCGCCGCACCTGCCCCACCACCTTTGGAACCAAACGTGCGTAATTCAGACGTCGACGAAAATTGCTCTTGGACCGCCGATGGATAAGGTCGAACCCCTCCATGCTCGCGAGCAGATAGTGGATAAAATTAGTGCGCCGCTGCTCGCCATCGGTGAGGAGATCGAGCCCCAGCATCTCCTGCTCTTGGAGTATCACAATTGTGGCGTCATCCTGGCCTTCGCGGAGCTGCGCCCCCTCTAAACGAAAGGTCGCCTCGCTGCGTTTGTGGTCAGCAAGCCAGGTTGGGCGCGGAAAACTCCCTACTGTAGTGGTTGCTACAGGAGGCAGATTCATTAGATTCTGTCCGGTCACCGCGCCACCTGGCAGTGGCTTCTGGGAATGTCGACATAAACCCGCTGCCCCGCCAGAAACACGTTGTAGGGACTGAGAAATACCCGTAGCGTCCGGTTCTTGATCTGTATCAGGCTATCGATAAAGGTGCCCAAGAATATAGCCCGCTGAACCGTCCCTTCGAACAGATTCTCATAAGTGTCAGGCCGTCCGAGCGAACAGACGATACCCTCCGGCCTGATTACCACCGCTACCGCTTCATTGGAAGAGAGATCACCAAGATCCAGGTTGATCGGGCCAATCTCCGTCTCTACCACGCCTTGAGGTCCTGAGCGCACCACCCGCCCGTCCAGGCTGTTGGCCGTGCCCAGGAACTCGGCGACTACCTTGCTCTTGGGGCGCACATACATCTCATAGGGCGTTCCGCTCTCAACCAAAACGCCGGCTATAATCACGCCAATGCGGTTTGACATGGCGAGGGCTTCGATCTGATCGTGCGTGACGAAGAAACTCGTAATACCCAGAGAGTGGGTTAATTCTTTTAGTTCCACACGCATCTCTTCGCGCAGTTTTGCATCCAGGTTGCTTAAAGGCTCATCTAACAAAAGCAACTTGGGCTTGCGTACTAGCGCACGAGCCAGGGCTACCCTCTGCTGCTGCCCTCCACTTAATTGCGTGGCAGGCCGTCTTTCCAATCCACCCATCTGCACCATCTTCAAAGCCTCTATCACGTTCTTTTCAATCTCGGCCTTAGACTGCCTGCCGTCCTTAGAACCGTACCGCAAAGGAAAGGCGACGTTATCGAATACATCCATGTGAGGCCAGATAGCATAGGACTGAAAAACCATGCCAATGGGGCGTTGCTCTGGTGGAATCGAGATGCGCTTGCGCGCCGAAAATACACACTCCTCCCCAATGAAGATCTCACCGTCCTCCGCATGCTCCAACCCGAAGCGCCTGCACCTTTCCGCTCTCTATCGAAAAAGTTTTCCCTAGATTCTCAACACGAAGCATAGCAATGGTCCTCCTCCTTTAAACGTAGATGATAGGCCGTCGCGGAAATCCCGTACTCACGCACCACAAGACAATCAAGTCACAAAGTTAGCTCTAAGTACCACAAGGGGAAGTAAAGTCAAGTCTTGCGATACCACCAGCATCCTGGATGTGTCGGCACGCCAACGCTAAGACGCCGTCGCATCACTTCCGTCTTCAGCCTCAGCAGCCTGGGCAGATAGCGTCAACTTGATCTTTCCCCAGGCCGCACCTGCCCTCATAATCTCGCCCGACCGCTGAAGGCGTCCTCAATGAGGCGGCGCGATATCAACGTCAGCATCGTTACCGCAA
>JACPSE010000017.1 GCA_016193465.1 Deltaproteobacteria bacterium
ATGATCACCACGTTCAAAGCGCCGAGAATCGATACGGTAATGATCGCCGTAATCCAGGCGGAGGTCTGGTAACCGAGCAGGGCGGTCGTCGCGACTTCGGAAACTCGCAGCGCGCCCTGCATCTGAGTAACGGGCACCCCGTAGATGTAAACGACATTGATGGCGAGGTACAAAAGAATGACCAGTAAATTGGCCCAGAGCAGCGCGCGGGGCAGATTTCTTTCCGGCTGCTTCACTTCACCCGCCAGGTAAATCACCGCATTCCACCCGGCATAGGCAAAGATCACCGGGATGAATGCGGCGCCAAATACGCTCAGGTCCGTCACCTTCGACATGTCGAAGAACGGGACGAAATGGTCCGCGCTTCCTTTCCCCACGAGCACGCCAAGCAGAATAATTCCTAAAAGGGAGCCGATCTTCAGCGTGGTCAGAATATTCTGTAACCAAACCCCTTGCCTGACACCCAGGTAGTGAATCCCGGAAAGAATCAACACTGCGCCGATGGAAAAAATCGTTCCGATCGAAACCTTGACCGAATGACCGATGATGGTAGTGGAGAAGAGAACGTTATCGGAGCCGAGAATGGGAAAGAAAAACGACATGAAGGCAGCGAACCCAACCGCGATGGCGGCAATCGAGCCGGAAAAGGTCACCAGGAAAGAAGACCAACCCGAGAGAAAGCCTGTTAGTTTTCCGTATGCTTCCCTGATGTAGATGTAGTCCCCGCCGGCCAGCGGCAGACTGGCCGACAGCTCGGCGCAGCTCAACGCCCCCGCCAGGGCCAGGAGCCCGCCGAGCAGCCAGATAAGCAGCACGACGCCAGGGGAAGCGACGGTTGCGGCTATGAATCCGGTTGTGACAAAGATGCCGACGCCGATCATATCGCCGGAAATCACCATCACGGCATCGAACAAACCTAACTTGCGTTTTAGCCCGTTCTCCGCCATCGCACCTACTTTTAACAGGTTAAGCTGCCCATGTGCAACACGAACAGATTTCCCAATGGCCTAGCGCGCGAGAAACCAGCCGCGCGACGATCCGAGGGGCTCTATTTCGCTTCTTGACTCTCCCACACCTTCGGAAGTACTTTAATCTCGTGCTGCTGTTTCGCTTCGGGCTCTGAGCGACAACAAGAAAAGATCCTTTGTCGGGAAAGCAAACGGCTCTTTTTCAGCGGCAAGTGACGGTGGAGACAAAACTCGGTATGCCCTTTCCGAGCAAAAAACTTATTTGGCCCGTTTTGCTGGCCTTGGTCCTTGTCCTCTCGGTCGGCTCGATGACTTATGCCTGGTGGCTTTACCAAATCGAGAGAGGAAACCGAGCCTCACGCAAAGGGGAGCACCTAGCTGCCGCGGAAATTTATCACACCGCAGAGGCCCTGTTCCGACGCCTCCCCTGGCTCGCCCACCTCCTGAGAGATGACTACCAAAGGCTGACCTTCAACCAGGTGCGCCTCCTTTATACCAACGGTCAAGACGATGAGGTCCTTGAGAAGCTGGAGGAAGGGTTGAGGCGCGCCCCCTTCCTGGCTGAGGGTGCAGAATACTCCTTTTGGCTCGGCAACGTGTTTCTGCGCCGAACCATCCAGACCAGAGATCCCGAGGAAAAGCTAAAAGCTCTACAGGCGGCCGTGGAGGAGTACGAGAAAGGATTGATGGCCCAGCCCGAGGATTGGGATCTCAAGTACAACTATGAGTTGGTCAAGTACATCCTTTCTCAGAGAGGCCAGGAAAAGAAGGAAGCTGGAGAAAAGGTCAAATCGATCTTGGATAAGATGCGTCCGACGATCGACAAATCGCGCGAGGCGTTACCGCCGGAAAGACGAGGCTGATCCAGGCATGAGGTTCCTGCAACCGCAATACTTGAAACTCCTTTTCATCCTCGCCGGCCTGGTCCCGCTGTGGTTTTATTTTTTGTCCACCAAGCGCCGCACACGGCTCAACTTAGGACACCAAAGGCCGCTGAAACGGATTTCCCGGCTCTCGCCGATGTGGAAGGATATCGGCCGATACCTCCTCCTGAACCTCGTGTTGGCCACGCTCATCGTCGCCTTAGCCCACCCGCAAAGGATTCGCGAACAAAAGATCACGCAACCGAAGCGGACGGACATCGTCTTTCTGCTGGACAGCTCGCCGTCCATGCGGGCCCAGGACATTCCGCCGTCCCGCCTCGAGCGGGCGGTGGAAGTCATCGCCAGCTTCGCGCACAAAAAGCTTACTGATGATCGTGTCGCCCTGGTCACTTTTGCCGAGACGAGCCTGATCCTGTCCTACCTGACCGACGATCCCAACAACATCCTCTACTACCTCGACTATCTCAAGTCCGATACCACACTGAGCTACGGCACCAACATCGGCCGGGCGCTGAAAAACGGCTTGACCGTGATCACGAAAGAACTGGAGCTAAGACCGCAGGCCGGGAACAACCAGCGGGCCTTCATCCTGGTCTCCGACGGCGAAGACCACGGCCGCGAGCTGGAATCTGCCCTGCGCGATATCAAGAGATCCGGCATCAAGGTCCACACGATCGGCATCGGCTCCAAGGAAGGCGCGCCGATACCGATCGGCAAAGAGAACGGCTCGTTCCAATACCTCGAGGATGCGCAGGGTAAACAGATCCTGAGCCGGTTCGACGAAGGAACCCTTCGGCGGGTGGCCGAGGAGAGCGGTGGCAACGCTTACCGCTCGTTTACCGGTCATGACCTCGAGCGCATCATTAGTGAAATCGTGCTCAAGGAAAGGGCGATTGAGGGACTCAAGAAGATCGTGAACTACGAGGATCTTTACCATCACTTCCTTTTGGCCGGGCTCGGAGCCTTTTTGGTCGCGGTTCTGTTCTAGCGATGACGGTGGCAACAGAAAAACTATCTCAGGAGGAAGTCCTATCGGCGATCAATCGGGTCGCCTCGGAGATCAATCGCGTCATTGTCGGGCAGGAGTGGCTGATCCAGCGGCTCCTGATCGGCCTTTTCTCGGAGATCCCCTACACGTTTAAGCGGGGAGAGGAAGAGAAAATGGGCTATGCCCATGTCCTGCTCGAGGGGGTGCCCGGACTGGCCAAAACGCTGACGGTGATGACGCTCGCCAACACGATCAGCGCGAAGTTCCAGCGCATTCAGTTCACTCCCGACCTGCTGCCCGCGGACATCATTGGAACTCGCATCTTCGACACCGCGCTCAGCAGCTTTCGGACCGAAAAGGGACCGATCTTTGCCCATCTCATCCTGGCCGATGAAATCAACCGGGCGCCGCAAAAGACGCAAAGCGCCCTGCTCGAAGCCATGCAGGAGCGCCAGGTAACGATCGGGGAGACGAGCTACCCGTTGGAAGAGCCGTTTTGGGTGCTGGCGACCCAGAACCCGATCGAGCAAGAGGGCGTCTATCCCCTGCCGGAAGCACAAGTTGACCGCTTCGCCATCAAGGTCAAGGTGGACTATCCTTCCCACGGCGACGAGTCGGGCATGCTCAGCCTGAAGCTCGGCGAGATCCGCGTGAGCCAGGTGATGACCCCGCTTGACGTGATCCGCTTCCGCAAACAGATCGCCTTGGTGTACCCGAGCGAGGCGATAAGAGAATACGTTATTCGCGTGGTCCGGGCGACCCGAAACAGCGAGGCCGAGAGCCTTTCGGTCGTCAAAGAAATGGTCCTCTACGGCGCATCGCCGCGAGCCGCGCAGCACCTTTTAGCGCTGGCGCGGACCACCGCGTTCTTCGAAGGGCGGGATCACATCATTCCAGCCGACGTCAAGCGGATCGCCCCGGACACGCTGAGACATCGCTTGATTCGCACCGTGCGCGCAGAGGCCGAAAATGTTTCACCCGACGAAATCGTTGAGGAGATTTTGAAAAAGACGCCGATCCCATAGCGAGGAAACGATGATTCCGCAAGAGCTGATGGAGGAGCTGCGTTACATCCAGATCTACACGCAAAAGGCCGTGCGGGATCACTGGGTTGGGGACTACCGCAGCCCAGTGCGCGGACGGGGATTTGAGTTCGACCAGCACAAAATCTACCAGTACGGCGACGATTACCGGCAGATCGACTGGAACGTCACGGCGCGCATGCGCCACCCCTACGTCAAGCGGGCGTTCGAGGAGAAAGAGATGGGCGCCATGATCCTGGCCGACCTCTCCCGCTCGATGGAGTTTGCCAGCGCGGACCAAACCAAGCGGGATCTGCTCCTGAAAATCGCCGCTACGCTCGCCTTCGCCGCCGCCTGTGACAACATGAAGGTCGGCCTGCTCGGCTTCACCGACGCGATAGAGGTTGATGTGCCGCTGAAAAAAGGGCTGAACCAGGTTTGGAAGATCCTCGATTCCCTCTGGCAAATTCAGCCGACCTCGCGCCGGACCCAGTTTGCGCACGCCCTGGACTATCTGGTCACCCGCCTCAAGCGCTCGACGCTGATCTTCTGCATCTCAGACTTCATCACCCCCGAGGATCTCTTCGCTTCGGACAAGATCAAGCACCTGGCGCAAAAACACGACTTCATGCCGATCATTGTCCAAGATGGCTGGGAAGAAGCCTTGCCCGAAGGAAAAGGCTACTTGCGGCTTCGGGACATAGAATGGGACGGGGAGATGCTCCTGGCGCTATCAGGCCGACAGCGACGTCGCTACGAGAATCTGATGCGAGAGCGGAAAAACGCGCTCCAGCGCTCGCTCTACTGCCTCCACCTGGATCATCTGTTTCTGCGGCCCGGAGAGCCCTTCCTCGATCTGCTCATCGGCTTTTTTCTCATGCGCAAAGGATGACGATGAAGAAATCCACGCTCGCAATATGGGCCCCGCTCTTGCTCTTTACGCTCGGCGCCGAGCAAGCGCCTAAAAAAAGCGCCCCGGAGCCGAAGGTTTCCGTTTCGGTCAGCCTGGGAAAGACCGCTCTCTGGGTGGGTGACGTCCTGCCCTACACCATCCGGGCCATTTATGACCATGATGTCGAATTCGCCCTCGATCATCTCAAAAAAGAGAGCCTCGCGCTGGCCCCGTTCGTCGTGCGCGGAATCAGTGTAGCGCAAGGCGACTGGTCGCCCAACAAAAAACTGCTGGAGATCACGTTGCAGCTGGCGACCTATGAGATCGGCCGGAGCGAGCTCACGATCCCGCCGATCCATCTTTACTACTTCCTTCGCGAAGCCGGTATGGGCCGTAAGGAGACCCAGGCGGTGACGGTTCAGGTCCCGGCCGCGCGGGTCGGACTGCGCAGCACGTTGGGCGGCGGGCAACTCAAGCCGAGGGACTCCAAACCCCTAGGCTCCGTGGATTTTGCCTGGATCGCTACCGCGTTTGTGTTCGGGCTGGTCGGACTCAGCTTTGCCGGCACCCAGGCGGCGAGATGGGTCTGGACGACTGCGCGCGCGCCGAGGGCGAAGCGACGGCCGCTCGCTCGCCACGCCCGCGACCGGCTGGTGCACGAAAGCCTCGAGAAAATTCGCGCCATCGGCAGCGGCACCGACGAAGAGGTCGCTCGCTTCTACCACGAGATCTCCCACTGCTTGCGACGCTACTTGCAGGCGAGTTTGGGGCTGGACGCGCTGTGCCTCACGCCCGAGGAGATCGGACGGGCGCTCGGCCAAGCCGGAACCAACGGTTCCCTCGTGCAGCAAATTCGCGCTCTGCTCGAGCGGTGCGAAACGGCACGATACGGCCGCGACGGCCTGCGCGTGGCGCGGGAGCGACGCGATGAAGTCCAGGCCAGCTTCGAGAAAACTATCACGGCTATGAGGAGCGAGTTGGCGGGATGATCTTCAACCGACTCGACCATTTCTACTGGATCCTGCCCATTTTGGCGATCCTGCTCCTCGTCCGGCTGGCCAGGTGGCGGCGGAAACCCTCCTTTGCTCACCCGCTGCTGTTTTATCTGCGCGGCCGGCTGAGACCGGTTCTGCCCTTCGTCCATTTGCCGAAGCTTCTCGAGGTCGCCGCGCTCGGAGCGCTCTTGACCGCCGCCCTGGACCCGGTGCTGCCTTCCGCGGACTACCTGGTGATGAAGCAGGGGTTGGACATTCTTTTGATCCTCGACCTCTCCTCCAGCATGCAGGAGCCTATAGACCTTCAGGGAGCATTGCAGAGGAGACGGCTGTGGATAATCCATAAAGAGAAAACCCGCCTCGACGCAGTAAAAGAGGAGATCACCCGTTTCGTCCATAAGCGGCACAGCGACCGGATCGGGATCGTGGTCTTCTCCGAGAACGCATACGTGGTGGCGCCAATGACGATAGATACGAGCTACCTTACCCAATACCTTCGCATGGTGGACGGCAAGACCTTGGCGAGCGAGGGCCAAACCGCCATCGGCGAAGGGATCCTCACCGCGCTGCAACTGTCCAGCCAGCAGAGCCGCAACGGCAACAGAGGTGGGCACAAAGGCCGATTGATGATCGTGCTCACGGACGGCGAGAACAACACCGGCCGCGATGTCTACGCGGCCATTCGCAAGGCCAGCGAAGCGGGCTTCCGGATCCATTTCATCGGCATCGATCTGGACAAGGTACGGGAAGCGCCGCAGCTGATCGCGGCGATCCGCGCCACCGGAGGCAACTACTACGACGTGAGAAACGCGCAGCAGCTCGAACAGGCCTACCGTGACATCGACCAGTTGGAGCGAGGAACATTCTTCACCCGAGAGCGGGTCACCCACGTGCCCAATTACTATACTTTTGCTCTGGCCGCCGTCCTTCTCTTGTCAGCGAGCATCGCCCTTCGGGCGATCCCCTATTTTATCGAGATCTCCTGACCGCGACGGTTTGAAGAGCTGAACGAGCCTAAAAGCGAACGCGGCCAGGGCGAGCAGGGTCGCCGCCCACGCGAACCAATCGCCGAAACGGACATAAGGGGTCTCGCCCTCTAGGAGCGCCACCTTCGCTGTCAACACACCCGGAGAGAACAACGGGAGGGTTTCGACTATCTCCCCCTTAGCATTGATCACAGAAGTGAGCCCCGTGTTGGTGACGCGGACGAGATATCTGCGCGTTTCGATCGCGCGCCACTGCGCCAGTCGGAGGTGCTGCCAGGGAGCGGCCGTATTCCCGAACCAGGCGTCGTTGGTAAGGTTCACGAGCAGATTCGCCCCCTTCTCAGCTACGAATCTTCGCGCCAAGGCGGGCATCAAATCCTCATAGCAAACGAGCGGCGCTGCTCGAACCCCGTTCGGGAGATCAAGCGTGCGCGGCCCATCGCCCGATGCAAAGCCATCGCCTAGCGGAGGCATGCCTGGCAACTTCGAGAGAACTGCCGCAAAAGGGAGATATTCGCCAAAAGCGAGGAGGATCTGCTTGTGATAAAAACCCGACACGAGACCTCGCGCATCCGCTAAGAAGGCGCTGTTGAAGGCCTGGACGTGGGTCATTGCGGGATTGCCGCGGAAGCTCCTTGCGCCGAAGATGAAGGCAGTCTTAAGAGGCAGCGAGGGAAGGATTTCTGAAGGAAGCCTGCCGATATTCTCCGGCAGCCAAACCTCCACGGCAGTCTCGGGCCAGATGACAAGGTCGGCCTCATCAACTTTTTTCGTGAGCTCCTGGTAGGATTTGAGATTGCTTTCCAAATAGACCACACCCCACTTGCGCCGGATGTCAATATTTCCCTGAACCGCCGCCACCTTAAGCGGGCGCGCCGCCGTCACGGCTGCTTCCATGCCCCCCAACCTCCAATGGCCGTACCAGAGAGCGCCGATCAAGAGCGCGCTTAAGACCACGGCCCCGCGAAGATAGTTCTTAGTTTCTCGATCTCGGGGAGAGATCGCGGCGTAAAGCATCGTACTGAGCCATACCAGAAGAAGGCTCGTGCCATAGGGGCCGACCATATCAGCAGTCTGGATCAGAGCGAGAAACTGCGACTGGCTGTTGGCCAGATGCCAGGGAAAGAGAAGCGGGAACCAAAATTCGATGGCCACCCAGAAGAGCGCTGGATAGAGATAGAGCGGGCCAAAGCCGCACAGACGCACGAGCAGGGCAACAAGCGCCAGGGGCAAAGCCCCGTAGGCGGCGAAAACCAAAAAGATAAGTTCGCTGACGCCGTAGGGAAAGCCGCCGAAGACCCTGATCGTATAGTCGAGCCAATAAAAACCCAAAACATTGGCAATACCGCCGGTAAGCCATCCAAAGAAGAATGCTTGGCGCCAAGCCCTCTCCCTCTGAAGAAGCCAAAAAAGGGAAATCAAAAAAATCCAAGCTAGGGGAAAGAGGATGGGGAAAAGAAAGGGAAGGGCTAGAAGAAGGCCAGATGTAATAGCCGCAACGAATTTACTTGACATATAAATGCTTAACGTATAGATAATTTATAGCTTAACCGTCAAATTGGGTGATACCGTTCCCTAAAGAGCCTTTTAAAGTCCACTACTACGAAAGGGCCAAAAAAAACAGCGACCTAGGAATCAGGCGGAGGTAGTCATGGATCATCGTTCCAAATTTTCTCCCGTATTCTTTCTTCTCTTTTTATTCATAGCCACATCTGCCCACGCCGCCTCTATTCTAGGGGAGGAGTGGGAAAAATACCTAACAGAGAGAGTGAGCTTCGGCGGGTTTTTCGACAATACCACAGGACTCTCGATTGGCGCTGGAGATCGACACTTCCACACCACCAACCGTTTCATCATGAACCGCTTCACCTTCCAGCCGGAGCTCAATGTCGACGTTGTAGAGAAGCTAAAACTTTTTATCTCGTGGAGATTCGTCAAGGAGCCCCGTTACAATGCCGAAGCCAGAAGCAGACGCAAAACCGTCGCACCCAAGCCTGTGGAGCCCCTGGACAATACCTTTTACGACGAGGATAGCTTCAAGCCATGGGAGATGGTCTGGGATTACAATCCCACAGGGAGCCTAAGCATCCGGCTGGGCAGGCAGTTTATCTCCTGGGGCGAGACCGATGGGCTGAGACTTCTCGATGTCATCAATTCGGCGGATTTGACCTTTGCCCCCGCTCTAGCCCCGAACCTTTTTGACACCGATGAGACGCGGATTCCTTCATGGGGGGTAAGGGCGCTCTACACCGTAGCGCCCGTGACCAATTCGATCCTCGAATTCTTCGCCCTTCCTGGCTTCGACGAGGCTAAACAGAGAGTGGACGATGTCGTTGGCAGCAATGATACCGCTGATGGACGAGTGGTGTATGGGAGGTGGTCTTCCCATCCTGAGACTCGGATGCCACTGGGGCGAATGTTCACCGATGGGCTAGCGGGCCGTTCCACGATCATCCCTGTGGTTTCAAGGATTCTGCCGGATGCAGGAGACAATTGGAAGATAGGGTCAAGGATCACGCATAATATCGGTAAATTAAACTTCGGCTTAGGCTATATCTGGGGCTATAACCCCCAGGGTGGAGACATGGTCTTTAAATTAAGAAGCATTTCTCCAGGTCCCCCGACAACCACCATCGCTAACATCCAACTCATCAATGACCGGACAAGCATCTTTGCGGGTCACTTTAACTACGCTGTGGATGAGGTCGTTGGCATTCCCTTCAACACTGCGGTCAGGGGAGAAGTGGCCTTTTATCCGTCAGAGCCCTATAACATTTCAAAATATCCGGGAAACGCATTCAGGGCGGGACCTCACCCCAGACACCCCGACGGTATAACGGAGAAAAATACCTTGAGGTATTCTCTCGGTTTCGACCGCTCCACGCTGATTCCATTTCTCCAGGAAGATCCCTATCGCGCTTTCAGGATGTCCTTCCAGATCTTCCAGCGGATCATCCTGGGTCACGAGGACGGAATACGGGTATTCTCGACAGCGGAAAAGATCAACATGGTCTCGACCATTCTCACTTTTAGGGTTGGCACAGGCTATTTCGGGGACACGATCCTCCCGGATTTTTTTGTGGCTTATGATCCCACAGGATACTGGGCGGCAAATCCAGCCGTCAGCTACGCCCCCCCTTGGAATGAAAAAATAAAAATAACCCTTACGGCTGCCATCTACGGCGGCCACAATAAATTCGGGTTCCCCGGTCTCCTGAGCGAAAAAGACTCGGTCTTCCTCAAGATGCGTTATCAATTTTAGGAAGGTAGCTTCATTCATGAAGCAGTTGGAGGAGCAAAGATGAAAATTAAAAAATTATGTTTATGGATGCTCGCGGCAGGGCTCTTATGGATTGTGGAACCGGCGAAGTTGGTGGCGCAGCAGGCAGAACCGAAACCGGGGGAAACAATCGGACCTCAGAATTGGGAGAGGATCAAGGGGATGGTGGGGGAGAATTTCCTAAACCGGGTTAAGGCCGGCCACACGGTGCGAATCAAAGAACCCAAGGTTTTTGCGCCTCTGAGAGAGTATATGGAAGCTACCCAAAAATATTCCGGTCAGGTCAGGCTAGGCCCCAACGGTGAACTGCTCCATTATGTCTCCGGTCAACCTTTTCCAAAAATCGATCCCAGTGATCCGCAAGTCGGGCAAAAATTGGCCTGGAACTTCTTTTGGCGCTGGCTCGGCGATGACTACAAGACAGGCGGAGCCGTCGAAGGAGGGAAGATCATCCGCACCGCGATAGAGAAGGACGGGTCAGAGCGCCGGGCCGATCTTGTCTCCTACTTTATACTGCCTCGCACCCGGTACAATCTTGCTCCGAAACCCGCTATCCCAGGCTACGAGCATATCGACTTCATGCAGCTTCGGGTAGATAGCTACCCCCGGGATAGCGCAGGCACCGTCACCCTTGAGATCCGCTACGACGACCCCAAGAGGCCGGACGATCTCTATCTCTACATCCCAAGCATCCGGCGCATTCGCCGGGCCACCACGACTCTGAGGTGCCAGACCCTAGCGCCAAGTGAATTCAACTTCGACGATATCAACAGCTTCAACGGCAAGATCACGGACTTCAACTACAAGTATTTGGGTGACAAGAAAATCCTGGCGAATCTAACGCAGGAAAAATTCCCTTTTGCCCGAAAGACGGGAGACTATCTCCCATTGGAGGAAAGGTGGCAAGTGGTCGATACTTATGTCCTGGAGATCACGCCCAAAGACCCGGATTACTGCTACTCAAAAAAAATCCTCCACCTGAACAAGGTCACCTACGATACGCATTGGACGCTGATGTGGGACAAGAAAGGAGAATACTATAAGGAGCAGTTTGGCTTTTTCACCCCGGTAAAGCTCGCCGATGGCCGCGAGGTCTGGTCGGTAGGAACTGTGGTCATCACCAACGTGCAAAACGGCAGGACCACCCTCGTCACAGCCAACAGGGCCTATAACCAGGGCTATCCAATCACCCTCTGGAGTCTTGCTACCCTACAGCGGGTGATGCGCGGAGCGTCGGTAGAGTGAGCATGATCGGGCTAATCTTGGGACTGGCCCTGTCGTTTTCTCCCGCGTCCGCCGGGCAATACCAGGAGCGGGAGCCCGCCTTCCAGGAGAACTTCTACGGGGTAAAAATCCGCGTCAATCAGAGCTGGATCGTGGGCTACTACGGAACGATTCTCTATTCCGCCGATCGTGGGGCAACCTGGGAGATTCAGCCGAGCGGAACCAAAAGAGCCCTCTACCGCATTCACTTTACGTCGGAAGAAACGGGATGGGTCTCAGGCAGCTACGGCACCGTCCTTCACACCCGAAATGGCGGAAAAAGCTGGACTCCCCGGCCTAGCGGCACTCAGGAGCATCTTTTCAGTATCAACTTTGTGAACGAGCGGGAAGGATGGACCATCGGTAGCCGAGGCACGATCCTCTACACCAACGATGGCGGCTCGTCCTGGAAGGATCGCTCCATTGGCGAGGATGTGATTCTCAACAACGTCGCCTTTATTACGCCCGAACGGGGTTGGGTGGTCGGCGAATTCGGCGTCATCTATCAAACGAGAAATCGCGGGAGAAGCTGGATCAAACAGAAGAGCCCCGTGGAGGTCTCCTTTGCCAGTGGCGAAAGCCGCAACCTCTTTGGGCTGTTGTTTCCTGACTCCAAGGCGGGTTGGGCCTTTGGTCTGGATGGCGTCATCCTCAAAACCCTAAACGGTGAGTGGTGGGAGATCAGCCACAGAAACGGCGTCGGGCCCAGCCACGTAACCAATAAACATCTGTTTGCAGCAGCCCACGTCGACGGCACTCTCTGGGCAGTGGGCGAGAGAGGTACAGTCATTGCCTCGCCGATGGGAAAGGAAAGCTGGCAAAGGGCAGCGATCCAGGTCCCTCCTTGGAGTCTGAACGGCATCGACTTCAGTCCCGATGGCTTCGGCCTCATTGTCGGCAACCGCGGCCTCATTTTCCGGACCACAGATGGAGGCAAGAAATGGAGCCGAATTAAAATAGCCTCCCAGGGAGCCGGAAGGGGGATAGGCCGGATTCCATGAAGAGGTTCGCTGAATTTATTGTAAGATGGCGCCTTCCAATCCTCCTCGCCATTTCAATCCTCACTTTCTTCTTTGGTGCTTACGCCTTTAAGATCGAGATGTATACGGCTTTTTCCGATCTCCTTCCCAAAGAGCATCCCTATATCAAAGTGCACAATGACTCGCGGCACACCTTTGGCGGCGCCAATCTGGTCCTACTGTCGGTGGAGGTCAAGCAGGGAGACATCTTCAATCCAAAAACCCTTGAGAAGATCAAGAGGCTTACTCAGGTCATGGAGCTCACCCCGGGAGCTAACAACTATCAGATCTTCTCCATAGCGCGGCAAAAGGTCAAAGACGTGAGAGCCACCGCTTGGGGCATCGAGATCCAACCGGTCATGTGGCCAGGGGTTCCTCAGACCCAAGAGGCAATCGAGCGATTACGTCAAGTCGTTTATGCAAATCCTACTATTGTCGGACGATTAGTCTCTGAGGACGGCAAGGCAGCCCTCATCACCGCGGCTTTCCACGAAGAGCGTCTCGATTACGGCGCGCTTTTCCGCCGCATCCGCCAAGTTATCAGTGAAGTGGAGGATGAGAACACCATGGTTTTTGCCGCAGGCGAGCCGATCCTCTACGGCTGGATCTATGATCACCTCCGTGAGATTGGACTTATCATTGGCCTCACCTGCCTAACCATTTTTGCCCTGTTAGTCCTTTACTACCGCAATCTCAACGGGGTGCTCATTCCCACACTCTCTGCCCTCGTTACATTCATCTGGGGCACAGGCTTCACCGCGCTTCTGGGCTATAACTTCGATCCTTTGATATTGGTCGTGCCTTTCCTGATCACCGCACGGACTATTAGCCATTCCATCCAGTTCCGAGAGCGATTCTTTGAAGAGCTGGAACGCTACGGAGATAAAGAGAAAGCAGCCATCGAGGCTGCCTCAGGTCTAATGATGCCGGGGGGTGTTTCCATCATAACCGATGCCATTGGCCTGACCGTCCTCCTTGTCGCCCCAATGCCGATTCTTACCAAGTTGGCGATAGCCGGAAGCTTCTGGGTTATCAGCAATCTCGTCAGCGTGCTGATTCTCGACCCCATCCTCTGCTGCTATTTTCCCACACCGCGCCGGCTTCCCAAGGGAGGTGAAGGACACTGGCTCGATTCCCCGCTACGCGGTCTGGGCAAATTCTGCATTAGCCCCAGCGGAAAATGGGTCGTGCTGGCTGTGTTCGGAGGGACCGCCCTCTGGAGTCTTTACTGGTATCAGTTCCTTACAGTGGGCGATTCCAGGCCGGGCTCTCCTCTTCTCTGGCCGAACTCGAATTTCAATGTGAGCGTGCGCCATATCAACGAAAAATTCCAGGGTACGGACCACCTCTACGTGATTGTCAAGGGCACGGCGGAGAATGCTATGAAATCCCCCCAAGTACTGGAGACCGTAGAGGCATTCCAACGCCACATGCAGCGCTCGCCCTACGTGGGAGGGACTGACTCTCTGGTGGATCTAACGCGCCAGATCAATACGGTTCTCCACAACAACGACTCACGCTGGGGAGTTATACCGCTATCAGCCGATGAGGTAGGAGGGATCCTCATGGTCGCTGAGCACGGCAGCGAGCCAGGAGATTTTGATCGCTGGGTTAATTACAACTTTCAGGATGGCAATGTCACTGTGTTTCTCTACGATCACAAAGGGGACACCATCCGGGACGTGATAGGTCGCGCCAAGGAGTTTATTGATGCAAATCCTATGAAGGAGGCCGAGTTCCGACTTGCCAGTGGGTTTGTGGGTGTCTTGGCGGCGGCTAATGAGGTGATCGCCCGTTCGGATAAGCTCACCTTGGGACTCATGCTCTTTGCCCAGCTCATCTTCTGCGCCATGGGCTTTCGCTCCTTGGTCGCGGGCCTCCTCTTTGTCGGGGTAGTTCTCCTCTCAAATACCTTCGGCATGGCGCTCATGGCCTACTGGAATGTGGGGCTCAATGTGAATACCCTTCCCGTCATCAGTCTCGGAATCGGTTTCGGCGAGGACTACGGCATCTACATAGTCTCGCGAACCATCGAGGAATACCTCCGACAGGGAAGGCGCGACCTCGGCGCGGCGCTCATTGAAGGTGTGGCAACAGCCGGCAAGGCGGTCCTCTATACTGCCTTTCTCATATCCGCAGGAATCTTCTTCTGGTCCTTTTCTCCCCTGCGCTTTCAGGCGGAAATGGGCTATCAACTGCTCATCATCCTGACTATGAATATGTTGGGCGGCCTTCTGCTCCTACCGGCCCTGATCAGTTTCCTGCAGCCTCGTTTCGTTATCCAGAGTAACCCATAAATGGGACATGCCCTGGCACACAAGAGCTGCAAAAAAGCCCCTCTCCTCTTTTGCATGGGTTGGATTGTCATTCTTGGGCTTGCCCAACCTACGACAGCAGCGCCCCTACAAAAGGTTCGGCTCGCTATTCCCACCGTCGCGGTGATGTATGCCCCTATCTACCTCGGGCTTAACCAGGGTTTTTTCGCCGAGGAAGGACTGGATCTAGAAATCGCAGTGATGCGGACAGATCTCAGCATCGCCGCCCTTGGGACAGGAGAAATCGATTTCATAGCCCACGGGGGTGCCGCCCTGCGCGCGGCCGCCCAGGGCTTTCCCCTTAAGCTCGTATTTGCCCTCGACCATAAGGCCCCCTTCTGGCTCGTTAGCCGTCGGGAGATAGAAAATCTCAAGATGCTCAAGGGAAAGAAAATTGGCGTGAGCTTTCCCGGAGACACGCCGCAATTGGTGCTCAGACGTTTTCTCCGCCGCCAGGGGATTGACCCGGATCGGGAAATCTCTTACGTCGCCGGACAATTTTCCCCCACAGCCTTTCAGGGCCTTATGAGCGGAGTTTTAGACGGAGCGGTGCTCGCCCCTCCGTTCAATGTCCTGGCCGAAGAAAAGGGACTCCGGATTCTGGCCTTTCTCGGCGCCGCAGTTCCCGACGCCACTACATCCAACGGAATCGTCACCAGCGACCGGAAAATCAAGTCGCAGCCAGACCAGGTCAGGCGCATGGTGCGCGCCGGTCTGAGGTCACTATGGAGCTTTAGGCAAAAAAAGGCAGTGGCGATTGCTCTCCTCTCCTCCCAGTTTGACATCTCTCGAAAGACCGCAGGGAAGGTCTATGGTTACTCTCTAGAGATTTTGACGCCCGACGGGGAAATCAGTCGGGAGAAAGTGGGCAACATTCTCGGCATGATGGCAGAGACGGGACAAAAGATACCCCCCAGCCTGCAGCCGGAGGCCTTTTTAGACTTTTCCTTTCTCAAGGAGGTCCGCAGAGAATTGGCTGTGGACAAATAGTAAGGACGCGCCCCTAGGCGACGGGCCTATGGCTTCTCTACCGGGATCGTGTCCTTGCCGTCAAAACCATAGGCAAGCTCCAACAGTTGCTTGATAATACGCGCCGTGGCGCCCCAGATATCCCACTCCCCGTAGCGGAAGTGGTAGATGGGATCGCGCCTCGCCGACGAATAAGAGCGGGGCTCCATGCTGAAACAACCGGGATCCAACAGAGCTGAGATGGGCACGGAAAAGACGGCTGCGGTCTCTGCCGGGTTCAAATGAAACTCGTAGGGAAAGGGTATGACGCCAACAAACGGGGTCACCAGATAATTGGCTGCGGCAGTGATCTGGTCGAGCTGTCCCAGGACGCGCACATCACGGGGCTTGATGCCTATCTCTTCCTGACTTTCTCGCAGGGCTGCCGCCAAGGGGCCTGAGTCTGCGCGGTCCACCCTGCCTCCGGGGAAGGCTATCTGACCACGGTGAGAGCTGAGCATCGCCGCCCTTTGCGTCAATACGAGGTAGTCTCCGTCTGCCCTCTCTTGAATCGGGACCAATACCGCTGCCGGCTCGAGACGCTCTTCTCCGAGTGTTTTGGGCGTGCGGGACTGAAGCACGGTAAAAATTTTGTCGCCGATCATCGGAGAAAAACGGTTTTGCCTGCTGGGGATCTGTGATACAAGGCTTTTTCAATCTACATAATCCAGAGCCAAAAAGCCAGGACCGAACCCTTGAACGGTTTAAACGGTTCGAGTCGTTTAAGAGGTCCAACGCGTTATGACTGAAAAACAGATTCACTCTGCGATCCGCATCTTGCGCCGGGAGGCGCCGAAATGGGATACGCCGATTGTCACCCTGGTGGCGGAGTCTTCCAAGAGTCCGTTTCATGTTCTTATCTCGTGCATCCTGAGCCTACGCACCCAGGATGCCACGACGGCCCGGGCCTCGCGCCGGCTCTTCGCCCTCGCCGGCACGCCGGGAAAGATGCTCAAGCTTCCGGCCAAGACAATCGAAAAGGCGATCTTTCCGGTCGGCTTCTACCGTACCAAGGCAAAAAATATCCGCGACATCTGCCGCACGCTAGAGGAAAAATACTCCGGAGAAGTTCCTGATGATATCGATGAACTCCTAAAACTCAAAGGGGTGGGGCGCAAAACCGCCAACCTCGTGGTGACCCTGGGCTACCGCAAGCCAGGCATCTGCGTTGACACCCACGTGCACCGAATCTCCAACCGTTGGGGTTACGTACGAACCAAAAACCCGAAAGAGACCGAGTTCGCCCTGAGAGAAAAACTGCCCGAGCAATACTGGATCGAATACAATGACCTTCTGGTTACCTTCGGGCAACAGCTCTGCCGGCCGATCTCGCCGATGTGCAGCCGGTGTCCGGTAAAAAAATATTGTGATAGGGTTGGGGTTGCGAAAAGCCGGTAACTGATACAAACGCATCAAGTAGGTTGACACTCGATGGGAGCGAGCCTCCGTTTACTTCCCTTCCGGCCTCATTGATTCCGGGAAGTACTTCGACGGCGCCCAGAGGTGGGTGGAGAAGTTGCGGCAGCCCAGGATGCGCAGCTCGCGCATGATGCGGATATAATCCTGCGACTCAACGTAACTGCGCCACGCCTCTAGATCCTCA
>JACPSE010000009.1 GCA_016193465.1 Deltaproteobacteria bacterium
GGAGAAGGCGGAGGAGTTGAGGGGGCAGCTTAGGGGTTATCTTGGCAAGGGGACGCCGACGATAGGGGTGGAGGAGGCATTTAGGGTAGCGTTGGAGCTAGAGACATCGGAGATAGAAGCGATCTACAGCAAGCTTCTTTCATTGGGGGGGCCGAAGACAGCCAAGACGATGGAGAATCTAGGGGTACCGGCTAGTGTTCAGAGGCAGAGGCTCAAGGCAGCGCTGCAACGGTTTTGCACGGACCCTGAGCTGCTGCAGGTGGCCCGGCAGCTTTAAATTCGCCTCTCAAAGTTGAGGCAAGATTATCGAGAGGTTTTATTCAGTGAACCGATATGGACTATGATTTTGCCAACATTATAGGGAAAAGCAGGGTGCTGAGGGGGGTGTTGGAGATGGTGAGGAAGGTGGCGCCGACACAGTCCACGGTGCTGATTACCGGGGAGAGCGGCAGCGGGAAAGAGCTGGTAGCGCACGCGATCCATGCTCACAGCGACCGTCGGGACAAGTATTTCCTGCCGGTGAACTGTGGGGCGCTGCCGGAGACGCTGTTGGAGAGTCTGTTGTTTGGACACATGAAGGGCTCCTTTACGGGGGCGTTCGCGAATCAAGAGGGTTTGTTTGAAAGGGCGCGCGGAGGCACGATCTTTTTGGATGAGATAGGGGAGATACCGCAGCATTTACAGGTGAAGCTCTTGCGTGTGCTCGAGGCGAGGGAGATGCTGCCGATAGGGAGCACGACACCAAGGCGTGTGGATGTTCGGGTGCTGGCGGCGACAAATCGGGATTTGCAGAGGGAGGTAGAGGTCGGGCGTTTTCGGGACGATCTTTATTTTCGCCTAAATGTGATGGAGATCCATATCCCGCCTTTAAGGGAGAGGCCAGAGGATATTCCGTTGTTGGTGGAACATTTGATTGAGAAGCACAATCCGGAGCTCAAGAGGCACTTTAGGGGAGCGGCGCCCGCGGTGATCCAGGTGTTGATGTCGTGTCCGTGGAAAGGGAACGTGCGGGAGCTGGACAATGTGATAGAGCACACGATGATATTGGCGGACGGCGATTGGATAACGCTCGATGATTTGCCGCCGTCGTTGTTGGGAGGGAAAGAGGCGCTGCCTACGTACACGCCGAATCTGAAGGAGGCTTTAAAACAGTTTGAGAAGCAGCATATTCTGAGGGTGTTGGAGCAGGTGGGTCAGGACCGCAAAGAAGCCGCGCGACTGCTCGATATCAGTCTCTCCTCGCTATATAGAAAGATAGAAGAGTTCGACATCGCCTGATTATTCTCCGTTGCCCGACCCCGGGCGCTTTTCCTCTTCCTCCGTTTTCGCCCCGCCAATTTGGAAGTACCGGTTATAGCACGCGCGGATGCGTTCCCGTCTCAGCTCGTAATCACGCAGCAGCAGCTCTCCGGGCGCTTTTTTTTCCGCGCGGCGCTTATAACCCAGGGCCTGGGCCACGCCGTGGAGCTGATCTGGCTCCCTTTCTACGATATCGATGGACTGGTCACGCTGGAGCCTTAGCCGGTGATCGAGGCGGCGCAGGAAGAGATAACCTTCTGAGAGCAGACGGTATTCGGCCTTCCGGAGGATCTTATGATGATCCAGGGCTCTCAAGGTTTCCATAGTTCCTTTCTCCCGTAGTCCGGGGAGACGGTGCCCGTGCGAGAGCTGGAGCATCTGGGTGAGAAATTCGATGTCGACCATTCCCCCTTTGCCTTTTTTCAAATTGAACCGGTCAGGGTTTTCCTGCGCGAGTTCTCTCTCCATCCGCATGCGCAGATGGTGGATCTCGCCGACCCCCTCCCGCGCGAGACCCTTCCCGTAGGCGAAATCCTCGGCTACCTGCTCGGCGTCGGCTCCGAGACTCCGGTCCCCCGCCGCGAATCGTGCCTTGATGAGCGCCTGTCTTTCCCATAGCTCCGAGCTGGTTTGGTGATAGTGGCGAAAGGATTCCACGGAGCAGACGAGAGGACCCGCTCTTCCTGAAGGGCGAAGTCGCATGTCAATCTTATACACGACTCCCTCCCCTGTGGGCGCCGATAGAAAGGTGAGGAGTTTCTGGCCGAGTCTCACGTAATATTCATGACCATCCAAAATACCGGAGGTTCCGCCATCGCTTTGGGCCTCGTCAGGGGCGTCATAAATAAAGATGAGATCCAGGTCCGAGTTGTAATCGATCTCCCGTCCGCCGAGCTTTCCCATCCCGATGACGGCAAATCTACCTCCTTTGACCTTGCCGAAATTCTTCTCGATCTCTTTGGTGGCGAGCATCAGGGCCCCTTCAAGGCAGGCCTCGGCGAGGTCGGAAAGCTGGCCGGTGACCTCCTCGAGCTCCAGGGTGCCTCCCAAGTCATGGAGGCCTATGCGGATAAACTCTTCTCCCCGGTAGCGCCGAATGGCGTTGAGCCTGCCTTCCAGATCATCTATCTCGTTGAGGGCGGTTAGCAGATCGCCCAACATTTTTTCCCTTGGTTTTCGTAATTGGGTGAGATCCACGCGTATCAGGCTGTCGAGCAGCTCAGGGCGCTTGAGAAAGAGCTCTGTTAAGAATTGGCTGTTGGAGAAAAGATTGATCAGGAGGCGCATGGTCTTCGGGTTTTCTGCGAGCAGAGAGAGAAAGCCCGTGCGCGCGCCGACCCGATGGCTGAATTCGGCCAGGTTAAAGAGGGCCCGGTCGGGAGAGGCGGATTTGGCGACCTCCGCTATCAGGGCCGGACCCAGGGTACGCATGACTTTCAGCCTCCTCGGACTCGGCGGGGCGAACTCCTCCCCATCGCGCACGGAGAGAAGGCTGCGATACGCCCTCTTGGAATCGGCAAAACCGAGCCTCTCGAGGTGTTCCAGGACCAGCTTCTCCTGGTCCAAATCATTCCATATCTCCCCCAAGGCGGAGGCCCCTGCGGATGACATCTCCTTCTGGGCGCCGTAAAAAAGCCGGTCAAAGGCGCGGCGCACGGAGGCGGTATGGCTGCGGTAGTCGCGCCAAAAGAGCTTCTGCTCGCTGCCCTCTTTGCTCCGGCGGTAGCCAAGGCGACGGGCCAGGGCCTGCCCCGCTTCCTCCCCTTCCGGAATGGAGTGAGAGTGGGCCTCTTGAACCATCTGAATCTTGTGCTCGACATTGCGGAGAAAGCGGTAGGCTTGGCTCAGCTTGTTCGCGGCCTCAGAGGGTACGAAGCCGTAGCGGGCGAGCGAGGCCAAGGCCCGCAGAGTGTTGCACTCCCGGATGCGCGGCTCAAAGCCGCCGTTTACAAGCTGCAAGGCCTGGGTAAAAAATTCAATCTCCCGGATTCCACCCCGTCCCAGTTTCAGATTCCGCTCTCCGAGGTTGGGACTTAAGAGCTCCTGTTCGATCCTGAGCTTCATGTGTCTTAACTCTTCGACGGTCGTGAAATCCAAATAGCGGCGGTAAATGAAAGGCTCTATGTCGTGAAGAAACTGGACTCCCAGCTCTTGATCGCCGGCAACGGGCCGGGCCTTGATCAAAGCCGACCTTTCCCAGCACTGTCCCCAGGACTCGTAGTAGAGGAGGGCGGAGCTAAGCGATTGAACCAGAGGGCCGTTTCGTCCGAGAGGCCGGAGGCGAAGGTCGGTGCGAAAGACAAAGCCGTCTTCGGTGATTTCTCCCACAAGCCGGGTAATTTTTTCTGCGAGGTGCTGGAAAAATTGGCGCGGGGCCGCCTTTCCCTTGGGGCCTCCGGCGCTCTCACCCTCGTCTTCCTCGTAAAGGTAGATGATGTCTATGTCCGAGCTGAAGTTGAGCTCCTCGCCTCCCAGTTTGCCCATACCCAGGATCACGAAGCGGTTTTTCTTGTCGCTCCCCGGTACGCAGAGCGGCCCGAATTCTTTTTCCACCTCCGACCGGCAAAAACGATAAGCCGCATCCAGCGACGCCTCTGCCAGGGCGCTGAGCTCTCTCACCGTCTCTTCGACCTGGACGCAGGAGGACAAGTCCCTCGCGCCTATCCGAAGATACTCCCGTTGTTTGTGTAGGCGTAAGGCCCGTGCCAACTGATCGGCGGAGGTCACTTTGCTAATGATGCGAGAAAGCTCGGCGAGGTGATCGGAGGTTGTTTTCTGTGACGTGATGATTTGCCGGAGAAAAAAATCAGGCCAATTCCGGCCCTGCCGGATCAGGATATCGCTGAGATAAGCGCTGCCGCCGAGAAGTCGGACCAGTGTTAAGAGCTGCCCAGCGGGAATTTTCTTGAAAGATCTTATGCCCCCGCTCTCAATTAACCGGGCGAGGTTCGTGCGGGCAAGCGCGGGAGAGGGGCTTTTTCGGATTAGCCGCTCTATCTTTTCCCGTTGCCCCACAGATGAGAGGAGTTCACGCAGGTCGTTCACAACCTTAGCCTAATGATCTTGCCAGAAACCTGCAAGCCCTGAGGGTAACTCTTTGGTTCCGGAGGGTAACTTAAAAGTTACCTTTTCTTCATTCTCTAGGATCTGACTAAGAGAACTTCAAAAAATTCTTTTGCGAATCCAACTGCTTCTTAAGCGACGGTTTAATCTCGGAATTGGCACAGCTATTGCGGTTCAATTTTGCAGGACAAGCGAAAGGAGAAATCATTTATGCAAGGTAAAAGTTTCATCGCTATATCGGGCCTACTTGTCTCTGTTGCGCTGCTATGGAGTCTGCCCTCAGCCGGAGACGCAGGCGAGCCAAAAACAAGAGAAGTCACATGCTCCTCTAAAAAAACCATTGGAGAGGAGCTCCGCAAACTCGATCCGGGAGATACCCTCCTGGTGAGCGGCGTCTGCAGTGAAAATGTCGTGATCCCTGAAGAGATCCACAGAATTACTCTGGATGGTCAGGGGACGGCGACGATCAACGGTCCGGATGCGACCAGAGCCGCCATCAACGTAAGAGGAAGGGTGATTACGATCAGGGGCTTCACGATTACGGGAGGGGAAAACGGGGTCATGGTAGACGACGGTGGAGCGGCGCTAATAGACGGCAACAGCATCCAAAGCACGGGGAGCAACGGTGTCCTTGTGAATCGGCACAGTTCCGCCCGGATTATTGACAATACGATACAGAACAACCCGGGAGCTGGGATTTTAGTCACGGAGGGATCTTCTGCGCGTATTGGGTTTCTGTCCGGCAGTGATACGGTAGCCAGCCCCAATATCATTCAGAGTAACGGCGGGTCGGGAGTCAACGTGACCCGTTCTTCTCAGACCCGCATAGTTGGGAACACGATCAGCAACAACACGGACAACGGGGTCCTCGTCAACCGCGGCTCCCATGCCGATATCGCCTCCAACGCCATCAACGGCAACGCCGGCGACGGCGTATTAGTGATCCGAAATTCCGGGGTCAATCTGGGAGAAGACGCGGGAACCGGGATCTTTGATTCTCCTAATATTACCACGGTGAATAACGGAGGTTTCGGCATCAGATGCCGTATTAACTCGTATGCGGATGGTCGTCGAGGGTCCCTAAACGGCAACGCTGGCGCGACGAGCTTCGACACCACCGTTGGAACTCC
>JACPSE010000010.1 GCA_016193465.1 Deltaproteobacteria bacterium
AATGAGGCGAGGGCGATGGCCATGTATCTATGTCGGGAACTAGGGGGGCACAGGCTTAGGGAGATTGGGGTGGTGTTTGGTTTAGAGAAGTACTCCTCGGTAAGCTCAGCCTGTTTGAGCATGAAAGCCAGGGTGGAAAAGGAAAAGAGGTTAGCGCGGCAAACAAAGGAGATTAAGAAGCTGCTAAAAGGTCAACGGCAGACTTGATCCCTTTTCTCCTTCTTTTCTCCCTTTTCGACTTTTTCTTGACCCCTTTTTTCCTCTGACCCCTTTTGACTTTTGATTCTTTTCTCTTTTGACCTTTTTTGACCGCAGCCTTCTAATGGGTGACCCCTTGACTGCCACTTGACTGCCCAATGCCAGCGCGCCGCTGGCATGAAACAGGCCGGCTTTACCACGAGGAGGGTCATGAGCCTGTGGACGGGTTTGACCGTGGCCAGTGCCGTGGCCTCTTTCTTGGGCAATCTAGAAAGCAACCCTGCGCTCGTGGCGGTGGTGGACGCGGTGGCGGGTGGGAGAATCCTTGCCATGCTTGCCCCACCATGATGCCAGAGGCCTTTGAGCAAGGCGGTCCTTCGGTATCGTTGTCGACGATTGCAGGCTTTCTAGCTGCCTTCTTTTTGCACGGACTTGGGGCCTGAGGAGCGAGCCTCTTACCTTACAAAGAACCTGAGAGACTGGCCGGCGTAGGACGCCAAGGGGCCCCAGTAGATCCCTAAGAGGACGGTGAGGCAGGAGAGAAATCCCAGCAAGGCGGAGCTGTTCACAGTCATCTCCACCTTGGGATCATCAGGCTGAGGGAAATCGAGGAACATGGTCTTCACAATGCGGGCATAATAATAGAGAGAGATGACGCTGTTTAGGATCGCGACCACCGCTAAAAGAACGAACATGCCGCCCGCCTCAATCACCGCGGCAAAGAGGAAAAACTTCCCGACAAAGCCTGCGAACGGCGGCAGCCCGGTTAGGGAGAAAAGAAAGATCGCCATACAAACTGCGGGGATGGCGGCGCCGCGCCAGGCAAGACCGCGATAGCCTTCCACGTCCTCTCTCCCGGTTGCATTGGCGACAATCACCACGACCAGGAAAGCGCCTAAATTCATGATGAGGTAAACCGCCACGTAAAAAAGCATCGCCCTGAGCCCGTCATTATTGAGCACCACGAGCCCCATGAGGAGATAGCCGGCGTGGGCGATTCCAGAATAGGCGAGCATGCGTTTTACATTTTGTTGATTGAGGGCACAGAGGTTTCCTAACGTCATCGTCACCATGCTGACAAAGAGGAGAAAATGGGGCCACTCGACGCCCGGGATATAGGACCAATTCCCTCCTTCCCCCAGGCGAGAGATCGCAGGGAAGAAAAATCGGATCATGATCGCCACTCCGGACGCATTCGAGGCTACCGAGAGAAAGGCTGTGATCGGAGTCGGCGCCCCTTGATAAACATCAGGGGACCACATGTGAAAAGGGACAAAGACAATCTTGTAGCCGAACCCGGCGAGGATAAAAACGAAGGCCATGAAGAGACCGAGACGATTGACCTCACCCTGGAGCAAGGCCTCGCTAATCCTCGCGTAGTCCAGGCTACCGGTCATGCCAAAAACCCAACTCATCCCGTAGATCATCGCACCGGAGGCCACCCCACCATAGATCAGATATTTAAGCGCCGCTTCGCTCGACCGCCGATTGTGGGGCAACGAGCCGGTGAGGATATAGGAAGTGAGACTCACCAGTTCCAGCGAGAGATAGGCCATCAGCAGATTACTTGAGGAGGCCATGAAAAACATGCCCAGTGCGGAAGTCAGGAGGAGGGTATAATATTCCCCCTTGTGGACTCCCTGGATTTCAAGACAATCGAGAGACATCCAAATAACCAGCAGAGCCGCGAGTAACGAGAGTACCTTAAAAAACAGGCTGAAGTTGTCGAGAATGACCATGCGGTGGAAAAGCCAGCCGCCGAGCGTTCCATAAAGCTCCAAAGTAGCCCACAAGGAGATGAGGCAACCGACAATGGCGATATAGCCCAGGCTCTTTTTAGACCGAAGGACCAGATCCAGAACGACAAGGAGGAGGATGGTCCCGGTAAGAATAGTCTCGGGATAAAAAAATCTCAGACTCTCGAAATTGCCCAGGTCCATAGGATCTCAAGAGAGATGCGGAATAACAATTTGATTGATCTGATCAAGTGAAGAACGCAAGAGGTCGAGGATCGCGTGCGGGTAGACCCCGAGGATAATCACAATGATCCCCAAAGGAATAAGCGTGAACAGCTCCCGACCGTTAATTTCGGGCAATGTCTTATACTTCTCGTTGGTCGGACCCAGATAGACCCGCTGGATCGTCCAGAGAAAATAACCGGCAGTCAAAACTACTCCGCTCGCCCCTAAAATGGAGAGGATCGGATATTTCTGCCACGCGCCTAACAGAACCAGGACTTCAGAGATAAAACCGGAGAGCCCAGGCAGTCCCATCGAGGCGAAAAACGCGAGCGCCGTCACTCCGGTATAAACCGGCATAACGGCCGCCAAGCCGCCAAACCCGTCGATGTCCCGGTGGTGGGCACGATCGTAGATCACGCCGACGAGGAGAAATAGCATTCCGGTGATCGTGCCGTGGTTAAACATCTGCAGGACCGCGCCGCTGATCCCCTGCGGGGTAAAAGTCGCCATGCCGAGCATCACATAGCCCATATGGCTGACACTGGAATAGGCAACGAGCTTCTTTAAATCCTTTTGCGCCATGGCGCAGAGGGCGCCGTAAATGATATTCCAGGCGCCCAAAGCCCCGAGAAAATAATAGGCGAGGTCCGCGGTCGCTTGCGGCAGCATGGGAAAGTTGACCCGCAGGATCCCGTAGGTGCCCATCTTGAGGAGAACGCCGGCCAGGATCACCGAGATCGCCGTGGGGGCTTCCACATGGGCATCGGGCAGCCAAGTGTGAAAGGGAAAGGCCGGTATTTTGATGGCAAAGCCGATGAAGAGCGCCATCCAGACGATGTGCTGGAAGCCCCATCTCCATTGATCAAAAGGCCAGATTGTGAGCGGCTCGGTGCCGTACTTGCCGCTCTGGGCAATCAGCTTGGTCATGTCAAACGTATGAGGCTCGCTGGAAAAATAGAGGGCCAGGATAGCGAGCAGCATCAGCACGCTGCCGAAAAGGGTATAGAGAAAAAACTTGATGGCAGCGTACTCCCTGCGCGGCCCGCCCCAGACGCCTATGAGAAAGTACATCGGCAAAAGCATCAGCTCCCAGAAGATGTAAAAGAGAAAAAAGTCGAGCGCCACAAAGACCCCCATCATCCCGGTATCGAGCAGCAGAAAAAGCGCAAAGTATCCCTTCACCCCCTTCTCGATGCCCCACGAGGCAAAGATGCAGAGAAAACAGAGGAGCGCGGTCAGCAGCACCATCGAGATGCTGACACCGTCCACCCCGATAAAATAGTCAATGTTATAGGCGGGTATCCAAGGGATCTTCTCGACAAACTGGAGACCGGGATTTGCCGGATCAAAATTGCGGTAGAGCCAGACGGCAAAAAGCAGCGGCGGCACTGTAAAGAGGGCGGCAACCCAACGGATCAGGTTGTGACTCTTGGACGGCAGGAGCAGCACAGCGGCCATCCCAGCCAGGGGGAAAAAAGTCATATAGGTGAGCACGTTTTCTGTCATCTTTCAGAATCTCCCAATCGTTTTTCGTGCTCGGTCACGATCACGAATCACGAACACGAGCCACGAATAATCAGCTCCAATAACGCAACTTGACGATCATGGCGAGGAGCACCGCCCCCAAGATCACGTACAGGTAGCCGTTGATGTTGCCGGTTTGAACTTTCCTGAACTTATCGCCCGCTTCAAAGGTAGTGTCGGCAATCTTGTTAACGAGCCAATCCACCACATGGTTATCGAAGAGACCGTTAAACCAGGAGATGAAGGCCGTCGTCTTGGCCGAGCCATCGACGATGAAATCAATGATGTACCGGTCGATCCAGGCGCCGATGCGGGCGAGCAGGAGCGTCCCCCCGACAAAGAAAAACTGGTAGATCTCGTCGATGTAGTACTTGTTATAGAACAGGCGATAGAGGAGACCTCCCGCCAGAGAAGAGAAACGCTCCGGCGCCAGACGGCTCTTATAGTACATAAGATAGGCGAGGTAAAATCCCAATGCCGCAACCCCCACGGAAACGACCATCAATATCTCTTCTAAGGCCGCGGGGCCATGGGCCTCATGATGGGCGCCAAAAACGGGCTCCAACCATTCGGCAAAACGGCTGCCGCCAAAAATAGACGGCAATCCGATCCACCCGGCAGCGATCGAGCCAATCGCCAACAGTACCAGTGGCATGACCATCGCCTTGGGCGATTCGTGTAAATGGGCCCGCGTGTGGCTATCGGCGCGGCACTCGCCAAAAAAGACCAGAAAGAACTGACGAAACATATAAAAAGCTGTAAGCCCTGCGCCTGTCACCCCCAGCACCCAAAGCAGAGGAGAGCTGTGCGGGCTAGAAAAAGCCTGCCACAAGATTTCGTCCTTGGAAAAAAAACCAGCGGTCAACGGGGTGCCCGCAATCGCCAGAACGGCGATGGCAAATGTCCAGAAGGTATAAGGCATCGCGTGCCTCAGCCCTCCCATCTTCCTCATATCCTGCTCTCCACCCATGGCATGGATAACGCTGCCAGAACCAAGAAAGAGGCAAGCCTTAAAAAAGGCGTGGGTCATGAGGTGAAAGATGGCGGCGCCGTAGGCTGCTACTCCGGCGGCGAGAAACATGTAGCCAAGCTGGCTGACGGTAGAGTAAGCGAGAACGCGCTTGATGTCATTTTGAGCGAGCGCAATCGTAGCGGAAAAGAGAGCCGTCGCCATCCCGACGACAGCAACCACCATCAGCGTCTCAGGCGCAGCGGAGTAAAGAAAGTGGAGCCGGGAGACCATGTAGACGCCGGCGGTAACCATGGTCGCGGCATGGATCAGGGCGCTTACCGGCGTAGGCCCCTGCATGGCGTCCGGGAGCCACACATGCAGCGGGATCTGAGCTGATTTACCGGTGGCGCCAATAAAGAGGAACAGAGTCGCCAAGGTTACTACGCCGACGCCCCAAATTTCCTGCCCTTTCATGAGAGAGGCAAACTTCTCGATCTCGCGAAAGACCACCGTGCCATGCCCCTGCTGATCCAGAGACCAAAAGATAAGGAAGATACCCAGAACGAACCCAAAATCGCCGACGCGGTTGACAATGAAGGCCTTGTTACCTGCCCTCGTGTTCACGTGGTCGTGGTACCAAAAGCCGATCAGGGCATAGGAGCAGAGGCCCACCCCTTCCCAGCCGACGAACATGAGGAGGAGGTTATCCCCAGTGACGAGCAGGAGCATCGCAAAAGTAAAAAGGTTGAGGAAGGCGAAGTAGCGCCAGTAGGATTTATCCTCATGCATGTAGCCGGTAGAATAGACATGGATCAACCCACCGATGCCGGTAACGACCAGGATCATCACCGTCGAGA
This sequence comes from Deltaproteobacteria bacterium, assembly GCA_016193465.1. Classification (GTDB taxonomy): domain Bacteria; phylum Desulfobacterota; class Binatia; order UBA9968; family UBA9968; genus UBA9968. Next base: position 5,493 of record JACPSE010000010.1, read on the forward strand.
GCGGATCAATCCAGAAAGCCACATCCACGTGCAGGCTGCCCAGTGAGAGCCAGGGATAGAGGCGGTCGATTAAAAATCGCTCCTCGGGCTTTAAGGCTAAAAGGTCAAGAAGGGCTTTCAACGAGAGAAGAAAGGAGATCAGGACCGGAGCGCAGGCAAAGAGGCTGATCGCCCACTTGCCGATTTTCTTCTGCAGGGTTGCGCCCAGAAGACCATTCGCGGCTGCCCCGAGAAGAGGCAGAAGAACGATCCAGCGGAGATAATCTGTCTGTATCGGATGATCCATATTAATATCGTGACTCGTGCTCGTGGCTCGTGCTCGTAGAACTCAAAGACAACTTCAAGAATAAACGAGCACGAACACGCATCACGAACACGTTATTACTCCTTAAGCGTCTCCGCCGCCGCCACGTCAATCGTATGAAAGATCTGGAAGATCGCTAGGACGATGGCCAGGCCAATGGCTGCTTCGGCAGCCGCCAGCATGATGACGAAAACGGCATAGATCTGCCCTTCCACGTTTCCGCTGCTGAAATGGGAAAAAGCAACATAGTTGATGTTGGCGCCATTCAGAATCAACTCCACCCCCATCAGGATGCTGATGGCATTGCGCCGTGTCAAAACAGAGTAAAGGCCAAGGGTGAAAAGGATAGCCCCAACGACCAGATAATGAGTGAGTCCGACGACCATTGGCTCTCCTTCGCTATTCCTTCAGCTCCTTGCGGGAGAGAACCGCGGCGCCAATCAGGGCCGCAAGCAAAACCAGGGAGGCAAGCTCAAAGGGCAAAAGGTAGTTTTCCAAGAAGAGATCCCCTATCCTCGATGTGGTAGGGGCATAGACGATCTCTTTAGCTTTTTGCCAAGGGGTTTCCCGGATGATCTGCACCAGTAGAGAGAGAAAAACACCAACCACCACCAGTGCGGGAATTCTGCCTACCGCGCGGTTGGTGATCTGAACATCAGCGATCCTATGCGTCAGCATCACGGCAAACAAGATGAGAACCAAAATGCCGCCGACGTAGATCAGCACCTGCACAGCCGCCACAAAGTCGGCGCCCAAAAACACATAAATCGCCGCTACCCCGGCAAAAGTGCCCAGCAGAGAAAAAGCCGAATAGATGATGTTACGGGAAAAGGCCACCATCGCGGCCGAGCCGATCGTGACGGCGGCGATCAAGTAAAAAATGACCGTGGCAAATTCCATCGTTCCGAATCTCTACTGGGAATCTCAAAACAGCCGAGGGCCCTTTGGCTCAGTTACGGGAAGATCCCCCCTACCCCTTCTCTGCGCCCGCCCCTGCCACCTTCTCTTCCGGGGTGGCAAACTCATCCAGATATTTCTGCCCAATATCAACCTTCGTCGCCAGCCCAGGATCCGTCTCTCCCCCTTTCTTGGGCTTATAAAGGGGAACAGGTTCGGTGGCGAAGTGCCGAACGAGACTGGCCGGATTGTAGCAAGCTCCTTCAAACTCCTGCGAATGGCGGATGGACCCTGTCGGGCAGGCCTCCGCGCAGAGACCGCAGTACATGCACTTACAAATATCAATATCGAAGTGACTGAATGCCCGCTGCTTCGTTTCTTTGTTCATCTCGATCCCGATCGTGATGCAGGTGATCGGGCAGACCCTTTCACAGGCAAGACAGCCCGTGCAGATATCCAGATCCACCTCCAGGATCCCCCGGTATCTCAGCGGCAGCATCTCCTGAACCGGTTTTTCTATCCTGTCCGGATACTGGATCGTCATCGGACGGCGCACAAAATGGGAAAAGGTGATGGCCATTCCCTCGAAGATGGTGGTGACCGTCTCTACGATGTTCCTGGCGTATCCGACTACCGCTTCCATCGACCGTAACTCCATACGTTATTGCAAAATGAAAAGTGAAAAATGAAAATTTTTAAATTTACAATTTGCATTTTGAAGTTTGCATTCACCGCTAAATATAGGGTTTCAAATAGATCTCCGGGCGGGCATGACGGATCTGATAGTTCACCCGCTTAAAGAACAGAGCCAGGATGGCAAAACCCAAAAGAAACATGCCGAAGCTTGCCACCCGATTCCCGTTCGGCCAAACAACCATCCAGGCGGCGGTTCCCAGCAGGCAGATAAAGGACAGCGGCACCATATACTTCCAGCAGAGCGACATTAACTGGTCGACTCTCACCCGCGGCAGCGTCCCTCGCACCCACATGGCGACAAAAACCCAAAGGTACGCCTTCAAAAAAAAGACCGCGAACTGCAGAATGCCGAGCACGACCGGTTGATCCGTTATCGGAGGGACCTGCCAGCCGCCCAAGAAAAGAGTGGCGGCAACCGCGCCGATCACGTAGAGATTTCCCCATTCCGCAAAAAAGAAAAAGAGGAAACGCATCC
>JACPSE010000011.1 GCA_016193465.1 Deltaproteobacteria bacterium
CGAAAGGTTGACCTCAAGAAGCTCACTCTCAATAAGCTACCGGCGATCATTCAGACGAATCCAGGCTAACCATTGGGTTGAGAAGGCCGCTAAGAAGCGCGCCTCTCACCCATAGCGTTAGCCGGTCTCGGAAGGGTGGGGCGGCAAGGGGGCGGCAAAGCGCAGCTTGAGGAATTCAGCGTTGAAGAGTATCATGCGCCACATGGACGAGGTTCGAATTGAAACCACAGTGGACGAACACGGTGAGGTTCACGTCACGAAACTGCCGTTCCCTGCGGGGGAGCCGGTTGAGGTGATCGTTGTCCCAAAGCCAGCCCGTCAGCGGGGTAGCGGGTTTCCCCTGCGAGGCGTTCCTATCGCGTATGACCGTCCTACTGACCCGGTGGCGGAAGAGGACTGGGACGCGCTGCGGTGATCCTGCTTGATACCCACGCGTGGGTATGGTGGGTTCACGGGGATCCCCGCCTTTCGGAAGAGCACCGCGAGATGCTTGACGCCCGTACCGTTGAGGGCATCGGAGTGAGCATCATCTCGTGCTGGGAGGTCGCCAAGTTGGTCGAATATGGGCGGCTGAAGCTTCCGCAGGACGTGGCCGAGTGGTTTCGAGTCGCCCTTGCCTACCCCGGCGTGCGGTTGCTTGATCTCACCCCTGCTATCGTGGTCGAGTCGACGCGACTGCCACAGCCGTTCCATAAGGACCCGGCGGACCAGATGATCGTTGCCACCGCCCGTATCCATGACTGTTCACTCGCAACCGCTGACGACAAAATTCTCAACTACGCTCATGTCCAAACTGTCGGCATCGGCTAACCCTTGGGTTGAGAAGGACGCGGCGAACCGCGCCTCTCACCCAAAACGTTAGGCGTGCGGGGCACTTGCAAGTACATACGAATAGTCGTATAACCGATTGCGATGAAGCCGACCCGCTTTCTCGGCACAGCTCGTCGCGATTTAGCGGCCTTTCCCGAGTTGGCGCGTCGACAAGCCGGATACGAGTCGTCGACAAGCCGGATACGAGTTGTTCATGGTGCAAGTCGGGCGTGAGCCAGCAGACTTCAAGCCGCTTCCGACCGTTGGATCTGGAGCCTGCGAGATTCGGATACGAGATGCCGCCGGTGCGTTCCGCGTCGTGTACGTAGCCAAGTTCGAGGAGGCGGTTTACGTCTTGCACGCTTTTCAGAAAAAGACCCGAAAGACGTCCCAGGCAGACATTGAGCTGGCAATGCAGCGTTACAGGCTGATCGGAGAGCAGTCATGAAGAAGAAGCAAGCACGGCAAGTGAAGGGCGCAAACAATGTGTTTCTAGATCTCGGCTTCCCACCGCATGAGGCCGCTGTTATGCTTCTGCGTTGCGAGCTGGCCGAAGCGCTCCGTCAGTGGATGGACCGTGAGGCGATTACCCAGGCGGAGGCCGCCAAGCGCCTTGGCGTGGTCCAGCCCCGCATCTCCGAGATCGCGCGCAACAAGGTTGACAAGCTGTCTCTGGACTACCTCGTGGGCCTGTGCGCAAAGGCTGGTGTCTCAGTCGCCGTGAAATTGGCCGCCTGACTCGTCGCCTAACCAGCGGCTTGAGACCGGCGTTGAAGACGCGGCTCAGCCTTCGCGCTAGAGCTATCGAAACTCGCTGTCCTCTGTGGTAGCCTTAACCTGTGCGATTCTGGGAGTTGGAGCCGGAGTGGGACGACGACAACATCGAACACATTGCCCGGCACGGTGTAGAGCCAGAAGAAGTCGAAGAGATCGTTTATGAGGACTGCCATTCATCATGGATTGTCCGCGCTCGGCGCCGCGGCATACACGAAACCCGGTGGACGGTTTTCGGCCAGACGTGTGGGGGTCGTTACTTGGTTGCCGTAATTGCCCCATACCCCCGCAGGGGAGTCTGGCGAGCCGTAACAGCACGGGACATGGAACGGCATACTCGACGGAGGTACCAGCAGTGGCGCAGAAGTTAACCGCCGCCCAGCGGCAGGCTTTGAAACGAGAGGCACTCGGATGGGACGAGCTTTCCGACGAGGACTTTGCCCGCTTGTTTAACGAAGGTCAGCCCGTGAAGGCGCGTGTTCGGCGACCCCCTCCAAAAACACTGACGGTTGCGCTTGACGAGCACATGCTGAATCGCTTGAAGCGTATAGCTCGACACAAACAAGTGCGCGCCCGGCACCTGGTGGCCATGTGGATCGCTGAGCGACTCGCCAAAGAGGGATCTGCCGACAGATAATTATTGGCTCTAACTTCACGCTTCAGACCGATCGCTAGAAGCGCCGGCTGAGCGATGCGTTAGCCTCTTGACTAGTATGCAGTTGTCCTGTCTTAATCGGCCTTAATGTCGATCAAGTTTGATTGGGATCCAGGTAAGGCCCGACGCAATTTTCGAAAGCACGGGATTGATTTCAATGAGGCTTCCACGGTTTTTGCTGACACCCTCTCGATCACCATTCCGGATCCCGATCACTCGGAGGACGAGGAGCGCTGGGTGACTATGGGTCTCTCGAATCGCCAGCGCCTGCTTGTCGTGGTACACACTGAAGAAGGAGAAACGATCCGTATTATCAATGCGAGGCGGGCAGACCGCCTTGAGCGGAGGAAATATGAAGAAGGGGACTCGTAGAGACGACGAAATGCGCGCTCACTATGACTTCACTGCAGGCGTACGCGGCAAGTATGCGCGCCGGTATGCCGAAGGCACCAATGTGGTGGTGCTTGATCCCGACGTAGCGCGCCTGTTCCCAAACCGTGAGGCCGTCAACGAGACGCTGCGGGCTGCTGCCCAGATTGTTCAGATACAGGAGCGAAGGCGGGACGGGGCTAACAAAACCGTTACACCTGACCGCCGCCCGGTTGCGGGTCGGAAAGAACGTGAGAGGTCTCGTTCGGGTGGCGGCAGGTGAGCTTTGCGTTAGCGGTCTACATGGACATCTGGTAAACTGAACGTCACTAAGAAATGCGAGGCAATAGTTATGGCCCACGCGGTTGAAAAGATTGAGGAAGAGATCCGCTCGTTAAGCGCCGTGGAGAAAGTAGAACTGCTCCGCTCGCTCATAGCCGAACTTGATGCTCCGGCTGACGCCGACGTCGAGCGTGCATGGCTCGAAGAGGCGCAGAGGCGACACCGGGAGCTCGTCGAAGGGAAGGTGAAGGGTGTTCCCGGTGAGCGTGTGTTTGAGAATCTGCGCTCGCGTCTTCGTCGATGATATATGAGTTTCACCCTGAGGCGGAGCACGAATTCGTCGAGGCCGCAGCCTATTACGAGCGAAATGTTACTGGTCTTGGCGAACGCTTCGGTAGTGAGGTGCACCACGCTATAGAGCGACTCTTGGAGTACCCTGAGCTTGGTTCTCCAATTGATGCGGACCTACGCAGGCTCATGCTGACTCGTTTTCCGTACTTCCTGATCTACAGCAACAATCTGGCAAGAAATTAAGGATCTAGAACTCGGACCCGTGCCGGTACTCGAAAGAGCTGTACCTCACCTCTGTCCGCTTCGGGTTAAAAAGGACCTCAAAAAACGCTGGTTCTACTTCATCCGAAAAGTTTATGAAACCGACCCGCTTGCCTGCCCTAAGTGCCAGGAAGATATGCGGATCATCAGCTTCATTGACCATCCAGAGGTAATTAAAAAAATCCTTCAACACCTGGGTCTATGGGAAGAGTCTCATGCCCCACCCAGAAGAGATCCAGCGATAAAAGAGCTTGCCTTCGATCCATCCTACAGCCAGGTTATTTAAAGCCTCCTTATCGGTCTGTGCGTACGCGCAGACAGGCGCAACCGCTGGCAAATGTCCATCCCTGCGCTAAGCCGTGCTTTCAGATTTGACATAACGCATTCTTGATATTGCCTATGATTTAGGGTAAAATATTAAAATATTTGGAGATATCTTGGGTTTGTTCTTTCACAACTACCCCGCCAGCACCGGCAAACAAGAAATGTGGTTTTTTCGCGTCTCGCGGGACAAAACGCGGTACGAGGGTCACAGGGTTGGTAGAGAACCTCCGCGCACCGCGCTAACGAGCCGACCCATCAGAGCAAAACCATGAAAACAAAATTTTTGGCCTGGGTTTTCACTCCATGCGTCGTTGTTTGCTTGACCTTTTGCAACGGCTCTTTTGTCGCTGCAGACGTCATCAAGACCAACTTTGCTATCAGCAACACCAATGAAATCATGACTGCTCTATGGGCGGCCAAACAACAAGGCATCTTTCGCAAGCACGGCCTGGAAACGCAAATCATTCTGATGCCGAGAAATCCTTTAAGCATTGCGGCGCTAAGCGTGGGTGAGATCGACATGGCGATCGCCGGCTTGGGACACCTGCTCAACGCCTCGTCCGGTGGGGCGGATATCGTCGGCGTCGCCAATTTAGCTCAAAAACTGGATTTTTCTTTACACGGCAGGCCTGAAGTGAAAAGACCGGAGGACTTGAGAGGAAAAAAGATCGGCATCAGCGGACCCGGCTCCACCTCACATATCGTCGTTCTTCTGGCCCTGCAAAGTTTAGGCATCGATCCCAATCAGGCGAAGATCAGTTTGATCACGATTCCAGGGACCGAGCTGAACCGCCGTTTAGCCTTGGAATCCGGAACCGTTGACGCCACGTCTCTGCGCGGCGCGATGGGAGATCTCTACGCTAAAAAAGGTTATCCCGCGCTGTTCAATTTCAAAGGATCGGGCGTCACCATGCCGCAGGCCATGGTCCTGACCACGCGCCGGAGTATCGCCAACAAACCCGAGGTGGTTGAGGCTCACCTGAAGTCGATCATCGAAGGAATCGCCTTCGTGACGGAACCGGCGAACAAAGAGATCGTGACAAAGCTGTTGGCGACGAACCTCCGCTTGAATAAACCCGAAGAATTAGAGGAGGCGTACAACTCGGTGGTCAACACTTACGAACGGGTCCCGTACCCCAACATTGACTCAGTCAAGCGACTCCACGGTGTCTTAACTGTCATTAATCCCAAATTGGCAACCGTGCGGCCGGAAACAGTCGTAGATAACAGTTTTGTGAACAGACTCGAATCCTCTGGTTTCGTGAGCAGCGTCTTTAAAAAACGCTAGGCCTTCATGCGTGAGGCGCGGGTCTTTTCACATTTGACTATGACTCTTACTGAGGCAATTTCTCGATCGCGAAAAGCTTCCCAAAACCCGCGATGGCTTCGCGCACGCCAACGGTGCGCAGGCCCGCCCACATCAGAGCTTGAGCGCTGGTGACCACCGGCACATCCAGGCTGCGCTCCAAGTCTTCGATCACAGCCACGCTCGGCATGCTTGCTTGCGTAATCCAAATGCCATTGGCGTTGCCGCGATGACTTTCGAACAATTTCCTGGCCGCCCGGTACACCACTTCAAGCGCAACGGTTCCGACGACCTCACGCGGTATGTGCGCCTGTGCCGCGCCAACGAGACCGATTCCCGCCCGCTCAAGGTACACTGAGATGTGCCGAGCCATCTCGTCGTCGAAGGTGCTCGACAGCATGACCACCTTCGCGAGCCCGAGCGCCTTCATCGCCCGGCCGGAGGCGCCGACGTCGGTGATGAAAGGGACAGAGGTCAGCTGTGCTACGCGTGCAAGCAGCTCGGCCTCAAACCCAGGCCCACGGGTAACCAGGGGAGGAACACCTGCCTGAAGAATGACGTCTGCCTTCCGTTGCGTAACCATTCGTAACGGTTCCGCAATGTTTGCTATCGCCCGGTCGTAGCGCTCCTGAGCCATGCCCCCGACGCCGAGCCATGTAATGATGAGCGAAACGCCTTCGGGTGCCATCAGATAAAACTCGTGGACGTTGGTATCGAAAGGGAGCGAAGGCACCAGCATGCCAATTCGCGCGCGCCAACCGTACGAGGCTCCAGCCACATAAGCGTTGCTCATGAAATCCTCCTATCGTATTCGAGTAACCCTAAGCGACGAGGGCAATATAACACAGGGACACCGACTTTCTATCGTCAAAGGGTTCTCCACCTTGACCCAAGCTTGAGCACTGCATAAAATCATGCCATCTGATCGAAGTGAGGTTTTTCTATGGCTCTCGATTCTCGCTCGGCATTCAATCGCTTCATTGCTTCGGCGCGCGGCATCTTTGAAAAAGAAAAGGAAACCGAAAAACGCTGGCAAGCCATCGCGCAGCTTCCTTCAGGGCCGCTACGATCCCGCCGCCAAAAAATACTGGCAGGGGTACGGGCCCGTTCAGATACCATATAAATTAAACTAGAAGGACAGCAGCTTCACACCGCCAAACCAACCGGCCCACACCGAGCAGCATCTATGCCCTTTCCTGCTTTGCATTATTGACATCCGAATAAGTCCTTCCTAACATACGGGCCATGATTCAACTCAATGACAAAATAACAGAGTTGGTTGATAACGCCCTGGCCAACGGATGTCCCTGCATTCTCGCCAGCGCGGCGGCTGACGGCGAACCCGATATCGGCTACAAGGGAAGCCTGATGGTCTTCGATCATGAGTCCCTGGCTTATTGGGAACGAACCAGGTGCCAGCATTTGAAAAATGTCCTGGCGAACCCGAAAGTGGTAGTGCTGTTTCGCGACCCGAAGGCGCGGGGTCAACTGGCGTTTTCATGGGGTTGCGACGGTCCATGACGACGGACCGCTGAGGGATCAGGTCATGGCGCGTTGCGTTGCCGCTGAACTGGAGAAGGACCCTGAACGGAAAGGCGCTGCCGTCATCATCAGGGTTGATCGCGTAACTAACCTGGCCGGCGAAGTCCTTCAAACCCGCTAGCGCGACCGGGGCCCTCCTGTCTTGCGGCAATGCGGCAGTGCAAGACGTGCCGCCAAATCCGCATGTGAAAGCGTTGGCTTAACTGCCCAGACGCCTCGCTAAAACAATTCGTTCGTGTGCCCGCGCTCTCCATGACTCGTCCCGGTTGCTTCATCAGCTTCATTGACCAGCCAGACGTGATTAAAAAAATCCTTCAACATTTAGGTCTCTGGGAAGAGTCCCACGCGCCTCCGGACAAAAACCGAAAAAGAGAGATCACGTTTGACCCTTCCTATAGCCAGTTGATTTAAAAGTCTCTTACCCCAATCGCCGGGCAGATGTCCAGCCTCTTATTTAATCCCTTATATCCTGCAAAAACCACTCCGTGGGCAGCTCTCGGCCAACCCCTTTTTCCTTCGCCAACTGGTAAACTCTGCCCGCACAGGCGGCAAACTGAAGTCCCTGCGTTCCGGCATTGATGAAAAAAGTGACTTGGCGCGGGTTGGTCCGCCCCGGAACTTTCCCGGCCTTGAGATCCATAAAATATTTGAAGAAGCCGCCGCGGTAATTGTCCACCGACGGATTCGGGATGCGCGCCCTTTCCTCGGGCTGGCCAGCTATATAGCCAACGTTGCCATGAAGCCGGACCATCCCCTCATCCATAGTCTCGACCGTGTTCCTTCCAAGCTTCACGGAGAGATCGCAGCGCTTGACCACCTTCGGCCCGATCTCGCAGGCGCGCACGCAGGTAATGTGAGACCCTTCCTCGAGCCATTCAGGCTGATCGAACACCACCTGGGTAGAATCCGTGCAGGTGGCCACGATTTGGGAGCCACGCACTACGGACTCAGGATCCTTGACCGCCTCAACGGGCAACCCCAGCTTTCTGCTCATCTCCGCAGCATAAGCCTCCCGGTGAGCCTTGGTCGGGCTGTACACCTTGACCCTTTTCACTGTCCGCACTTCATGGAAGGCCTCGAGGTAGCTGCGCGCCATTCCACCCGAGCCAAAGATCCCCACCATCGAAGCGTCGGGTCGAGATAGATATTTGGCGCCCAACCCCGCGCAGCCGCCGACGCGCATGTGCTGCAGCAAACCATCGTTGATGATGGCCAGAGGCTCGCCGTTGCGGACGCTGAAAACCATAATCAAGCCGCACCACGTTCCAGGCTTCATGCAATACTTTTCCTCTGTTTGTCCGTCAGGCCAGTGCACGATGTCCGATTTCATGCGAATGGCAAAAACCCCGATCTTTCGGCTCGCCCCCTCCATCGTTCCCCAACGGAAATAGCCGTCCGGCCGCTCGCAGGGAACCCACACATCCAACCGTGGTCTATAGACAGCATCGCCCTTGAGAAGATCATCATAAGCTGTCTCCAGCGCCTCGAGACAGCTTTTCATGTCGAAGAGTTGCCCCACCTCTTGGTTGTTGATCAGCAGCATGCCCACCTCCCGATCTTGCCTTACACCAATATGAGTGGCTTGGAAAGAGTTGCCCTGCAAAAAAGCCCTTTACACTAGGCCTTAACACAGATAAATTTGGTCCGATGGGGACAGGGTACCACAGGCGCCCTAACCAGCCGGTCAGGAGTCAGCGCAAATTAAGCCTAGCCTCTACCAAAGGCCTGCTCAGTTCGAACCACTTCTTCAAGCTTTTGCGCAGCCGCAACCGAAAAAACGCTGGTGAGATCGACCGAACCATAGAGTCAAAGTGCTTGCAGAAACTCGCCATCCTGGTGAGCGATGCCTCTGGCTTTTCCCGCAGGACCCACGAATACGGGATCCTCCAGTTCCTAGCGGCCATGACCTACTGCTATGATCGCTTGAAACCGCTGATCACGAGAGGAAATGGATTGTGTCTTTCCCGTAACGTCGATAATGGCGACAACCTTATAGCGATCTTTGCCGACCCGGTAGAAGCTGTCCAGACCGCTATTAACATGCAGCTTTGGCTGCGAAAGTACAACCAGCGCCGGCTTGAAGCTGAGCAGTTCAATATGTGCATCGGCATAGCCTGGGGACCAGCACTGCGTCTCAAACACGACATTTTTGGGGACAAGGTCAACATGGCCGCAAAGATTGGTGAGGATATGGCCAGCAAGGATGAGATCCTGGTTACTCAGGAAGTGGCCAACCATGTGAAGGGTCGTTTTCCTCGCGAGTACGCGCGCTCCACACACATCGGAGGCCGGCATGTCGAGCTCTACCGGGTTCGCTACTGAACCCCAGGGATGTCAAAATTTTTAAGATCGTGAGGTATGCAGCGTGAAAATTCTCCGTTTCAACGACGACAGAATCGGTATACTCAAGGACGAAAATCTTGTGGTGGACGTGAGCGACGCGGTCTCCTCGCGCAAGGCCAAAGGACCGCAGAGGGTGATCGAAGATATCATCGAAAACTTTCGCCGCTACCGGCGCAAGTTCGAGCGCATCGCGGCGCAGGGGCAAGGCGTCCCTTTAGACAGCGTCAAACTCCTGGCCCCGATTCCCTGCCCCAGCAAGTGCCTTGCTGCCTTCGTGAACTATTTGGACCGGCCTGACCGGAGCGTGGACAGCCTGCCCAATGAGTACTTCTATAAGGCGCCGGAGTTAGTCGGACCAGGAGGCACTATAGAACTCCTGGACATCCCGCCTGTCGCGGTCTATCATGCCGAGGCGGAGCTGGCCTTCGTCGTGGGGAAAAGGGCAAAGAATATCTCCGAAGGCGACGCGATGGACTGTATTTTTGGCTACGTTCCTTTCTTCGATATCTCCGCCAGGGGATTGTCCCGGCGCACCCAGTTCGTGCCCAAAGGACAGGACACCTACGGCCCGTGCGGCCCCTGGATCACAACTAGGGATGAAATCCCCGACCCACATAATCTCGTAGTGAAGTCCTGGGTCAACGGGCAGCCGAGACAAAATTACAATACCAAACACATGGCCCATAAAATCCCAGACCAGCTAGCGTGGCTGACACGATTCGTCCAGCTCCAGCCCGGGGACGTAATCGCCACGGGCACCTATCACGAAGGACTCGGACCCATCAACGATGGAGATGTGCTCGAAATCGAGATAGAGGGCATGGGCAAGGCCCGCTTCTCTATCAAAGGCTACGGCCCGCGTAAGGAGCCCGATTGGAGGCCGGGTGTCAGCCAGCCGGCAGCGCCTCCAGGCGGAACGATGACTAAAGTTTAGCAGTGCTGAGACCGATCTTGCCCATTTTTCTTTCGCCGAAGCGAGAGCCGTGATGAGCGAGGATCTCGACAAACGTCGCAAAGTCATTACTTTCGAGTATAGATTCACTGTCGGCAGCGGCTTGGAGAAGCGCTTTACCATACAGCTCGATCATGAATCCCTCAGCGTCATCCCCGCAGAAAAGAGTTCTTACCCCGAATGGACAGAGCTAAAATTCCACCAGTGCCCCACCTGCCCTCTTAAGGAGGAGCAGCACAAATACTGTCCCATCGCCGTCAATCTTGCCGACGTGATCGAGTCTTTTAAAGACTCGATTTCTCACGACAAGGCCGATATCCTGGTGCAGACAGAGGCGAGGGGATACGTCAAACAGACGACTCTACAGGACGGTGTAAGCTCTATCGTCGGCATTTATATGGTGACCAGCGGCTGTCCTGTCATGGACAAACTCAGACCTATGGTGCGCACCCATCTCCCCTTCGCGACCGTGGACGAAACGATCTACCGCGTATTATCGATGTATCTATTGGCGCAATACTTTCTTTGGAAGCGGGGCAAACAGCCAGACTGGGAATTAACAAAGCTGGTGAATATCTATTCGGATGTTGAGAACGTCAACAAGCATTTCCGCGAAAGGCTGTCGGCCATTAAAGTCACTGACGCGACCGTAAACGCGCTGGTAAACCTCAACTGCTTTGCGGACTTTGCGGCATTTTCCATAGAAGAACACAGGCTTGATGAAGTAGAGCTGCTATTTCGTGCGTACTTCGAATAGGGCGATCCCCCCGCCACACTCTAACCACCATAGCGGTATGATTCCAGGCATGTGAACCGTTTCAGATTCGCTTTCATTTGGTTTATCATAGGGTCAGTGATGGAATACAGAACTGACGACCTACGGATCAAGGAAATCAAGGAGCTGTTAACGCCGGCGCGTCTGCTGGGCGAGGTTTCCATCACGCAGAGGGCCGCGAAAACGGTGTACGAGACGCGGCAGGCGATCCACCGTATCCTGCACGGCGCCGACGAGCGCCTGCTGGTCATCATGGGGCCTTGTTCGATTCATGACGTGAAAGCCGCCCACGAATACGCCGCCAAGCTCAAGAAGGCGAAGGAGCGTCTGGCCGGTGATCTATTGGCGGTCATGCGCGTCTATTTCGAGAAGCCGCGCACCACGGTCGGATGGAAGGGGCTGATCAACGATCCTGATCTCAACGGAAGCTTCCGCATCAACGAAGGATTGCGGACCGCACGCCGCCTGCTGCTCGATCTCAACGAAATGGGCGTGCCAGCAGGCTGCGAGTTCCTCGACATGATCACGCCGCAGTATATCGCCGACCTCGTGTCCTGGGGCGCGATCGGCGCGCGCACGACCGAGAGCCAGGTTCACCGCGAGCTCGCCTCCGGACTATCGTGCCCGGTCGGCTTCAAAAACGGCACTGACGGCAACATCCGCATCGCGATCGACGCCATCCGCGCGGCGCATGCGCCGCATCATTTCCTGTCGGTGACCAAGGCCGGGCGCTCGGCCATCGTCTCCACCACCGGCAACGAGGACTGCCATCTCATCCTGCGCGGCGGCAAGCAGCC
>JACPSE010000025.1 GCA_016193465.1 Deltaproteobacteria bacterium
ATGGTAGATATAAGAAAGCGGGAGGTGGCGCTATGAAGTTTTTTATTGACAGCGCGGATATTCAAGAGATCCGGGAAGCTCATAGTCTCGGCCTCATTGATGGAGTGACCACGAATCCTTCGCTGATCGCCAAGACAGGAAGGGGATTTGGCGAGGTCGTCAGCGAAATCTGCTCGCTGGTAGCCGGCCCGGTTAGCCTGGAAACGATTAGCCGGGATGCGGTGGGGATGGCGCGGGAAGGGGAGGATCTCGTCCGGTACGGAAAAAACGTAGTCGTCAAAGTACCCCTGACCACCGAAGGATTAAGGGCCGTAAGACTTCTCGGAGAAAGGGGCATCAAGACCAACGTGACCTTGTGCTTTTCGCCGGTCCAGGCGCTTCTCGCCGCGAAGGCCGGGGCCGCTTACATCAGCCCGTTTGTCGGTCGCCTGGACGACATATCTGAGAGCGGCATGGACGTCATCGGGCAGATCGTGAAGATTTATGCCAACTATAACTTTACCACCGAGGTCCTGGTTGCGAGCATTCGGAATCCCATCCATGTTTTGACTGCGGCTCTCATGGGCGCGCATGTCGCCACCATGCCATTCGCTGTTATCAAACAGTTGGCCCAGCACCCCTTGACCGATGTCGGGATCGAAAGGTTCCTGAAGGACTGGGAGAAAGTCCCGAATAAGTTTTAAGTTTTCAGCCCTCAACCACCGTTTGACAACTCTCCAGCCTCTGGGTTAAATTAAAACGCCTTTTTGCTAGTGTTTCAAACAGGGTTCCTACTGACTTTGAGTGGGCGATCTTTTTCACTGGAGGGGGTATGGTGCGGAGAGAAAAATCGAACTACGTTATCCAATCAGTGTCGCACGCGTTGGATGTCCTGGAGCAATTTTACGGCAGCGCGGATGAGATTGGCGTGACGGAGCTGAGTAAGAGACTGAAGCTGCATAAAAACAACGTTTTCCGCCTTCTTGCAACCCTCGAGGCGCGCGGCTACATCGAGCAAAATAGAGCCACGGAAAACTACCGTCTGGGCCTGAAGTGCCTCCAGTTAGGTCAGACCTACATACAGCAAATGGGGTTTCTCCTTCAAGCAAAATCCACTTTGGAAGAGCTGGTGAAGACTGCTAGGGAAAGCTCTTTTGTGGCCGTAAGGAAGGGGGCCGTGATCGTGCCGCTCGACTTTGTCGAGGCGCGAAGCGCTGTCCGCGTGGTCTCTTTTCTCGGGACAACGCTTCCCTTGCACTGCACGGCCCCGGGGAAAATCTATCTGGCCTTCGACTCCGAAGAGGGGTTAAGCCAAAGCCTCCCAGAGAAGTTCGATCGCTATACCGATAAAACGATTATCGATCGTCGCGTGCTTCTGGAGCAGGTCAAAGAGGTCAGTGAGGCCGGTTATGCCTTGGAGCGGGCCGAATTCATGGAGGAGGTCATTGCTGTCGCGGTGCCAATCCATGATTATACGAGAACCTTGGTAGGGAGTCTTGCTATCACCGGACCGGCGCACCGTTTAACCAATGAAAAGGTTCAGAAAGAGGTTATCCCGATGATCGTCAAGGGAGGAAACGAGCTGTCCAAACGCCTGGGCTACCACGGATAAAAATAGTTTTGAGTTTTTAGTCAGTTGAAGTCCTGACAACTCAAAACTCAGAGCCGTCATTTCATCGCCCTCTCCACCAGTTCCACGACATCCATCGTTTTTACCTTTTCGTCCATCCCTTTGGCCTTCAGGCCATCGTCCATCATGACCATGCAGTAGGGACAGGAGAGAGCGATGATGTCCGGGTTGGTATCGAGCGCCTGCTGGACCCTGATGTAATTGACTCTCTTGTCCTTGGGCTCTTCCATCCACATCCGTCCTCCGCCCGCGCCACAGCACATTGCATCCCGGCGGTGGGGGCTAATCTCCTGGAGCTCGGTGCCGCGTATTTTGCGGATCACCTCGCGCGGCGCGTCATAGATCTGGTTGTACCTGCCGTAATAGCAGGAGTCGTGATAAGCGACCTTGCCTGGGAGTTCCTGTGCCAGGGCAATTTTTCCCTCCCGTATAAGCCCGCGCACGAACTCAGCAGCGTGGGTCACCTCGTACTTTCCCCCGAGCTGAGGGTACTCGTTTTTTAAGGTATTAAAACAGTGGGGACAATTCGTGAGGATCTTTTTGACCCGGTATTTCTCCAAGACCTCGATCAGGCCCTGTGCCATAGTCTGGAAAAGGTACTCGTTGCCGATCCGCCGCGCGCTCTCGCCATTGCACAGCTCTTCCTTTCCCAAGATGGCGAAGTTGACGCCGGCCTTTTTAAGGATCTTGACCATCGCCACGGTGGTTTTTTTGCTGCGGTCGTCAAAAGATCCGGCGCAGCCGACGTAATAGAGAAGTTCCGCGTCAGGATGAGATGACAGGCGCGGGACTTCTGACCCATCGGCCCAGGCGTCGCGATTTTCCTGGCTGATGGCCCACGGGTTGCTCTCGGTTTCCATGCCTTTGAAGGCGCGGTTCAACTCGGATGGGAAACGGGCCTCTTCCTGAACCAAGTGGCGCCGCATGTCCACAATCTTGTCCACGTACTCGATCAGCACCGGGCAAGCCTCCTCGCAGGCGCGGCAGGTGGTGCAGGACCAGAGGACATCATCGTGGATGAGATTTTCGCCCACGATGTTTGCGTGGACTCCCTCGCCGTCTTGGCCAGCGCCTTTTTTCTGGATGATCTCCTGTTCCCGGCCGTAGAGGTAGTCGCGGAGATCGAGCAGGAGTTGACGCGGGGCCAGAGGTTTGCCGCTGGCGGTGGCCGGGCATGCCGAAGAACAGCGCCCGCACTCCGTGCAGCTATACATGTCCAGGAGCTGCTTCCAGGTGAACTGATCGATGCGCGAGGTTCCGTAGGTTTCGCTCTTCTCCAAGTCCATGAGGCTCAGGGCCCCGGGCGGATCCAGTTTGCGGAAAAAAACGTTGGGGATCGAAGTGACGATGTGGAAATGTTTGGAGCGTGGCAGCAGGTTCAGAAAGGTGAGGATAATAAGGATGTGCGTCCACCAGGAAAGATCACGGACGACCCCTACAACGCCAGGATCGATTCGGGCCGCGAGAAGGGCCACGCCGCTGCTGACGACGGCCCACCTTTTCTCGCTGAGGGTCAGAGGGTCGGATTCTAAAGCGAAGCGGCCGGCGTCGTAGAGGAAGTCTGTCAGCATCAAACCGAGGATGAAAAAAAGAATAACCAACGCCTCCCAATGCGAGTGGCCGGCAAGTTTGCTCTCGGCCGGTTTAAAACCGTAAAGGCGAGCGGGATGGGAGAACAGCCAGCGGTAAAGGGCGATCAGCGCGGCCACGATGACGCCGCTCTCGACCAGGTCTTTGAGCAGCAGATAGGGTCCGCCCAGCCCATCCGGGTGAAGGCCGGGAAGATAAAATTTGGGATTGTAACCTTGAGCGAAAAGCGTGAGCGTGCGGACCGAGACCACCATGAACCCCCAAAAGATCAAGAAGTGCATCAGGCCAGCGGGTTGCTCGCCCCGTAAAAACTTCTTCTGGCCAAAGGCGTAGACCAGGACGCCCTTGATTCTCTCTCCAATCCGGTCGAACCGGCACTCAGGCCTGGCCGCACGCAAGAGAAGAAAACGGCGGTAAATGGTAAAACTGAAAAGGCCTGCGCCAACGATAAGGAGTAAAGTAAGCAGGATAGGGGTTATCATGCTTGAACGCGTCCTTCTATGGCAAAGTGAAAAGTGTAAATATCAAAATGCAAAATAAAGAGGAAACTTCTCCCCGGCAGGATTTAGATTTTCGCGCTTTGCAATCCGCCGAAGGCGGAGTGTATTTACCATATGCCATATGTCATAATTGGGCCGTTTGCAAGGAGATGGGAAGATGAACTCTGTGCGCGGGTGGCTGCGAGCGATTTTTCTTCTGGCGTTATCCCTTGTCGTTGTCGCATGCGATTCCGGTCCCCGTGTCATCATCTCGACAAAGAGCGGCAAGGAGCTTGTGCTGAGAGTCGAGGTTGTCGAGACCCCGGCCAAGAGGGCTCTCGGTCTGCAATACCGAAACGAGCTAGCCGACGACCAGGGGATGCTGTTTCTGTTCCGATTGGAGGCGGTTCAATCCTTTTGGATGAAGAATACGCCGCTCTCTCTGGATATGATTTTTATCGGGAGCGACTTGAAGATTGTCGGGATTATTCACCAGGCTGTTCCTTTCTCGACGGCTTCGTTGTCTGTCTCGGCGCCCAGCCAGTTTGTGCTTGAGACCAGAGGCGGTCTCTCCCGGCTGAGCGGTATAGAGGCGGGTGATCGTGTCCGCTTCGAAGGAATCTCTCTCGACGGGGTCAGGGAATAGTTATTTGTTGCTGGTTATTAGTTATTCGAGTAACGAGTACACGAGTAACAAATAACGAAGCTCATATTTCTTTGAAGAAGTAGGGTTTTAGAACCTTCAGCCGCTCCTCGTAGGAATCGGGATAGAGGAACCACAGGGTGGCCGAGATACTGCTGATCAATGAGTTGCCGTCCTGCGGCGTAAAGCACATGCCGATAACCTCCCGGTCTCCTTTCAGAGTCAAGGTGTTGGATGCGATCACGGTCTGATTGAGAATGCGACCGAAAAGCCCGTGGTCCCTGCCAAAGGAGAATACCGCCGCCGACGATTTCTTGTTCGTCAGGGCTACCCTCCCGTTGACCTTGAGCCGGCGCATCACTTCGTCCATCGTCAGAGGCCGGCGCAGCTTTAAGTCGAAATAGATCGTGTGCATGTATTGGGTGTTGAGCTTCAAGGCCGAAGAGTAGATGTCCAGATCCAAGCCGAGGGTCTTAAAGAGGTAGTGGGCGTCCCTGCCCTGGTGAGTGCCAAAACGGGGGTCATCGTGTTTCCCCACTTCCGGGGCGGGGATAAACTCCCCCTCTTGGCTCAAGTCGTTGGCCCGGCGCATGCAAACAAAGCGCCCCTCTTCCAGGGCGTCCTCCTTCTCGGGACCCAAAGCGATCGCATCTATAAGCACGGCCAGGTTGTGCGTGTTGCAGCTCACAACCTGCAGGAATTGGTCACTACCCCTTTCGAGGGCCTTGTCATTAATCCCCCGCGCATACATCTTGCCGAAGCCGAACGCGCTCCCCTGAGCGATAAAACCCCGACTGTTCCCTGTATAGCGATTGTAGTACTTCTGCTTGTTCTCATTTCCAACCGGGGTGCAGTCAATGATGACATTGGCCCTCTCTATCGCCTCCTCGGCCTCATAGTGGGGCTCCATCCCCATTTCCTTAAACTTCTCCCGGCGCTCCTTATCAACGCAGAGCTTTGCCCCTTTTTGACCGAGGACAGTGACCTTGGAGCGATCTGTCAGCAGGGGGGTTCGTTTATGAAAGGTCACCTCGTCGATGCCAAAGGCTTCGCGGAAAGTGGACAGGATGCCAATGAGAGGCTCGCCGATCGTACCGGTCCCAACAACGTGCACAATTTTCTTTCCCATGGCTTCGCCTTGCTCCTCAGATAAGCTGGAATGGTTTTTTAATGAATTTATTCGATCTCCCGCTTACGTATACTATACTTTCCGACCGAGGGAAAGAGCACTTTCACGGTGAGATGTCTTTAACAACGAAAGGCTATTGTGATAGAAGTACCAGCATATGGCGCAAGATATCGTCCGCGCAGAGTCGTTCTTCGACCGCAACTTTGGCATCACCTCGCGAGACCTGGAGAAGGTCTTAGCCCAGGCCTTGGAGAAGAAAGCAGATTACGCCGATCTCTATTTCGAGTACCGGGTCAACGAGGCGGTCGGCCTGGAGGAGGGCATAGTGAAGAACACCTCCCGCTCCACCGTCAATGGCGTGGGCGTGCGCGTATTGGCGGATTCTAAGACCGGCTACGCCTTTACCGATGATATCACGATAGAGAATCTGGAGTTGGCGGCTCGTACCGCTCAATATATTGCGCACAATCGGGAGTCGCTCTTGCCCGCGCCGGTAGGAGAGAAGGGAGCGCCTCGTCACGATCTCTATCCAGTAAAAGCGCCGCCTACCGACGTTTCCCTGGAGAAAAAGATAGCGCTGCTTCACGAGATGGACCGCCTCGCCCGCGGCCTCGACCCCAGGGTCAAAAATGTTTTTGTGTCTCTGGCGAGCGAGCACAAGATTGTGCTCATCGCCTCGGCCCAGGGATGGGTCGTCGGGGATATTCAGCCGCTCACCCGTCTCAACATCACCTGCATTGTCGAACAGCAAGGGAACCGGCAGGTGGGGAGCTATGGCGGCGGGGGCAGAGTAGACTTCGGCTTCTTTGCCGAGAAGCAAGACCACGAGCGCTACACGCGCGAGGCGGTGCGCCAGGCGCTTCTCAACCTTGAGGCCGAGGACGCGCCTGCCGGAATGATGGATGTGGTTTTGGGACCAGGGTGGCCGGGGATCCTGCTCCACGAAGCGATCGGCCACGGCCTGGAGGCCGATTTCAATCGTAAAAAGGTATCTGCCTTTACCGACCGGATCGGGCAGAAAGTCGCCTCGGGACTCTGCACGGTGGTGGACGACGGGACGATTCCTTGCCGCCGCGGCTCTCTCAATCTGGATGACGAGGGAACCGCGACCCATCGGACGGTCCTGATTGAAAAGGGTATTCTCAAGGGTTATATGCAGGACCGGTTGAACGCTGCGCTCATGAAGATGCCGCTCACCGGCAACGGACGCCGGGAAAGCTACGCCCATATCCCCATGCCCAGGATGACCAACACCTTTATGCTGGCTGGCGAGACGCCGCCTGAAGATATCATCCGCTCGGTAAAAAAAGGGCTCTATGCAGTGGCCTTCGGCGGCGGCCAGGTGGACATCACCAACGGCAAGTTCGTTTTTTCTGCCAGCGAGGCGTATCTCATCGAAGATGGGAAGGTGACCCGACCGGCCAAAGGGGCAACATTGATCGGTAACGGCCCGGATGTCCTCACGCGGGTCTCCATGGTGGGAACAGACCTGAAACTGGACGAAGGGATCGGTACCTGCGGCAAGGATGGGCAATCCGTTCCCGTCGGAGTGGGGCTTCCGACTATCAAGATTGACGGAATCACGGTAGGAGGAACAGTTTCGTGATCGTGGCTCGTGCCCGTGTTCGTGAAGAGCTATGAGCACGCACGGGGCATCATTGACGGCGAGCACGAAGCACGAACACGAGCAACGATTATGGAGCGTTTAGAACTAAGCCAAGATTTGGCCCGCGATATCTTGGCGCAAGCCAGATCGAAGGGCGCCTCCCAGGGGGACGTGGTGACGGTAGAGAGCGACTCCTTTTTTGTCACTGTGCGTTTAGGCGAGATCGAAAAGGTCAGCCAGGCGCAGGAGAAGCGGTTGGGCCTGCGGCTTTTTTTCGTTGCGAGCTCCGCTACCGCCTCGACCTCCGACATCTCCCGGGGCTCCATCGAGCGGCTGATCGATGACACTTGCGTTATGGCGCGCTCGACCGCGCAGGACAAACACAGTGGTCTTCCCGCGCCGGAGGAGTTCGCCCGAAGCTTTCCAGACCTGGATCTGTGCGATGACATCGGCCGGACGCTCTCCGTGGAAGAGAGGACCCGCCTCGCCCTTGAGGCCGAGAAGACAGCGCTCGGCTTCGATTCCCGTATTACCAATTCCGAAGGGGCTGAGTTCTCTAACCAGGTAAGCCGGGTAATTTACGCCAACAGCCACGACTTTTCTGGCGAGTATCAGGGATCGACCTACAGCCTCTCCGTGGTTCCCGTTGCCGCGCTCAACGGTTCGATGCAGCGTGACTATTGGTATTCTTCTCACCGTAAGTTCTCCCGCCTCGAATCGCCTGAGTCCATAGGCAAGAGAGCCGCGGCGCGCGCGTTAAGAAGGTTAGGGGCACGGAAGATCAAGACGCGGGAGCTCCCGGTGGTCTTCGAGCCTGAAATTGCCGCGACGCTTCTGCGCCACCTCTCTACGGCCCTCTCGGGCTATTCTCTCTATAAAGGCGCTTCTTTTCTGGTCGGGAAACTTGGATGCAAAGTTGCGTCAGATCTGGTTACAGTCATTGACGACGGCACGATTCCGGCAGCGCTGGGGTCGAAGCCGTTTGACGGGGAAGGGCTTCCGACCAGGAAGAAAACAGTCGTCGAAAAGGGTGTCCTCCAGAGTTATCTTCTCGACACCTATAGCGGCCGCAAACTAGGCTATCCCTCGACTGGAAATGCCGCCCGTTCTGTGGGTGAGCCCCCCGGGGTGGCGCCGACAAATTTTTATCTTTCCCCCGGATCCCATAGTCCCGAGAAGATAATCGCCTCGGTGGAAGAAGGCTTTTATGTCACGGAGCTTATCGGTTTTGGCGTCAACCTGGTGACGGGCGACTATTCGCGCGGGGCGGCAGGTATCTGGATCGAGAAGGGCGA
Source organism: Deltaproteobacteria bacterium (assembly GCA_016193465.1). Classification (GTDB taxonomy): domain Bacteria; phylum Desulfobacterota; class Binatia; order UBA9968; family UBA9968; genus UBA9968. Next base: position 8,352 of record JACPSE010000025.1, read on the forward strand.
ATTGGCGTATCCGGTAGAGGAAGTTACGATAGCCGGGAATCTAAAGGACATACTGTTGAACATAGAGATGTTAGGGAATGATCTCGAAATGAGGGACAGGATATCTGCGCCAACTGTCAAGATATCCCGAATGACCGTCGCAGGGAATTAGTTATTCGTTTACTCGTTATTAGTTGATTGGTTAATGCCTTTAGGAATTGCCGAGTAACCAATAACCAGTAACTTACATGACTTTGTAGCCGGCTTTGAGAACTGCCCTCAGCAGGTCGTCCACTTTGGACTGCTCCGCGTCGAATTCCACCACCGCCACACTCCGCCCCACGTTGAAATCCACACTCTCCACCCCCGGAACGGCTTTCAGGGCCCCACTTAATGCCGGGATGGCCTCTAAGGTCAAGTCCTGGATGGAAATGACAGCAGTCTTCGTCCTCATGGCGATTCCAGCTATCTTTGACAAAACCAGGTGGTCTTTGCAATAAGTAAGGGCGGACTAAGACTAAATAGGTAAGGGGTGGACTATGGTAGAAGCACGGTTTCGTTTTGAGGGCAGATGTCTAGCAGGGGAAAATCCAAAAGAGCTTAACCCTAGAGTTGCGCCTGACTTTTTCTTGCGCGAGTTTATCCGCAGGGACAAAACCTTTTTTATCCATCCGAGTCTGATCCTCACGCTTCAGAGTATCCGCTACCTGGTGGGGCAGGAAGTTAAGGTCGCTCATGTTGACGAGGGCAAGCAGGGGACCCGTGGTTTTTGTGCGTCCGTCCGCTGCGGAAACCTCTCGGAACTGAAACGGGTGTGCTCGATGCTTCTTAATCAGGGGGCCCTCTCAAAGCTCACTCCAGGCAAGGATAGTATCTTTCTCGAGGCCCGGCCGTCTCCCAAGGAAACTATATCCCTGGAAGAGGCGCTTGATGTGGCCTTTCACGTGAACTCTGGATATGAGACGAGCGGTGATCCTTTCCAGCAGGTCACGGGTAATTTTAACGGCGCTGGGCTCTCCTTCGGTCCTTCTCAGGTAAATTTTAAGACCGGAACACTGGTGCAGTTATTCCGAAGGCTAGAGAAGGTTAGTCGGGACATCTTAGTGGGATGTTTCAGCGCCAGGGCGCACTGGGATGAGTGGCGCGGCCTTTGGGATAAACCGGTGGAAGAGCAGATTCTCTGGGGCGATCAGCACTCTGCGGGGAGAGGAAAACGCGAAGTCAAGGAGCCCTGGCGCGGCTATCTTAAGAGAGTCGGCCAGGTCGTGGAGTTTCGGCAAGAGATGGTCGCATTTAGCAAAGAGACCTACGGTAGTCAACTGCGCGAGGCGCTCAAATGGTTGCGAACTGTAGGGCCACATCCAATCACGGACTTACGGTGTTTCTGCGCTCTCTTTGATCTCTGCACGCAGCAGGAAAGTTTGGATAAAGCCCAGGCACAGATCAAGGCCAGAATCGAGAAGGAGAAGCCGAAGAATCAGAGAGAGGTCGTCCAAATTGCCTGTGAAGAGCGCGCCAGAACTGCCGATGCCCCCTGGCAGGCTGCCTGTCTGAGCCGCTGTTTAGGAATTCTCTATGGGGCCCCTTTCTCCGCAAAAGAGGGCGGAAAAGCAGCCAAGGCCGATAATCCCTATTTTTCTCTGTTGCCGGAGATGGAGGTACAAGGGATGCAGAAATTCCTCGCTTCAGCCTAGATTGACCTTCGCGGGCCGCAGCAGATTCTACCATTTCCGCCTTTAATTCTTGTCCTGCGTCAGTCTTTTTTGCGCTGTAGAAAAACTCAGCAAAATCGCCCCCGCTGTACGTCTAACCTACCGATTTTTTGGGCAAAATTTCCCTTGACACGCTTTCGCAATTGTGCAATTAAAGGGCCGCTTTCTGGAACTGCCGGTAACCCTAGAATCCGGGTCACATTGACCCCGCACCCTTGGCCCGGCCGGATCAGGCAATCCGCCCGGGCTTTTTAATGCGAATTTAACGACAACGAGGAGGTAAAATGAAAAGAGTTTTTCTTATAAGTAGCTGGGTTCATCTTGGTCTTGAGGCATCTCCGTCAACCGGTGGCATCCCTTTTCCGACGCTCAAGTTTGGACATGGGACTATTTGGCGTGTAGGGGTGACTGATGAGGCAACCATCAAGGCGGGGGAAGGGTTTGGCTCCGACGCTAAAGAGAAGGTCCCAGGACAGAGCGGCCAGGCCAGTCTCCTAATCCAGACCAAGAATACATCGAAGGCTTTAGAGAAGATGAAGGATGTGTATAAGAAGGACCAGTAAAACCTGGTGCCTCGCCTTGGGTTAGCCGTTGGAGAAAGGTTATGGCGCGCCCTTTGGGACAAACCAGGAACGGAGCAAATTTGCTGGGCAGATCAACAGTCGACGGGAAGCAAGAAACAAGATTCCAAAGAACCTTGGCGGGCCGCCTCCATGAGCCGCCGGTTGGGAATTCTTTACGACGCCCCTTTCTCCGCCACGGAGAGCGGAAAAACCGCCGAAGCTGATAATCCCTATTTTTCTTTATTACCGGAGATGGAAGTGCAAGGCATCGAGCAATTTCTTGGGTCATAATTAAGGAAAGATAAAGGGTTGACGAGACTTTCTATGGCAATTGTTCCTGATAAAGATCGGGGAGGAATTTATGGCTAATCCGGTGAGCGACGGCAAGATTGGTCAACAAGGAAAAAGGAGAACCATAGGAATAATAGTTGTTCACGGGGTGGGTAGCCAGCGCGTGCAAGAAACTGTGGAGCAGGTGGCACTGAACTTTTACCAAGCCCTCAAAACAGCCGAAGGTGTCGATAACGTAGAAAAGGATCTTCACCCTGAATGTCCCTTCCAGCCTGTTACTCTGGATTTTTTATGCAAGAACTCTTTGTTCAGCATAAGGTTTTATGAAGTCTACTATGCCGACTTGGACCGTCCCTACAACTTTTTACGGTGGGTAAAATTGGTTCTATGGGGGCTGATCCTTCCCTTCTATCCCGGACGATACGAGGAAATTCAGGGCACTGACGCCCGAATGAAAAATATTGAGGTTTCCCTGGGAACTAGACTATGGGTGAGGTTCCAACTCGCTATTTTATCGGTAATTTTCATTTTTTTACTGTTTACCCTTAGGGCGCTGACTTTTGTGATCTATAGGGTTTTTGGGAAGAGACCCAGATTGGGAGAATTTATCCACGAGTATCTCGGCGATGTGCAACTTTTTGTCTCTGAAAGAATCCGTCAAGATACTATCGAAACATATGACAAGAAGAGTCGTGAAGCGATGCGCGTCAGATTTTGGAACACGTATGGTCGCGCCTGTCTTGAGGACAATGAAGAGATCATCCTTATCACTCACAGTCTAGGAACTGTTGTTACATTTAATGCGCTGATGGAGCCTGGAGATAGAATCCTAGAGCAATACGTTACGGATAGAGAATTGCGGGAGAAGCTAATTCATCTATGGAAAGGGAACGGATCTTCAAAACGGGAAAAGGTTCTAAATAAACTTAAAGCATGGTTTGCTCTCGGGTCTCCCCTTGATAAATTTGCAGCGATATGGCCGCGGACTATTCCCATTAATGTTGACAAAAGTGACCCTCCTGTAGCGATTGCGGGCCAGCCTCAGACTGCAATTCACTACCAGCGCCAAATCCCATGGATCAATGTCCACGATATCTTAGACATTATTGGGGCCAAATTGAATAATTTCGCTGCACTTCAGGACAAGGGATTCCATCTGAAAAACCACCCCTTAGTGGATCGGTGGACGTTTCTCACTGCGCATACCTCCTACTGGCATCACATCGTTAAGGAGAAGCGTCTTATCAATAGTATTCTTGAGTATATTATTTCGCCTGCTGACCGGAGGGAATTTTCATTGCCAGGAGCGCGCAAATCAAAGGCTGCAAGAATTATCCTAAATCTCGCCTTGGGCTCTATCCTTGTATATGCCACAGCTTGGATCACTGTTTCCTTTATTGCGTGGGTAATAACCAGCGATACATCCGGTATATGGGGAGCTTTCCGACCAATCTGGGATTATCTTTGGGAACGCGTGAGTCCCTCTTTTGTATTGTCAATTGGATTTATCATATCTCTTCTGGGCCTTTTTGTTTCGCTATTACTGTCAGGGCTATGTAAACTTTCGACGCGCGTTAAAAGGTGGCTCGATCCCTAACAACAAGCCCGGGGGCTGCTGTCCAAAAATTGGCGCCTAGACACATGTTTCTCATTAATACAAGAAAGCGGGATAAGGATAAGACCTTCGGGCATGAGAGGTTGCCGAAGGGCCGGTACCTATTCTATGAGTTTACAAAAGCCTCAGAGGGAAAAGAGGCAAAGGAACGAAAATTGGAGGATATACCTACTGACAAGCCAACTCTCCTCCTTATTCATGGTTTCAACAATGAATTCAAAGATGTCACCAAGGCTTACCTGGATTTCGAAAAGAGAATCCGTCAGGCCGGCTTTCAGGGAAATGTCATAGGATTCACCTGGCCGAGTTATGGCCAGTGGTACCAGTACTTTGGGGACAAGGAACAGGTGGAATATGCGGCGCCGGCACTGGCCAAATTCCTGACCAAGTTTCGCCCTCGTTTGGGACAAAACTCTCTCCACGTCAATACCCACAGTATGGGTGGCTATCTCGTGTTTCGGACCCTGGCGAGTCATTCAGGTAGTGGCGCTATCATTGATGAGATGACCTGCTTCGCGGCTGATGTGAGCAATGATGTTTTGGAGAAGGGGGAGATTGGCCATCGTGCAGTTCGAAAGGTGCGTCGTCTGAGTTCATATTTTAACCGACATGATCCAGTGTTGGGGGCTTCGGCCTTTGCCAATGCCGACGGCCGCCTGGGCCTGAACGGAGCCGATGAACCTGATCTGTTGGCCGATAATGCTTTTCAGGTCGATTGCAGTACGGTGATTGATGGCCATTCTGATTACCGGAAAAGCACCGATGTCATGGGGGATTTGGCAGCCGTCCTTGGTGGTGCCTCTTCGGGACAGATCCCTGGCCGCACGCCGACTCACGAAAAAAACACATTCCGCATCGGCCCTGAGCCAGAGGAGAAGGACTTGACAGGAGACGACGACTAATTGCTTCTCTGCGTTGCCGTTTTCTCTGAAAGCCTGTATAGCTGACTCGAGCCCGGCCGGAAGAAATTCTACCAGGGTTCACAGCGAACAAGATGAAATTGGATTTTCTCCCTGCCTCCTCGCTGGCATGGAATAAGGAACTTCATGCCCGCTGAATTGTTTGCGCTCGCCAACGCCTTCCTCTTTGCGCTGCACAATATGCTCACGAAAAAGGGGCTGCGTTACTCGAACCCCGCCACCGCCGTCGTCACCAGCTTAGGGATCAACACGGTTTTCCTCTGGGGTGTCTCGCTCCTCTTTGTCCCTCTTGAGTCTCTTACCAAGGCCGGAATCTTTATCTTCGTTATCGCCGGCCTCTTTCAGCCCGGGCTCACCCGTTTTCTCACCTACAAAGGCATTGAGACTTTAGGAATTGCCATCACCGACCCGGTCCGCGCGAGCACGCCGTTGTTCAGCGCCCTGTTTGCTATCCTTTTTTTAGGCGAGCGCATGACGCTCCCTATTTTTTTCGCCACTCTTCTTATCATCGCAGGGATCACGCTGCTTTCCCACAGAGGCGGCGGCTCGGTGCAAAAAATCCGCTTGCTTTATATTCTCTACCCGCTCATGGCCTCTCTCATCGCGGGCTTTTCCCAGGTACTGCGCAAGTTCGGCCTGGCGGCTGTTCCCCATCCTTTCCTGGCCGCGGCAGTTACCGCTAGCTCGTCGTTCGCGGTTTCCGTCCTGCTTCTCCTGGCCTCCGGCGGGAGAAAGAGCAACTTCAATCTCAATCGGGAGTGTCTTCCCTTTTATCTGGCCGCCGGAGTAACGGTAAGTCTGGGAATGGCCTCGATGTATTATGCCTTGGATCTGGGCAAGGTTACGGTGGTTGTTCCCCTCAGCGGCACCGGCCCGCTTTTTGCGCTGGCGCTAAGCGCTATCTTCCTTAGAGATGTGGAGCGGGTAACGCTCAAAATCGTGATGGGGGCCTGCCTGATTATCGGCGGCGGCCTTTTGATCACTATTTGGAAGTAAGGCAGGAGGCGATAGGCAAGAGGCAGCAGGCAAAAGAAGGCGATCTTTGTCGTGGCATTTTACTATTGCCTAGTGCCCGTTGCCTTGCCACTCCTCGATTTCAAAACCCAAATCCTCGATCATCCGGTGCGCTTCGGTAGCCCTTTGTCCCGGCGTGGTAAGATAGCCGTTCGCAAAGATAGAGTTTGCCGGATAGAGGCTCATGGGCTGGAGCGAGCGCAGGTGGATCTCTCTCCCGCCGCCGACCCGAAGCTCTTTAGTGGGATTGATGAAGCGGAAGAGGCAGAGGGTTTTGAGGCACTTCTGCGGCGTCAGATGGTTCATCCCTTGGAAAGGAGTCCCAGGAATCGGATGGAGAAAATTGATCGGGATAGAGTCGACATCGAGCTCTCTAAGGGAGAGGGCCATATCCATGATGTCTTCTTGGGATTCGCCCATGCCGATGATCCCGCCACAGCAGGAAGTGAGCCCCACGGACTTTACGTTCTTTAATGTCTCCACTCGGTCTTCATAGGTGTGGGTGGTGCAGATGTTGGGATGGTGCCGCCGGCTGGTGTTGATATTATGGTTGATGCGCTCTACCCCGGCCTCTTTGAGGACCCTGATCTTGGCCTCACTCATAAGCCCGAGCGAGCAGCAAAGCTGGATCGGCACGTTGCTCTTGATCTCCTGCACCACCTCGGCCAACTCCTCTATCTCTCTCTCAGTCGGGCCTCTGCCGCTGTTGACCATGCAGTATCTCACCGCGCCGGCCACCTTGGCCTTAACGGCTCCTTCCAGAAGTCGCTCTCTGGGCATGAGGGGATATTTGTCTATCGGGGCCTTCGAGATCGATGATTGAGAACAGTAGTGGCAATCCTCAGGGCAGAGCCCGCTTTTGGCGTTTTGCAGGACATGGATTTGGACTTTTCTGCCGAAATAGTGGTGGCGCACCCTGAAGGCGGCGGACAAAAGTTCCGGCAGTTGAGTCTCCGGGGCACCGAGCACCGCCCTCATCTCTTCCCGCTCCAGGATCAGGCCCCGCAGGGATTTCTCCGCTAATGTCTCATAGTCCATGTCGTCCCTCCACGGCGTTTTCTACCATGCGGGTGCCCGTCTTGCAACTATTTCGCAAAAAAATCATAATTCCTTTTGCTATGGATTTGCTTCATCTCCAAGTACCGCAATGGGAAAAGACTGGCGGCCTGCTTCACGGCTTTCTCGGCCGGCGTGGAGGGAAGAGCGTTGGTCCCTTTTCCAGCTTGAATCTATCTTTTCGGGTCGGTGATGACCCTCAAGCGGTCAAGGACAACATGTGTGATGTGAAGCGGGCCGTAGGTGTTCATGGCGGTCGGATCGTTACGATGAGACAAATGCATGGAGATCAAATCCTGGAGGTCAGAGATAAAAATACCAAGGAAGCCGGGGAGGCCGACGGGATGGTCACCGAGGAGCCTGGTGTTATCCTCGGGGCTCTCACGGCGGACTGCGTGCCGATCCTTTTTTCCGTTCGCGGCAGGAAGCTGGCCGCGGTGGCTCACGCAGGATGGCGCGGCACCCTGGCCGGTATCGCGCCGAAGATGGTGCGCTACCTAAGGGAGCAATACGGCGCAGAGCCGACTTCGGTCGAAGCGGCTTTGGGCCCAGCGATCGGCCCGTGCTGTTACGAGATCGGTTCGGAGGTCTCGCTTCCCCTGGCTCAAAGATGGGGGCAGCTTGCCGAGGGGTGCCTGCGGGCGAAAGGGGACAAAAGGTTTCTCGATCTCAGAGCTCTGAACAGTTTGCTGCTTGTCAGCGCGGGAATTCCGCCGACCCAGATCTTTAACATCGGCCCATGCACGAGCTGCGCCGCAGAAGATTTCTTTTCCTATCGGCGTGAGAGAAGAGAGACCGGCCGCCAGTTGAGTTTTATCGGCTGGCTGTAAGATCGTGCTCGTTACTCGTGCCCGTGCTCGTGCGAACACGAGTCACGAACACGAGACACGAAATTTTTATTGACAGAAACGGACCGCTTCCGTACAATCAGGTCAGCAGAGAAAGGAGGTGGTCCAAACATGATAGACAAATGTTGTGACTGTGAGGTGGCTGAGACTTAGGCTCTGAGCTAAATCTTTGACTGGGTTTCAGGCTTGGAGCCTGGCAAACCCGCTCAGCCTACCGAGGGCCCGCCCGCTGCCGTATCACTCAAGGCAGGAGGCGGGCCCTTTTTTTGCCGCAAGTCCGGAGTTGGGACGGGGGCGACGAAGCTCCGCCTAAGAACGAATGGGCACTCGAATGGTGAAGGTTGACCCCTGGCCATCCGCGCTCTCGGCCTGGACGGTGCCTTTATGGGCCTCGATGATAGTCTTGACGATAAAGAGGCCAAGGCCGGTCCCCTCGATCTTCGCCGATCCTTTCAGGCGCCGGAACTGCGAGAAAAGAAGCGGAAGCTCATCCGGCGGAATGCCGATTCCCGTGTCTTTGACGGCTACGCAGACGTATCTGTTATCCCGCCGGGATCTTATGGTAATCACGCCTCCCGCCGGGGTAAATTTAATCGCGTTGCCGACAAGGTTCCAAAGAACCCGGTCGAGCTGCGCTTTATCCCCTATTATGGTAGGAATGTTTTCGTCAAGATCTACGTTCAGTGAGATGTTTTTCTTGCGCAGATCGCCCATTTGCTGCTGTGCAACTTCTCGAATTAACGCGTTGAACTCGACCGGATGTTCTGCGACGCTGATCTTCCCGGCCTCCGCCTTGCTGGCCTCAAGAAAGCCCGTGACCAGATTGACGATCCTCTGGGCGCTGTCCTGGATGCGGTCCAGAACCTCCAGGTTCTCTTTCGCCTCACCCCGGCCGGAGAGCTGATCCGCCATCACCTCCGCGTATCCCATGATGATGCCGAGAGGGTTCTTGATGTCATGGGCGAGCGCCGAGACCAGATCCATCTTGAGGCGTTCCTTTTGCTCCGCCGTTTCCGCTCTCGTTTTTTCCTTCTTGGCATTCTCCGAGAGGTAGCCGTAAAGGATGGAGGCGCCGAAGAGAAAGGGAATGCGGACGAACAGCTCAGGCCCGATCTGCATGAGCCCCTTTCCCTGCTGGAAGAGGAGCCCCAAATAGACGAGGCTGATGAGGACCGAGCCGATCACGATTCGCGCCATGCTCTCCCCGATCGCCGCCATGAAAAGGATAAAGAAGTAGAACAGGAACAAATCCCAGGAGACATCCCGGTACATGTAAATCGAAGCCGAGATGAGAACGGTATCAAAGACCAGCAGCGTGATGTCGAAACTGTGATGCTCGACAATATTTTGAGGCAGCCTTGGGAGCAGCAAAGCGCTGGCGAGGAAAATGACGATCAGACCGTAAACCCACGGGTCCTCGGATACGGTTCCTTTGCTAAAAAGCAACAGATAAGAAGTGACGATCACAATCAGCCATTGGAGGATGCTGATAGCTTTCTTTTTATCCAGCAAGCCGCCCTCAGCGCTTTTCAAACCTGCCATATGGTCCTATTCTACTCTTTTCATCAGAATAGAAAAGGTTTTTTTCTTTCAGGGCCGCTTTTCTAAAACGAGGTCGCGCAGCAGAGCAGGAAAATCGGTAATAATCCCGTCCACCCCCAATTCCATAAGCCGCGCCATTTTCTTGGTGTCGTTGACCGTCCAAACAAACATCTCAAGCCCCAGGTCATGGGCTTCTCTCGCCGTCCGCTCGCTAACCAGAGTCATGCCAGCATAGTCGCACGGGATCTGGAACGCCTGTCCCGCAGGCACATAGGCATCTCTTTTCCCGCCGGCGAGCCAGCCCATAAAGGCGGCCACCTCGCCATAAGAGAAGCCGGTGGCGATGGGCAGGCCATGGGCCTGGATTTCTTTTCGGACCTCTTTCATCACCTGATCTTTTTCCGTGGCTAACAAGACCTGAGCCTCTTTATCCGCCCGGCGCACGATCTCCAGAACCTTTTTAACCATGGGCGGACGGGCCTGCTTGATTTCGATGATGGCTCTGGCCTGTGGGAGGGTAGAGAACAGCTCTTTGAGAGTTGGGATTTCTATCTTTTTCCCGCGGTAAGGGTAACTCCTTCCCCCATCCGAAGTGAACCGGTAGCCGGCATCGAGCCCTTTAAGTTCCTTCAGCGAATATCGGCTAACCCGGCCGCGCCCGTTGGTGGTTCTTGCCAGCGTCGCATCATGAATAATGACCACATCGCCGTCTTTGCTGCCGCGAACATCCAGCTCAATAAATCCGGCGCCGTCTTCGAAGGCCCTTTGAAATGAGGTCAGGGTATTCTCAGGCGTTTCTCCCGATGCCCCGCGGTGGCCGATGATCCGGGGCTTTTCGCCGGCAAAAAAGGGTTTAGAAGTCGGAAGGTTCAATGATTTAAATCTCCAGAAACTTGGGATAGCGGGTGAGGTTGCGGTTGCCGGCGGGAGTAACCAGGACGACGTCCTCGAGTCGCACCCCCCCCATGCCAATATAATAGAGACCCGGCTCAACCGTCACCACGTGGCCGGTCCGGAGCGTGGCCGAGCTGGCAGCGATGCGTGGCGGCTCATGAATGTCGAGACCCAGGCCATGTCCCGTGCCGTGAAAGAAGCCTTGCATTCTGCCGTTGATCTTGCCGGTTGGAAATCCTCTTTGCTCGAAGAGGGCCAGGATCTTTTGGTGGATCTCTCTTGCGTCAGCGCCGTCCCGGATCATCCGAAAAGCTATCTCCTGTCCCGCCTGGACCGTCACATAGGCCGCTTTGAGCCGCTCCGAGGCTCGCCCACGCACCACGGTGCGGCTCAGGTCGCCGAAATATCCGGTCTGCTGGGAGCGGGGAAAGATATCAAAGATAATGGATGTATCGGCTTTGATCGGCCCGCTTCCCTCATGATGGGGATCGCAACATTGGTCTCCTGACGAGACGATGGTGTGGCTCGGCACCCATCCCTGGGCCATGATCGTGGTGTTGACGATAGTTTTGATCTTTTCGGAGGTCAGCCGGGAGCCGTTCAGGTAAAGATACCGGTCGCGGCCAATCTTTGCCTTTTTTAGCGCCTGAATGCCGGCCTCTAGCCCTGACTCCGCCACTTTCAACGATTCCCGGATCTTCTTTACCTCATCGTCGCTTTTCTTTTCTCGCTCCGGGAAGAACGGATCTCTCTTTACCTGCAAGGCGAAATTTCTTGATCTCAAGTCGTCCGCGAGCCATGCGGAGAAATTGGCCGGGACTGTCACAGAGCGTATCCCTTTTTCGCGGAAGATGATCTCCAGGATGTCCGCCGTGGCGGGACTGCTGCTACCCATTTTCTTAAGCTGGGCCTGATAGAAGGAAAGAGAGAGGACGTGGTCTGCTTCAGCCTGTTTTTTGGCACGGTCGATCTCCAGGTCGCTCATGACCAGGTATTTCCTTCCCCGGCGCTGGAAGAAGATAAAGGGGTCCGGCGCAAAAAAAGAGGTGGCATAGAGCATGTTTGCGTCCGTCTCACTGGCAGAAACAATCAGCAAGGCCTGCCTTCCCTTCTGGGAGAATCGGGCCAGGGATTTTGAACTCTGAAAGGCTTTCCTGTTTGTTGGCGCCACGTTAGTAGACCGCTCCCGCGAGGCAGTAGTTAGGAGACGCTAAGCTAGCAATTTTGCTATAAAAGTTCAAGGTGTTAACGATCAAAGAAAAGCCCGAATCCTGTTGACAGATGAGGCTTGTTTGCTATTATGCCGAGACTTGATCTTCGCTGTCTAGGGACAGGACGGGTTTTTAGTTATGGCTCTGAAAGACAATCTGGAGAAACTAAGTGAACTGAACCAGCAGGTAGAGGTTGGCGGCGGCGCCGACAAGGCTCGGCGGCAGCATGAGCAGGGTAAACTCCTGGCTCGGGAGCGGCTCGATATCCTTCTTGACCACGGCAGCTTTTCGGAGATCGACAGACTGCGAACCCATCGCTGCGCAGACTTTGACATGGAAAAGAAGAAGATACCGGGCGATGCAGTGGTGACAGGCTATGGGACCATAGACGACAGGCTGGCCTATGTCTACTCCCAGGATTTTACCGTTTTTGGCGGGAGCTTGAGCGGGGCAGTGGCGGAGAAGATCTGTAAGGTGATGGATATGGCCTTGAAAAATGGCGCGCCCATTATAGGGATCAACGACTCCGGCGGGGCGCGCATCCAAGAAGGGGTGGCAAGCCTGGCGGGCTACGCTGATATCTTTTTGAAAAACGTTCTCACTTCCGGCGTGGTGCCGCAGATCTCCGCTATCATGGGGCCGTGCGCCGGCGGCGCGGTCTATTCGCCGGCGATCACGGATTTTATCTTCATGCTCAAGACCAACAGCTACATGTTTATCACTGGCCCAGAGGTGATTAAGACCGTCACCCATGAGGAGGTTACGAAGGAGGAGCTGGGAGGAGCCGAGACCCACAACACCAAGAGCGGGGTGGCCCATTTTTCTGCCGAGAGCGAAAAGGAATGTCTCCTGATGATCAGGGAGCTTCTGGGCTTTCTGCCCAGCAATAATCAGGAGGACCCTCCTTTCCATCCGACAGACGACGATCCGTCGAGACGCGATGCGAAGCTCAGGGATCTGGTCCCGGACAATCCCAATCGGCCCTATGATATGAAAGAGCTCATCGGCGCGGTGGTGGACGAGGGCTACTTTTACGAGGTGCAGCGCGATTTCGCTCCGAATATTGTGATCGGATTCGCCCGGCTGGGCGGAAGGTCTGTGGGCATTGTCGCCAATCAGCCGGCCCATCTGGCGGGCTGCCTGGATATTGACGCGTCGGTGAAGGCAGCCCGTTTTATTCGCTTTTGCGATTGCTTTAATATTCCCCTGGTAACTTTCGTCGACGTGCCCGGTTTCCTGCCTGGAACGGCGCAGGAGTACGACGGTATTATCCGCCACGGGGCGAAGCTTCTCTACGCCTATGCCGAAGCCACTGTGCCCAGGATCACTGTGATCACGCGCAAGGCCTACGGCGGGGGCTACATCGTGATGTCGAGCAAGCACCTGAGGGGGGATATCAATCTGGTCTATCCCACCGGCGAGATCGCGGTCATGGGACCCGAAGGGGCGATCAATATCGTTTTTCGTGAGGC
>JACPSE010000026.1 GCA_016193465.1 Deltaproteobacteria bacterium
CGGGCCTGATCCCGGTCTTTGACCGCTCCGGCAAAGCCAATCTGGGCCATGCTCTGGAGACCACGGTTGCGTTGGAACTCGAGCGGCGGGGAGCGGCGCTCGCCTACGTGAGGACAGAGACAGGCCGTGAAGTTGATTTTCTGGCTCGTTATCCGGACGGACGCCAAGACTTGATTCAGGTGTGCGCGGACCTGGACTCGCCCGCGACGCGCGAGCGAGAAACGCAGGCGCTACTGGAGGCGGCCCAGGAATATCCGAAGGTCGGATTGCATATCGTCGCGCTTAACGCCGATGCCGTGCGCGGCCTGCCCAAGGGCATAACTCTGCATGCGGCGTCGGCTTGGTTGTCGGAGACGTAAGGCCAGTGGGGAAGTGGATCAGGCGTGATATTTGATATTTCGACATCCTGCCCAGGAAATTGTCCAAGACCTCGAAGCCGCCCTCCAGCAGCGCACCTTCCGTGGGGAGTTTTGAGTGGCACCGAGTCGATCTGGAAACGTCAGTGAGCTGACCAACCGGGCTCAGCGAGACTCGCTCGTGGCCCGACCTTTTTGAGCCCTCGGTGAAAGCGGAATCGCTGGTCTACCCCGATGGGCGCGAGCGCCTGTTTCCACACCCGCCGAGCGCCGGAACTGGCAGTTCATGGGCTTTACTAAGCTCGACAATCGTCAACAGGTTCGATTATACTTAAAAAAGGGATATCTATGTTTACCGGAATCATCGAAGACGTGGGCAAGGTCTACCGCTGGCAGATGAGAAAGAACGCTGGCCGTCTGACTCTCAGTACCCATCTCCCGCTGGGCGAGATGGAACTGGGGTCCAGTATTGCCGTGAATGGCGCGTGTCTCACCGTGGTTGACAAGGCCAAGGGTCGGTTTGCCGTGGATGTCTCTCCGGAGACCCTGGAGCGGACCAGTCTGAAGAAACTGCGACGCGGTCACCTCGTCAACTTGGAGCGTCCCCTGCGCCTGAGCGATCGTCTGGGGGGTCATTTGGTAACGGGGCATGTGGATGGGGTCGGAGTCATCCGGGAAATTGACAAGAGAGGAAAGTTTACCTTTCTCTCATTTCAGGTTCCGGCTTCGATTTATCCTTTACTCGTGCCCAAGGGTTCGGTGGCCGTGGACGGCATCAGCTTAACCGTCAATGAATGTGAAAAACAGCGTTTTTCAGTGGCGATTATCCCGTACACCCTGCGGCACACTAATTTGCTTGGGCGTAGGGTTGGTGATAAAGTCAATATCGAGAGCGATATTATTGGAAAATATGTTCTGCGACTTCTCCAGAGCGGGAGGCTTGGCAAGGGGGCCGCTTTCGAGGATTTCTAAGCGGAGCGAGCTTTCCAGGAGATTGGGACGGCAGTAATGGCAGTCTGCACCACCGAAGAAGCGATAGAGCAGATCCGCAACGGAAGGACAGTCATCCTCGTTGACGACGCGGGGGAGGATAGTGAGGGCTTTTTGTGCGCGGCCGCAGAGAAGATAACCCCCGAGGCCATTAACTTCATGCTGCTTTACGGCCGCGGGCTCATCCATCTCGGCCTGACCGAGGAGAGGATGAAGCAGCTTGGGATTCCTCTGATGGCGCAGGAAAGCAGTTCGGCCGTCAGTAACCCCATCGGAGCATCCATATCGCTTCGAAGTGACGAGGGCTCCGGGGCTTCCGCCATCAGCCGCGCGCGGACGATCAAGACCGCAGTAGCCAAGGAGCCGAAGCGTGGGGAGCTGGTGGTGCCGGGCCATGTCTTTCCGGTCCAGGCCCGCAATGGCGGTGTTTTGGTTCGCACGGGACACGTGGAGGCCTCTCTGGACCTGGCCCGTCTTGCTGGGGCGGAACCTGCCGGAGTCACATGCCAAATTCTGCAGGATGACGGCTCCGTAGCCCTCCTGCCCTATCTCAGAGAGCTTGCTCAAAGGCACAACCTTCGCATCGTCTCTATTAGCGACCTCATCGCTTTTCGGTTGCGCAGTGAATGTTTGGTGAGGCGGGAAGCGGAAGCCGAGTTCCCCACCATCCACAGAGGCACGTATAAGGCGATCGTCTATAGAAACAACGTGGATTCCCACGCGCATATGGCTTTGGTCAAGAATGAGATCCGGCCGGGCGAGAGCGTGCTGGTGCGGATGCATTCCGAGTGTCTCACAGGCGATGTCTTCGGTTCGGAGCGATGTGACTGCGGAGATCAGATCCGCCAGTCTCTAAAGGTGATTGACGCAGAAGGAAAGGGAGTCTTGGTCTATATGCACCAGGAGGGAAGAGGAATCGGGCTGACCAATAAGATCAAGGCATATGCGCTTCAGGACCGCGGGCTGGACACCGTGGAAGCTAATTTGGAATTGGGCTTTAAAGAGGACCTTAGAGATTACGGTATAGGAGCCCAGATACTACGTGATTTAGGAGTGCAAAAACTGCGTTTATTGACTAATAACCCGCGCAAGATCGTCGGTCTTCGGGGCTACGGCCTAACAGTGGTGGAGCGGGTTCCCCTAGAGGTGCCGCCCCATGAGTCCAACATCGGTTATCTCCGCACCAAACAGGAAAAGCTGGGCCATTTGTTTTCCAAATTGGAGACCAAGCGCGAAAAGTAGGAGAGCGCCACAATAGCTCAATGCAAAATGCAAATTTAAGAATGCAAAATTAAAGGAGCAAGAAACATTTTGCGCTTTGCATTTTTCATTTTGCAGTCTTGTCTTTATGGCTAAGGTGACCGAAGGGAAACTCGACGCTCAAGGCATCAAATTCGGGATTATCGTAAGCCGCTTCAATAACTTCGTTACCGATAGGCTCTTGGAGGGCGCCCTGGATGGCTTGAAGAGTCATGGGGGGGAGGAGGGGAATATCGATATCGTGCGCGTGCCAGGCGCTTTTGAGATTCCCCTATTGGCGGAAAGGATGGCGGCCAGCGGCAAGTATGATGCCCTGATTTGTTTGGGGGCTGTGATTCGTGGCGATACTCCCCATTTCGAATATATCTCCGACGCCGTGACCAGAGGGATCGGTCACACAATGCTGCGACATCGGGTTCCGATCTCGTTTGGGGTTCTTACCACGAACAACGTGGAGCAGGCTATGGAGCGGGCTGGCGCAAAGAGCGAAAATAAGGGGTTTGAGGCGGCACTCACGGCCATCGAGATGGTTAGTCTGAACAGGGAAATTCCTTAAAACAGGCGTTAGGCGATAGGCATCAGGCAACAGGAAGAAGGCGGAAGACGAGAGGCAAAAGGGACCGGGGCGGAAAGGGAAACTCACGCCTCACGCCTCATGCCTCGCGCCTATTGCCTATCTTATTATGGGGATTCGACGGAAAGGCAGAGAACTTGCCCTGCAAGCCCTTTATCAGATGGAAATGACCGGAGACGAGTCACCTGCATCGCTGGAGTTTTTTCTGACTCATTTTGAGGGGAGCCCCGGGGCAAAGGATTTTGCCCGGCGCCTGGCATCGGGGGTGGTTGCTCACCGAAAGGAGATCGACAGGCTCATCGAGAGGTGCGCGGAGCATTGGCGGCTCAAACGCATGGCCAAGGTAGATTTGACCGTCCTGCGCATGGCTACTTATGAGCTTCTTTTCTGCCCGGATATCCCGATGAACGTGAGCATGGATGAGGCCATTGAGATCGGCAGGCGCTATGGTTCGGGGGATTCGGCTACCTTTATTAACGGAGTGCTGGATCAGGTGGCGTACGCCAGTGGTATGAAAGAGTAAGCGACTTGACGGCTCAGTTCGCATCCGTTAGGCAGTTCTGTTTTGCAGAGATCTATTCTTTAAGGTACAATTTGGACAATTGTCGCTGATTACGACGGTTCCCATAAGGAAATGCCATGTCGAAAACATTAAGGGCGATCATCCATGAGGGGAAAATCGAGCCATTGGAGCAGGTGGACCTTCCCGAAGGTTCAAAAGTGTTGGTGACGCTCCTGGCCGATGAGGAGGCCGAGTTCTGGCTCCAGGCAAGCGAGGCCTCGCTCCATAGAATTTGGGATAACCCCGAGGATGATGTTTATGCCCAACTCCTCAAAGAATGACATCATCCTGGTCCGCTACCCATTTTCTGACCTGTCCGGTGCGAAAGTCAGACCTGCCGTAGTCGTCAGCGCACCGCACGTCTCCCACGATATCTTCATCGTTCCCCTGACCAGCAAAACTACCTCCCTCGTTGCCGGCGAGTTCCCGCTTGCTGACTGGACGAGAGCGGGGCTGAACGTGCCCACTGCGGTGAAGCGCGGCTTCTACACAGTACATCAGGACTTGGTCGTAAAAACCGTTGGTCGGCTGAGCCAGCGCGATGCTGACCGACTTGAGCGCTCATTGCGGGAGTGGCTAGGATTTTCCTAGAGCGAAATTGGCGGTATAGCCCGAAACAATCAGTGCCTGTCAACTCATTTAAGAATGTAACCCTACGGGGAATCGTTGCGTCATTTAAGATGTAACCCTGCGTTGGGTGGTTTTTTGGGTTTCCACAGTGATGGTTTTCACAGTGATGTTGACTCCAAAGATTTCAGAGATCTTCATGAGCGTTTGCTCTTCTATGGGGGTTAGAGGTTGTGGAGTCTTTGAGTCAGGGCCTTTAAGGCTAGGGCTGACGCGCTGGTTGGTGAGATGGTAGATCCGATCGAGTTTTCTCTCAATGGTCTTGGCCAGCTCAAAGGGATCGGTACCGTCCCTGAGCTTTTTAAGCTCTGCCAGCTTGGCAAGATCGGCCTGGGGGCAAGTTAACAGACGCTGTAGGGGAGTTTGCGGCTTGTCGTAACAGCGTTTGAGCTTGGAGCCTAAACGGACCTTACGAATGAGTTTCATAGAGGGGAGAAAGAGGTTTTGCAGCAGCCTTAACTCATTACGGTACAAATCATTCATAGCGTTGAGGGCTTCTGAGGAGTCGTAGCGCAGGTAGCCGAAGATTTTTCGCACATGGGTCCAGTTTTTCTGTTCGATGTGGGCGTTGTCGTCTTTTTTGTAGGGGCGTCCCCGGGTGAACTGGATCTGCTTGTGGTCACAGAAGGCTTTGAGGTGATAGTTGATGAATTCCGATCCATTGTCGGAATCAATGCCTAACAGCTTGAAAGGCAGGGCCTGTTCGATTTCCTTCATGGCGCTCAGGACTCCCGTTTGGCCCTTGCCCATGACGGCTCTACTTTCCACCCAGGTGGAGTGAATGTCGGTGACATTGAGGGAATGAATGAACTCTCCCTTCTCGGAGTTGCCTGAGTGCGAGACCAGGTCGGTTTCGGTGAACCCTGGAGTGTTGACGTCCCAGGAGTCGGTTTTGATGGGGATGTGGTGTTTTAACAGGGTGCCTGGTTTGGTGCGGCCATAGAGTCTTTTTTTGAGAAGCCGTCTTTTGGCTTTGAGCCTGCGGCCTCCCAAATGGCGCTGAGCGGGGAGATCACCTTTGGGCCGTAGGTTGGACGGCGGTTTTTGTGGCGCTGCTTGGCCGGTGGTTGTGGCGCCGGGCCATTGAGCAGCCGGATAGCGTATTTGCGATTGTAGCTGCACACCTGGCAGAACTCGTTGAGGATGAGAGATCTGACAGACTTGGAAACTTTGCGGTAGCGGGTGTAGATGGCTTTGAGATATTCCCATTTGGACTTCTGACTCATAACGATGTAACTCTCCCTTGCTGTTAAGCTGGTCAACTACTTGTGGGTTACATTCTAAATGAGTCAATGATACCCCCTTGGGTTACATTTTAGATGATTCAATACGAACCGTTGCACTTGGAAGTCATAATGTGCAGAATACGAGTTTAATAGCTGTTGTTTGGCAGGCCATCTGAGCAATGGAAGAGCGGTACAAACCGAAAAAGATCGAAGAGAAATGGCAACGGATCTGGGAGGAGGGAAAGAGCTTCCAGGTCAGCGAGAATTCTCGCCTGCCGAAGTACTACCTTCTGGAAATGTTTCCCTATCCCTCCGGCCAGATTCACATGGGCCACGTGCGCAACTACTCCATCGGTGACGTAGTCGCGCGCTACAAGAGGATGAGGGGGTTCAATGTGCTTCACCCCATGGGCTGGGATGCCTTTGGCCTGCCGGCGGAAAATGCCGCCATTGAGCGTGGTGTGCATCCGAGCATTTGGACCGAGGAAAATATTATTTACATGCGCAACCAGCTAAAGCGCATGGGTCTTTCCTACGATTGGGAAAGGGAAGTCGCCACCTGCAATCCCGAATACTATAAGTGGAACCAGTGGATTTTTTTAAAGCTCTACGAGCGCGGGCTGGCTTACAAAAAAATCTCTTCGGTAAACTGGTGCTCCTCCTGTGAGACTGTGCTGGCGAACGAGCAGGTGATTGACGGGCTTTGTTGGCGCTGCGACACCCCTGTCGCCCCCAAGGAGCTGGAGCAATGGTTTTTTAAGATCACCGCCTATGCCGAGGAGTTGCTGCAGGATCTCGATCAACTTGCCGGCTGGCCGGAAAAGGTTTTGCTCATGCAGCGCAACTGGATCGGCCGGAGCGAGGGCGCGGAGTTTGACCTCCCGGTGGGGGGTCGGCGCGATCTCAAGGTCCGCGTGTTCACTACCCGGCCCGACACTGTGTTTGGCATGGCATACGCCGTGCTTGCCCCCGAGCACCCGCTGGTCGACCGGCTGCTGGACGGGTCCGGCGAACGGGCCGAGGTCGAACGCTTCCGCGCCGAGGTGCTCAAGCAGTCCGAGCAAGAACGAACGGCTGAGGATCGGCCCAAACGCGGCCTGCGGCTCTCGGCCCGCGTGGTGAATCCCTTCAACGGGGCGCAGATTCCGCTGTTTATCGCCGACTACGTCCTCATGACGTACGGCACCGGTGCCATCATGGCTGTGCCCGGAGAGGACCAGAGAGACTGGGACTTTGCGAAGGTCCACGGGCTGGACATTATCGAGACCGTCCGGCGACCGCAGGGCTGGACCGGTGAGGCGTACACCGGCGACGGGATCAAGATCAACTCCGGCTTCCTCGACGGCCTCGCGGTGGCCGACGCCAAGCGGCGGGCCATCGACTGGCTGGTCGAGCGCGGCATCGGAGAGGCGACGGTCAACTATCGCCTGCGCGATTGGGGCATCAGCCGGCAGCGCTATTGGGGCACTCCCATCCCGATCCTCTACTGTGAAGGGTGCGGCATCGTTCCGGTGCCCGAGAGCGAGCTTCCGGTCGAGCTCCCTCAAGACGTCCCGTTCACGGGCAAGGGCGGGTCGCCGCTGCTGGAGAGCCAGCGGTTTTTATCCGCGAGCTGTCCAAAATGTGGCAAGCCGGCGCGCCGGGACACCGACACCATGGACACCTTTGTGGACTCCTCCTGGTACTTCTTGCGCTACCTCTCGCCCAAGCTGGACTCCGCTCCGTTCGATCCGGACAAGGCCGGATACTGGATGGCCGTGGATCAATACATAGGCGGAGTCGAGCATGCCGTGATGCACCTCCTGTATGCTCGGTTCTTCACAAAGGTCCTGCGGGATTTGGGACTTACAAAAGTTGGCGAGCCTTTTACCAACCTTCTGACCCAGGGAATGGTCTGCAAGGAGACCTATCGGTGCGGAGAGCATGGCTGGCTTTTTCCCGGAGAGATGATCGGATCCGAGAAGGAGGGATGGCGCTGCCCTCAATGCGGTCGAGCGGCGGAGCAGGGGCGGGTGGAGAAGATGTCCAAGTCCAAGAAAAACATTGTGGACCCTGAAGAGCTGATAACGGCTTACGGCGCCGATACCGCGCGCCTTTTCACCCTCTTTGCTGCCCCGCCGGAGAAAGACCTCGAATGGAGTGCCCAGGGAGTCGAGGGGGCTTACCGTTTTCTCACACGCTTGTGGCGCTTCGTTGCCCAGCATCGTAAGGCGCTGGCTTCTGCTTCTTCGGATCTTAACCCGACGGAGCTTTCCCAGAACATTAGGGATCTGCGCCGCCTGATCCACCGCACCATCAAAAAGGTCACGGACGATATCGAAGGCAGGTTTCACTTCAACACCGCGATCGCCGCGGTGATGGAGCTGTTGAACGCCTTAAGCCTTAGCGTTAAGGACGAGGCTATATGGAAAGATGGGGCGCCCCTGATCAAGGCAGGAGTGGAAGCCATCGTCGTTCTCCTCTATCCGTTTGTGCCTCATATGGCGAGCGAGCTATGGGAGAATTTAGGTCATCAGAGGGGCTTGGAAGAGATCCGCTGGCCGGCCTATTCCCTGGAGGCTTTGGAGGAAGAGCGGTTGTTGATCGTTGTCCAGGTTGACGGGAGGGTGCGGGGGAAAATTACCGTGCCGCCGGATGCCAGCAAGGAGTTTATCGAGGCGGAGGCATTGGCCGATCCGAAGGTCAAGGGTTTTCTGCGCGGCAAGGAGGTCCGGCGGGTGATTCAAGTTCCGCGCCGGCTGGTAAATATCGTGTCGGAGGGATAAAAAAATGAAGGCAACAGGCAAGAAGCAACAGGCAACAGGCGGAAGGCGGAAGGGAACAAATAACAATGTAGTTTCGCGTTTCGAGTTTCGAGTATCGAGTCTCGGCTATTGCCTAACGCCTATTGCCTACTGCCTTTTTTTGTTGATGGGTTGCGGCTACCAGTTTTCAGGAAAAGGGGCAGAGTTTCCCAAGGATGTTAAAACCGTTTTTGTTGAGACCTTTGTCAATAGAAGCCGGGATGTGGGACTCGAAAGCGAGATTGCCTCGACCTTAAGAAGCGAGTTTCGTCAGCGGGGACAGCTTAGGGTTGTCGATCAATTGGAGCAGGCGGACGCCATATTGAGCGGCGTTGTCCGTTCCTTCGATAGCCGCGTCGTTGCGGTAAATCGCGAGGATGAGGTTCTTCAATTTGAAATGGCGCTGGTTGTTGACATGGGCCTCAGGCGGCGTAATCCAGATGAACTCCTATGGCGCACCCAGGGGGCCAGGCTTACGGAGATGCATAGCGGCTCCAGAGGCGCTGTGGTGACCAGTTCTTCGGGCTTTAAGACGGGAACCTTAAATGCCGGGGATGTCCGTCGGTTAACCGACATCCAGCTTACGGAAAGCCAAAAACAGGAAGCCAAAGAAAGACTGCTGGAAAGGTTTGCGCGGGAGCTGCATCAGAGACTCATGGAGCTATTCTAGGTAGCAGTCAGCAATCAGCAGTTAGCTCTCAGGCGAAAGCAGAAGCTGAAGGCTGATCGCTAAGAGCTGAGGACTATTGGGTGGCGGCTAGGCGGTGGGCGGATCGTGCTAAACGGGACAACCAGCGTGAGGCAGTGTTGGGTTTCAAAATCCCTCGACTGACCGCTTTTCCGAGGGCCCGGTTGACTTCTTTCAGTTGAACAGAGATGCCGTCCCGATCCTGGAGCTCGATTGCGCGTCTGGCCTTCTTGATAAGAGTCCGTATCCAGGATTTGATCTCCTGATTCCTCAACCTTTTCGTTACGCTCTGGCGGTGTCTCTTGATTACCGATGGATGAACAGCCAAGGATTACCTCCCCATATGTCTCTTTCAGCCATTATTGTTTACCATTTGCCACTTAAGGAGTCAATGTGATCGGAGAGGTTGGGAGGATTACCAGGGCAGCGGGCGTGGTCAGCTTTTTTACCCTCCTCAGCCGCCTGACAGGACTTCTACGCGATATCATAATCGGTTACCTCTTGGGAGCTCAGGGAGCGGCCGATGCCTTTTTCGTCGCCTTCCGTATTCCCAACCTTCTCCGTCGCCTGACCGCGGAGGGCGCGCTCACGGCAGGTTTTATCCCGGTCTTCACAGATTATCTCACTAATCAGGGAAAAGATGAGGCTGTCAGGATCGCCCGGATCATCTTTACCTTCATCGGTATCCTTTTGGGCGTGATGACGCTTCTGGGGATGTTTTTTGCCGGCCCTTTGACTCAGCTCTTTGCCCCGGGCTTTCTAGCCGATGAGGAAAAGTTCAGGCTCACGGTTCTCCTAACCCGCTTGATGTTTCCATATATTTTCTTCGTAAGCCTGGTCGCGCTTGCCATGGGGGTTTTGAACTCCCTACGTCACTTCATGGCCCCGGCGCTTTCGCCGGTGCTTCTCAATCTTTCTATCATTTTTTGTGCCATTCTTTTCGCCCCTTGGATGGCTCAACCGGTTATCAGTTTAGGATATGGGGTCCTTCTGGGAGGCATAGCCCAGCTCCTGCTGCAGCTCCCCTATCTCTCCCGTCACGGCTTTACTTATGCTCCGGACTTTCACTTCAAAGACCCGGCTTTAAGGCGTCTGCTCCTTCTCATGGGACCGACATTCTTTGGCGCCGCGGTCTATCAAATCAATGTCCTGGTGAGCACGATCCTGGCCTCCATGCTCCCGGAAGGTAGCGTCTCTTACCTTTATTATGCGGACCGGCTGCTTCAGTTCCCCCTGGGGATTTTTGCCGTTGCCCTTGGAACTGCGGCGCTTCCCAGTTTTTCCTCTTTGGTGGCGAAGAAAGAGTTTGGCGAGTTGAGATCGGGCCTGTCCTATTCCCTCCGACTCGTGAATTTCATCTCTCTTCCCTCCGCCGTCGGGCTGATGGTAGTGTCTGTCCCGATATTCTCGCTGCTTTTCCAAAGGGGGGCCTTTGATGCCCGGGCCACCCTGGGCGCTGCTCAAGCCTTGATTTATTTTTCGTTGGCGTTGTGGGGATTTTCCGGGGCCAAACTGGTGCTGCCTGTGTTCTATGCAATGGAGGATACCAAGACGCCGGTGCGGATCGCCTTCTGGTCATTTCTTCTTAACCTTTTTTCGAGCTTGATTCTGATGGGAAAAATCACCGCAAGTCCAGACGCTAATGCGCTTTCGCACGCGGTTGCCACGCTTTCTCAGTACGTAGGTTTTTTCTCATTGTCCCACGGGGGTTTGGCGCTGGCCACTTCCATCTCCGCTACGTTTAATTTTCTTGCGCTGCTTTTGATTCTGAGTCGCCGTTTGGGTCAATTTCCTCTAGAAGGATTGTTTCACTCGTTTTTTCACAACCTTTTTAATTCCCTGCTGATGGCCCTGCCTCTCCTTTTTATAGTTCGCAGCGTTGACTGGGTTGGAACAGAAAAGAGTTTCCTCTTCCACGGAGGGATTTTTCTTTTGCTGCTAGTGCTAGGAATTTCTCTCTATCTCGCCCTGAGCTTTCTTTTGCGCAGCCCGGAATGGCTTTTAATGCGCGATTTGAGCACCAGATCGAAGAGCTAGCATTTCAGATGTGTTTGTAACTCATTGATCTTCCGCAATTTTTTGTGCTGATAATTTAGGCAATCCGCTGCCGTAAGCGATTTTTAGGCTTCTGATTTGACCCTTCCGTGACTTATCAACAGCTTATAAACAGATTTTGTTAGTTCCTGGCTGTCTGTGGTTAAAACATTATTGGGTTCGCGGCGGGAATTTCCGGCAGGCTTTTTCCTTGCTTGAGACTTTTTCCTCAAGTTTGTCTTGGCTTTGACGAGCGCATGGCGCTTAGAAATTTTTTCTTCCTTCTGATAGAATGATTTTGGTTCGCAGAAAAAAATGGGATCATCTAGACGCTCTGGATTGGTTTTCTATAAGCTTGTTCTCCGGAGCCTGGCCGTCCTTTCCCTTTTGGGGTTAACGGGGGTGGCCGGGATAGTTTATTACTACAGTCACGATCTGCCCAGCCGTCTCGACCTGACATCAAATTATCAGCCAGCGGTGGTCAGCACGGTCTATGACGTTGAGGGGCATCCCATCGGGGAATTCTACCATCAAAGGAGAGTGGTCGTTCCATTAGAACGGATTCCGTCGCACGCGATCCAGGCCTTCCTGGCCGCAGAGGACGCGCGCTTCTTTAAGCACAAAGGGGTGGACGGATTTGCCATTCTGAGGGCGGTTTTCTCCAACCTCAAAAGGGGGGAGATTCGCGAAGGGGGAAGTACGTTGACCCAGCAGCTCGTGCGCGGTTTCTTTCTTACACCGGAGAGGACGCTGAAACGCAAGATCCGTGAGGCGATCCTGGCTATCCGGGTGGAACGGAATCATACGAAAGAGGAGATTCTCTACCTCTATCTGAACCAAGTCTATTTCGGCCACGGCAATTACGGCGTAGAGGCGGCGAGTAGGGATTACTTCGGCAAGGGAGTGGATCAGCTCAGTTTGGGGGAAGCCGCGTTGCTTGCGGGCCTTCCCCGTTCGCCGAGCCGGGGCTCCCCTTACCGGGACTTCTTCGCGGCGATGGAAAGGCAGCGCTATGTTCTCAAGAGAATGTACCAGGAGAGTTTTATTACCGAGGCGGCTTATCGCGAAGCTCTCGATACCTCTATCCGATTGACTCCGGCCCCTGTCCTCAATTCACAAATCGCTCCCCACTTCGTGGAATACATCCGTCAGACCATCGGGGATAGATACGGCTTTGCTCCTCTTCTTCAAGGCGGCCTGCACATTTATACTTCTCTGGATACCGCGCTTCAGATGGCGGCCAAGAAGACCGTGCGCGAGGGGTTGGATGAGATCCGCCTGAGGATAAGGAAAAAAGCAGGCCCGGGTGACCCAGGCAAAGGTGAGGTTGAAGGCGCGCTGCTCGCATTGGATCCCCAAACGGGGTCGGTCCGGGCGCTCGTAGGAGGGCACGATTTCTCCCTCAGCGAATACAATCGCGCGTTGCAGGCCAAACGTCAGCCGGGAAGCGCCTTTAAACCGATTATCTATTCGGCCGCGCTGGAGAGTGGCTTATCGGAGCTATCGGTCGTTCGGGATGGGCCGCTGAGTTTTCGCATGGCGCCAGGTAAGTATTGGCGGCCGCAGAATTATGGAAATCGATTTTTTGGACCGGTGACGCTACGAAGCGCGTTGGCCCATTCTTTGAACAGCGTGGCGGTTCGTTTGGTGGATCGCATTGGATTGGAGCGGGTCATACGGCAGGCGCGGAAGTTGGGGATAGAGTCTCCCCTGGAGAAAAACCTATCCCTCGCCCTGGGCTCTTCTTCTGTCTCGGTTATCGAACTGGTTCGGGCCTATGCGGTGTTCGCTAACGGCGGTCAACTGGCGGAACCATTATTTATCACCAAGGTGACGGACCGCGATGGGAGGGTGCTTGAGGAGAAGGGTCCGAATCTGAAGCAGGTTCTCTCGCCGGAGGTCTCCTATGTGGTGACGGATATGCTGAAGAATGTGATCCAGAGCGGGACGGGTCGGGCGGCGGCCAGGCTGGGCCGCGTGGTGGCTGGCAAAACGGGGACGACAAGCGAATTCCGCGACGGCTGGTTTATTGGCTATACTCCGGATCTCGTCACCGGGGTCTGGGTTGGCTATGATGACCATCGCCCGGTGGGAGACAGGGAAACAGGGGCGAGGACTGCCTTGCCCATATGGCTCAATTTCATGATCCTGGGTGGTCAAGGCGCCGGGTCAGAAGATTTTCCTGTGCCTGAAGGAATTGACTGGTTAGAGGTCAATCTCAAAGGAGCTGGTTACCCGCTTCCCGTTTTCGAGAGTTCTCCGCTCACCAAGATCCCGTTTGTCAACGGATCCAACGTAGCCCCGCCAGCGCCGAGGAAGACGAAAGAGCCAGATTCAGACCTGACACTGGAAGAAACGGACGTCGGCCAACAATCTTCGGTAGCTGCGACTTTAGTCCCGGAGCCTTGAAGTCTCGCTTTATCTCTCCAACCCCTTGCAAGTGCAGTGCACTTGTGCAATAAAAAATATGTTTTGTCGAAGAGTCTTAGATGTGTGAAAGGAGGTGAAATAGGATGGGAAAAAGACTCGTTGTGTGGTCGGGCGTGGCCCTCTTTACTTTCACTCTAGCCCTTGCCGGTTGCAGCAAGAAAGAAGAACCAGCTCCGCCTCCTCCAGCCCCAGCGCCAGCGGCGCCAGCGGCTCCGGCGGGTGGCGCGCCTGGTGAACCCGGTGCCGTAGCCCCTGCTCCTGCAGGTGGTGAGGCAGCGCCAGCGGCTCCAGCAGCCCCGGCTGAAACCAAGCCAGCGGAGAAAAAAGCAGAGGGAGCAAAAACCAAGTAAGGCTTGAATTGCCTTATAGTGGTTTCGGCAACCCGAAAAGGGGGAGGGTTTTCAACCTTCCCCTTTTTTTGCAATTAAATTAAGAAGAGATTTTGTTTTTATAGCCAACAGGAACGGGCCATGGGTAGGGAGCCTTACATGACCTTTACCGAGCACCTGGAGGAGCTCCGCTGGTGCCTCATCAAGTCTTTGGCGGTGGTCTTGTTGGCTTTTTTGGTGTGTTTCTATTTTTCCGACCGTATTGTTGCCTTTATGATCGCGCCGTTGAAGCGAACCCTCCAGCCCGGTCAGGGATTAATCGGCACCGGGGTAGCGGAGGCATTCTTCTTCGAAATAAAGGTCGGACTGGTGGCAGCTCTTTTTCTCGCCAGTCCGGTCATTTTTTACCAGCTTTGGCGTTTTATTGCGCCGGGTTTGCGTGAGGATGAGAAGAGACTTGTCATTCCCTTTGTGCTGTTTACCTCGCTTTTTTTTCTCGGGGGCGCCTACTTTTGCTATTGGGGGGTGCTCCCTGTCGCCTTTCTTTACTTCATCGATCAGTACCGCTCTCTGGAAGTTTCGCCTGAGATTCGCATCGGCGAGTACTTTACTTTTTTTTTCCGCATGGTTTTGGCCTTCGGCATAACCTTTGAGCTGCCGCTCTTTACCTTTTTCCTGGTTCGCTTAGGAATCTGGGATTACCGCTTCATGTGGCGCACGTTTCGCTACGCGATCATCGCGATCTCTATCGTGGCTGCTATCTTGACGCCTGGCCCGGATGTTGCCTCCCAGATTCTCCTGGCCGTCCCCTTGACGCTGCTCTACCTATTGAGTATTGGGGTGGCGTATGTCTGGCGCAAGACGGAATGAGAATGACATCTTAGAGAAAGGAATTATGAAGCGTGATGATCTTATTTGTCATAGGCATTAGCTTTTGTTCTTTGTTATTCGCGGCATATCTGGCCCGCTACGTGCTCCGCAACGACAGCGGCACCGAGAGGATGCAGGAAATATCCAACGCCATCAAAGAGGGCGCGGAGGCGTTTTTGGCACGGCAGAACAAAACCGTCCTTCTCCTGGCTGCTCTGTTGCCTGTGTTGATCTTCGTGCTGTACGGTTTTGTGCGCTCGCCCAACCCCGCGGATCCGGCGCCGCCTTTGGAACTCGCTCTTTGGACGACATTCTCTTTTGTCCTGGGAGCCCTCTGTTCCGTCATCGCCGGGTATGTCGGTATGTGGGTGTCGATCCGCGCCAACATCCGCACGGCTTCAGCCGTTCGGACTAGCCTCAATCAAGGCCTCCGTATCGCGCTGCGCGGCGGCGCGGTTTCCGGGCTCTTTGTGGTGGCGATGAGTCTCTTGGGGGTGGGGGGACTTTATGCTCTGCTGGAGACGATGGGGCATGATCCACAGAAGATCCCTTTCACCATTGTGGGGTACGGTTTCGGCGCCTCGTTTGTCGCTCTCTTCGCCCAGCTCGGAGGAGGGATCTACACCAAGGCGGCGGACGTGGGGGCCGATCTGGTGGGCAAGGTGGAGGCGGGGATTCCTGAGGACGACCCGCGCAACCCGGCTGTGATAGCGGATCTTGTTGGCGACAACGTGGGGGACTGCGCGGGTCGTGGCGCCGACCTGTTCGAGTCCACTGCCGCAGAAAATATCGGCGCCATGATCCTGGGGGTGGGCCTCTTCTCCTATTTCGGGCTGCAAGGGATTCTCTTCCCGCTTGTGGCCCGCGCCTTTGGATTGATCGCTTCCATCGTCGGGATCGTGATCGTTAAGACCGAAGAAAAGGGAGATCCCATGGCGGCCCTCAACCGGGGTTATTATGTGACCAGCATCCTTGCCATCCTGGGCTTTTTTGTTGCTACCCGATGGCTGCTCGCGGTCGATCCCGTGGTTCACCCCGAGGCCGCTTCCGCATGGTTCTACTTTTTTCTCTGTGGAGTTATCGGAATCGCCATGGCTCAGGCGTTCGTGTACATTACCCAGTACTACACCGAATATAAATACCGTCCCGTCAAGTCAATTGCCGAGGCCTCACAAACCGGTCCCGCCACGAACATCATCGCGGGGATCGCCGTGGGGCTGGAGTGCACGGCCATTCCGGTCATTGTTATCTCGGCCGCGATCATCGGCTCCTATTATCTCGGCAATATGAGCGGCGTGCCTCATGCCGGTCTCTTCGGCACTGCGGTCGCGACGATGGGCATGTTGGGAACCGCCGCCTATATTCTGGCGATGGATACCTTCGGCCCGATCACGGACAACGCCGGCGGCATCGTCGAGATGAG
>JACPSE010000027.1 GCA_016193465.1 Deltaproteobacteria bacterium
GCCAGCCAGGACAAACGCCAGGGCGGTATTGGCCTTCATTGTCACCAGGCCGGGGAAAACGCTCTTCAGGACTGCGATGTTAAAGGCCCAGCCAACAAGCACAAGACAGCCGACATCGGAGGGGTACACAGTACTAAACCGGACCACGTCCGGATCTCCTCTTTCATCACTGTTTCAGAGCGGACCGATATAGCCGTTTTGAACAGTGGAGATGTTTTGCCCATTTTTCAGAATTTGCCTGAATTGGGAATCGGCCTGACCGAACACCTGTGCGCCAAATTACGCCAAGCCCATACGCTGGTTGGGTATTTAAAATTGCCGGTCGCAAAGAGAGTGCTCGCTATATTAGCGCGCGTCTTGTTCTTGCTGACGGGGAGATGCGAGAACGGACTCTTCGCAATTCCTTTATCTTACCGGGAGCTGGCCGAGTTCGCTCAAACAACTCCTGAAACTCTGTCGAGAACGCTGCGCGATCTTCAGAATAAAGGCATCGTCAAGGTAGAGAAAAATGGGCTACGGGTGATGCAGGCGGAGGCGCTGAAGGAATTTCTTGACGGCCATAATTAGCGGACCCGCGCCGGGTTGAGGCAGGCGACCTGCTTGATACCCTGTTCAGCTTTCTTCTTCCTGATGGCTGTTAGCTGACTGCTATCTGCTGACAGCTAATTCTCCAGCGGCAGCGTCACGGTAAAGGTCGAGCCTTTGCCGGGCTCGCTCTCCACCTGAACCGTCCCTCCTAACAATTCGGTAAACTTCTTTACGATATAAAGCCCCAGCCCCACGCCGCCGTAAAGTCGCGTCTCTGAACTGTCTACCTGGCGAAACTTTTCAAAAATAACGGGGAGCATTTCTTTCGGAATCCCTACCCCCGTATCCGCCACCCTGAACTCCACGAAGGCGTGAGGCGCGAGGCGCGAGGCGAGAGGCGTGAGCAGACCTTCTTCCTGTCGCCTATTGCCTTCTGCCTCATGCCTTATTCTAGCTGACACCGTGACGCTTCCCTTGTTGGTGAATTTGATGGCGTTGTGAATGAGGTTCTGTAGAATCTGCCTGAGCTTCTCGCTGTCAGTCATCATAGAGGGGAGATCCGACGGATAGTCCCAGATCAGCGTGATCTCTTTATCCAGAGGGGCATCGTAGGCCAATTTCAGTTTGTCGAGAAAATCCGTCAGGTGCACCACACGACCTTCAATGATGATGGCCTGGGTCTCAACCTGAGTTGCCTGCAGGACGTCCTTTATCATGCTTAACAGATCGCCGGCCCGGACAGCCACCTTCGCAAGGGCCTCTTTCTGGTTCTTGTTAATCTCCCCTAGCAACCCATCTCGCACCATGTCTGTATAACCCATGACTACGGTCAAAGGCGTCCTAAGCTCGTGTGACATGACGCTCAGAAATTCGTTTTTGACTTTACTTGCCGTCTCCAGTTGAACATTTATCTTTTGGAGATCTTCAGCCTGTTCTTTGATCTGCTCAAAGAGCTGGGAGTTCCGAATCGCTACGGCAGCCTGGCCTGCCAGCGCGGAGAAAAACTCGACTTCTTCGTTGCTAAATTCGCGCTCTTCTTTCGTGTAGAAAGAGATCACCCCCAGAATCTTATCTCTGGCGAGAAGCGGGACTCCCAGATAAGAGATCAGCCCATTTTTGACAAAAAACTCAGGGTCGCGCACACGGGGGTCTTTTGAAACATCATTGGATATGAGAGAGCCCTTGGTTTGAAACACTATGGCGGGGAGTCCGCGTGATTTCCACCTCTCTCGCTTCCATTCCTTTTCGTCAAGGTTCCGGCAGGCCACTGGCTCCAATTCCCCAGTCTCTTGGTCAAATAATCTGATGGTGCAAGCAGACTGCGGGAAAAGAAGATCGATCTTTCCCAGCAGGAGATCCAGGACGGTATGCAGATCCAGGGTCGAGGTCATGGCCTGGTCAATCTCACGGAGGGAGGTCAGTTCGGTCAGGTGGCGGTGAGTCCGTTCCTCCGCCCGTTTGATCTCGGTGATGTTTTGTTCGAGGGAATCGGCCATTTGGTCAAAGGAGCGGGCTAGTTGATTTAGTTCCCCTTCTCCGTGGACCAGTCCGGTCCGGGCACTCAGGTCACCCGCAGCCATCCGCTTCGTAGCCCTAATCATGTCATCTACAGGGCGCTTGACGAGCCGGTTACCAGCCACCCATACCGCCGCAAGCGCCAGGATCGCGGTGATTGCCATCAGTGTGATGTCTCGGTAAAGGGTCCGCATGTAACCCGAAAAAACGATCTCTTTAGGAATGCCGATGCTAAGGTAGACACTCCTGCGCGGGTCAAGACCTGTAAGGGTGCCAAACACATAGAAGCGGTGCACCCCGTCCACACCAGCGGCTTGGGCTGTCCCGCCGCCTCGCTGGGTGAAAATGGCCCTGACAATTGGCGCGTCGCGCGCCCCCTTGCCAACCCACCCCTCTCCACCAGGGTAACGGGCCAGGATCGTTGCCTGATCGTTCATCAGAGTTATCTCCGAGCCTTGGGGCAACTGAAAACGGGCAAGTGGCTCATTGAGCCAGTCCAGACCAAGTCCGACAAAGACCACTGCTTGAACAACACCGGACTTATCAACAGCGGGGTAGGCAATTGTGATATTTGGTTTACCGGTGGCGCTTTCGATAAGATACTCGCTCACGGCAAAATCACGTGTTCGTAGAACCTCTTGAAAATAGGTACGGTCAGATATGGTTCCCGGGGCTTCAGGCGGCACGGGGGAACAAAAAATGTATCCATTCGGCTTAACCGCCGCCAAGCTCGTGTAGAACGGGAATTGCTTCAAGATACCAGCAAGGACCGTGGCACAGGCACGGGAGTCATGGTTTCGCACTTGGGGGAGTTGTGCCAGGCCGGTGAGGAGTTGGCGTGCCCCATGGATGATCTGGTTATGATGGTCGGAAACCTCGCGAAGGAGGGTCAAGGCTTCATGCTGGGCCATAGCCTCGTTTAGTTCCAACTCTTTGATGACCTCATGAATAGTCAGCGCCACCCCAGGCAGGACAGCAACAAGGACGAGAATGATCAAACGGACGCGCAGGCTTGAAAAGAGAAACCTAGGCATGACTTGAAAACTTGCTTTGAGATGGCGAACGATCGGTGCGGTCGGATCTATGGGCGGCGCTATAGATCATACACCGGCGTGTGCAGGGCAATATGTTTTCCCGAGGCGACTGCGCCGACGATATCCGACCGGCTGACGATCCCCACCAGCTTTTTCCCGCGCATCACCGGCACTCGTTTGATTTTGCGGTTCGTCATCACAGCGGCGATCTCTTCCACCGGGGTGTCATCTGTGACCCCGACAATAGTTTTGCTCATAATGTCCTTTACCTGTTTGCCTTTCCTGGCGACGATGTCGGCCTCAGAGACAAGGCCCAGGATTTTCCCCTTTTTGTCCGTAACCGGCGCGCCGCTGATTTGATTCGTGATAAGAATCTTCGCCAGGTTCTTGATGGTGGTGGCGGGGCTAACAGTGATGACATCCCTGGTCATAATATCTTTGGCTAACATAAAGCGCCTCCTTTCTAACCTACTTTTGCCATAAAGGCTGCCAGGTCCGCTACTCGACAGCTATAGCCCCATTCGTTGTCGTACCATGCCAGGACCTTAGCCATCTTTCCCTCTAGCACTACTGTGGATAGGGAATCAACTATCGCCGAGGCTGGATGGCCGCGAAAATCGCTGGAGACCAGGGGTTTATCGCAGTAAGCGAGAATCCCTTTGAGGCGTCCTTCGGCGGCCTTCTTGAGCGCCGCGTTGATCTCCGCCGCGGTGGCGGATTTTTTTAAGTTCGCGACGAGATCGACCACCGAGACAGTCGCCGTGGGCACCCTAAGCGAGAGTCCGTGGAGCTTCCCTTGTAGCTCCGGGATGACCAGACCGATGGCCTGGGCCGCGCCGGTGGTCGTCGGGACGATGTTCATCGCGGCGGCCCGAGCCCGTCTCAGGTCTGTATGCATCAGATCCAGGATACGCTGATCGTTGGTGTAAGCGTGAGTGGTGGTCATTAGTCCCCGTTCGAGGCCAAATCCGTCGTGGAGTGTTTTGACCACCGGGGCCAGGCAGTTGGTGGTGCAGGAGGCGTTGGAGACGATGTGGTGTTTTGTCGGGTTGTAAGTGGATTCGTTCACTCCCAGCACCACGGTGAGGTCCTCATTCTTTGCCGGAGCGGTGATGATCACCTTTCTGGCGCCGGCCTCGAGATGGGAACGGACCTTGATGCCATCGGTCAAAACGCCGGTGGACTCAACGACGATATCCACGCCGAGATTTTTCCACGGGAGCCGGGAAGGGTCCTTTTGGTTGAGAACGGCGATGTTCCACCCGTTGACCTTGAGAACTCCTTCCCCGACCTCCAGTTTTCCGGAAAAAGTGCCGTAGGTGGAGTCGTATTGAAAGAGGTGGGCGTTGGTTTCCAAATCAGCCAGATCGTTTAACGCCACCACGGAAAGAATATCCTTGTATCGCTGGAGCAATGTGCGGAGACACAAGCGCCCGATCCGGCCGAATCCATTAATGGCTACCCGGGTTGCCATGAGTCCTCCTGTTAAATTGCGCCTCGGAGCTCCGTCACGAGGTACTGGAATTTTCTTTGAAACTCCTCAGGGCTGCATGTCTTGTCACGAACCGAAGCAGCCTGAGCTAGAGCAGCCAACCTCTCTTGGTTTTCAAAATCTTCTCGTTCCAAACGGATCATATACCCCCGCGCAATCCTATAAGAAGATTTGCCGACATCCACCAGGCGGATTCTCGATTTGCCCGTTTGAGGATCGAGCAGTTCATTGAAGTTCAAGTAATGGAGCTTTCCATCTTCGAGGCAAACCAGGGCGCCATTGACCCTGGCGGCCTCGGGATTAGGCTTCAAAAGAAACTCTACGGCACTATAGCCCAAAGCTCGGACATACTCGCAATCGAAAGCAAGAGGGGGCGCGCAGCGCACCTCGTAGCCTATGCTTTTATGCACTATGCTCATTTGGACGCCGCGGTCGGCAAAGCGGCGCTCCACGAGCGTCTTTAGGATAAAGGCGAGATCCATCTCCGCAAGGCGCATGTGGCCGTAACTATCGCGCGCGATACGCACGCCCTCCAAAGACGTCAGCTCTTCAGGGGGTATTCGCTCGAGCAGGCCTTCTGCTATCACGGCCACGCCGTCGCGCCGGTCCCACAAGGCTTGTCGTTTGAGGATGGCTCCTTCCAGAATGTCACAGAGTGTGTTGAGATGGACCGGGCCTGCGAACTCTTCAGGTATAATCGTTAACGTCGCGCCAGCAGCCTTGCCGATCCCCAGGGCGAGATGACCAGCGGAACGTCCCATCACCACCACGAAATGCCAGCGGTTGGTGGTGCGTGAATCCTCCATTAAATTGTGGACTAGATTAAAACCAAGCTGGCGGGCGGTCTCGAAGCCGAAGGTTGGTATCTCCCCTGGAAGGGGGAGGTCATTGTCAATGGTCTTTGGCACATGGCAGAACCTGATCGTACCGGCGGCGCGCGTTGCCAGTCGGCTGGCCGCGAACATAGTGTCATCCCCGCCTATGGTCACAAGATAACCGATCCTTAGGCTCTTTAGGGACGCCAAAACGCGTTCCAGATCTTCGGCCTTTTTCGTCGGATTTGCCCGGGAGGTGTTGAGTATGGAGCCCCCTAGAAAATGAATGCGGGAAACAGCATCGTGGTCGAGCGTTTGGACATGCTCTGTATTGCCAGCCATAAGCCATTGGAAGCCGTCGTAGATACCGACAACCTCGTGGCCGCGGTTGCGCGCCTCGAGCGTCACGGCGCTTATCGTGCCGTTGATCCCCGGGGCCGGGCCGCCGCCTACCAAAACTCCAATTCGGTCCAAGGGGCCACCAATAGCTTCATCAGACATATGCCCTCCTCGGATTGACTTGTTATCACAGATACCACATCTCCTGTTCAGAGCAAGATATATGGTAGGGTTATATCAAAAAGCCCTCGCTTCGGGCTGGCGGGCGAAGAGCGAAGAGGACCGGGAGATTGCCAAGACCGGGATTGCCCCTTGGCGCTTAGCCTTACTGTTTTTTGTCCAGCAGGGCAAACAGATGTTTAGCGAAGTCCGTGTTGTCCTGATAGCCTCGGAATCTCTCTGAACCGACCCCCAGAGCCGCTACGAAGACCGGCTGGTTCGTATGGCCGGAGGAGATCCAGTACGCCTGCGTCTGGCTGGCGACCATGGCGCTCAGAGCGGCTGCTGTGGGATTACGAGTGAAAGGAGGTCCGAGAGTCCTTTTCTTGATGATCGATTCTTTTAATTCGGGCTGGAGCACGAATCCCTTGAAATTTTCCGCCACGAGTTGGTCCACAGCTTCCGCGGAAGGGTTCTGGCCCAGTATCTCGGCCGCTTTGGCAAGCGAAATTCGCACCGATTGGATCCTCTTCAAGTCCTCGAAGGATGGCTTTCCGCTAAAAGCCAGTCCCCCGGTCTCGTGATCTGAGGTGACTAAGAGAAGGGTTTCAGCCGGGTGCTTCTTATAAAACTCATAGGCTAGCCCGACGGCGCGGTCAAATTCCCGATAGGCGTGAATCAGCGAAGCGATGTCGGTCATGTGACCGGCGCTGTCGGTGTTTTCGTTTTCGATGAAGGCCACGAAGCCCGTGCGGTTACCCTCCGGGAGAATCCGGAGCGCGGCCTGGGTCATCTCAGAAAGAGACGGCTCGGTGTTCTTGTCCCGGTCGAGCTCAAAACTCATGTCCCTGAGACTGAAGAGCCCAAGTAGCTTTCCCCCTTTGATCTGCGCCAACCCTTGCCGCTCTGAAACGTAGGCATAACCCTTTTTCTTGAACGAGGCGATCATATCGGAATCGTCTTTCCTGCGACCTCCTTGGCTCCTGGGAAGGAATTGTTCTCTCCCCCCGCCTAATAAGAGATCGGGCTCCAGCTTGAGATATTGGTCTATGATCGAGCCGTAGAGCCTGCGGTTGGAAACATGGCTGGCGAAGGCGGCCGGGCTGGCGTCATAGACCGTGGCGGTGGTTACCAGACCGATGCGCATGCCCTTTTCCTTGGCCAACTCCATGACGCTCTTAGGAACGCTTCCGTCCTCGCACATGCCGACGACGCCGGTTTTCGCCTTGCAGCCGCAGGCGAGGGCCGTACCGGCCGCGGGTGAATCGGTAACGAGAGAATCCGCAGCGTGGGTCGTTAGCAGTCCCACGTGGCCTTCTTTCATGATCCTGTCATGGATTACCAGTCCCTCCTTGTAGAGGTGACGGTTGAACATTCGGACAATTTCCATGTGGGTGATGCCGCCGCCATCCGCGAGAAAGATGAAAACGTATTTTGGCGCGGCCGACTGGCCTGCTTCGCCCCGGCTGATGTCGGCGGAGGTAAACAAGAAGAGGCAGGTCGCCAGAGAGACCGTGATCCCTGTTAGCAACGCAAGGAGTTTGAATCGCGCGCTATGGTTCATCATTGATCTCGTCCTGTCTCAGGGCTGGTTTTTCCCACCGCTATCCAGAGAGAGAGAATAAGGTAATAGGCCGGGTATAAAAGCGAGACGAGAGCGACGACAAAGGAAGATTCCGGCAGTCGGTAAATCATTATAAAAACGAGAATTCCCCAAAGGACTCCAAGTGCGACGGTTGGACCGCGCAGGATCGGGCTGCGGCTCGGATAAAGGTACTTGAAAGGAACGAACACAAGGGCAGAGAGGACCAGGATGGCAAAGGCATTGAGCCAGCGCGGCGTCTGCATGACATAGAAATAGAAGGCGACAATGTTCCAATAAGAGGGAAAGCCCAGGAAAAAATGGTCTGCCGTTTTGGCTTCCTTCTGGCAGAAGCCGTAGGCGCTCGCCAGCAAGGGCAGCGCCGCGAGCCACCAGGCATCTTGCGGCGGTAGGAGTTCTGCCCGGATTAGGAATAGGGCCGGGACCAGGACATAGTTGAGATAGTCAATAATATCTTCCAGACGGTCGCCGTCAAACCACGGGATCAGCTCCTTCACCCGGAGCCCGCGCGCCAGGGTGCCGTCAGACGCATCAATCAGCACCGCCAGTGCCATGAGCCAGAAGGCCTCCTGAAATTTCGCCTGTTCAATAAGAAGAACAGCCAAAAAGGCAAGGACGGCCCCCGACGCGGTATAGAGATGGACGAGCCATGCGAGGACAATGCTCGAGGACATTCACGTTATCAACTGGCGGATGCCGCGTGACTCGGCCTGGCCTTGAGACGCTCTATCCAGGCCAGCACGTTTTTGTATTTCGGATCTACGGGGATATTAAAGCGCCCCAGCAGATCGATGTTGGACATATAGGCGATGTCCGCCAGGCTAAAGCTCCCGGCGAGGTATTCTTTCCCCTCCAGCTCCTTTTCGATTCGGTCGAAACAGTTGGTGATCTTTGCCTTGGCATTCTCGATGAGCTTTAGGTCCCTCTCGCCCTCCGGCTTGCGGATTTCATGGATGATCTCAATGAAGGGGGGGTTGAAGTAGTTGTCTCGGAAATCTTCCATCAGCCTTGCGCGCGCCCGTCCTTCAGAGTCTTTTGGCAGCAGCGGCGGGTAGGGGTATTCGTCTTCGAGGTATTCGCTGATGATTGTGGAGTCGTAGACGATGAAGCCTTCGTCGTCAAGCGCCGGAACCTGGCCGAAAGGGTGAATTTTCAGATAGTCGGGATTTTTCTGCTCTTTCTTGGAGAGATCGATTTGAATCCGTTCGAATTCCAGCCCCTTCTCGATCAGGACGATCCTGACTTTCCGTGAGTTAGTTGACGGGGCAAAGTGATAGAGCTTGATCATGGGTCTTCATCCTCCTTGGGATAAGAGAGTTAATGTCTCATCCATACCATAGCTATTGCCTCTCTGCCATATGTTTAGCATTTCACGGGAAGAGAGGTTCCTATGATCCCCAGGGGGTGCTGAAGATCTTGAGCCTGGCGGAGAGAAGTGGGGCTGGTTCAAGATTTGGGCGGGGTGGGGGATAAGCGGACGAAGGTCGGGGGCTCTTTCGACCCGGCGATTTTTCCCACGATCGCGAGGACCATATCGCTCACCTTAACCATCCCATCAATATTAAGCTTCTCCCAATCATCTGTCGGCCGGTGGTAATCGTTGTGCGAGCCGGTGGAGAAATGCAGGACCGGAATGTTCTTATTGTAGAAATGAACATGATCACTGCCGCGGACACCTCTTGGCGAAGCGGTAATCTCGGTTGCAACCTCTTGAGCAGCCGTAGTGACCAGCTCCCGGAACTCCTTGGCCGTATCCATGCCAGAAACCGTTAGACGGTTATCCTTCAACCGCCCCACCATGTCTAAATTGATCATCGCCCTGGTCGATTCGATGGGAAGAGGGGGGTGGCTTACATAGTATCTGGAGCCATGGGTTCCCAGCTCTTCCGCGGTAAAGGCGACAAAGACGATGGATCTGGCAAGCTTTTGGGGCCGGTGGCTTAACTTTTCGGCCAGATTCATTACAACAGCGGTTCCTGAGGCATTGTCATCAGCCCCGTTGTGGATCTGTCCCTCGCCCGACATATCGAGTGTTCCAAAATAGCCCAGCCCCAGGTGGTCGTAATGGGCGCCAATGACGATATTTTCCCCTTTTAGTTGAGGGTCAGAGCCTGGAAGGAGGCCGATGACGTTGTCCGTCTTCTTGGTGATTTTTTCCAATGTGACACGGAGGGAAGCCTTAAGGCCGGGCAAGGGAACAGAGGCCGGCTTTTCTTCCCGGTCGATCCTCTCCTTAAGCTCGCGCAGGGAGATGCCTGCCTCTTCAAGCCGCTTTTCCACGATTTCCCGCTTGACCTGCGTTACTACGATGCCGGCGTCGTTCTGCCCCAGAGTACGTCTGATCGGGATGAGCCCCTTTTCCCCCTGACGAGGCGGATGGAGGTCTACCAGGATCATTCCGATCGCGCCGTGATTGCGCGCATTGGCCGCCTTGGAAACGAAAGTCGCGTGGCTTGAGTACCGGGGCGGCTTTTTAAAGGGGCTTTTTTCGCCTTTCGGCGGTGGCTCGTAGCGTAAAACCAGGACAATCTTGCCTTTCACATCCAACCCGGCGTAGTCATCATAGCCGTACTCCTGAGCCGTGATTCCGTAGCCCGCGAAGACGAGCTCTCCCTCGACATCGGCGGAGCGCGAGAGCGCGAACGGGACCCATTCTTCGTTCAGCAACAGCGGCGAACCCTCTCCAAAGCTCAAACTGGTCGGCTCCTTGACCTTGACGCCGACGACCACATCGAGCGTTTGGAAAAAGGTCCCGTTTTCGCCTCCAGGTGCCAAGCCGTATCTTCCGAACTCCGCCGCGAGATTGCCGGGTTTGATCTTCATGGCTACGGCACCCTAGCAGATTGAGATTTGTTTTTAAAGCTGGGCAAAAACGGTTTTGATCCCGTGGCCCTTTGTGGGTTTTGCTATATTAAAGGGGAGGTGATATAAAAATCCGGTCTTTTTTTAGGGAGGTTTCAGCATGGCTAAATCGGTAGTAGTTTTTACCCAGCCTGGTTGAGGGCCCTGCCACAGGGAGAAAGAGTTTCTTTCTCAGAAAGGTATTCCTTTTGTTGACAAGAATGTGCGCGAGGACTCGGATGCCTTGAAAGAGCTGCTGGCCCTCGGATATCAGAGCACGCCGGTGACTCTAATTGACGGCCAGGCGGTTATCGGTTTTGATCAGAAGAGGATCGAAGAGCTGTTACAAATATAACTCAAAGGAGGTAATTATGGCCGACGAAGTCAAAGAACTGCTCCAGGAATATCGTGAGGGGAAAATCAGCCGCCGTGAGTTTATCCAGAAGGCTGCGGTTTTGACCGGAAGTTTGATCGCGGCAACGAGCCTCCTGGACTCGCTAGTCTGCCCCTCGGCTTACGCCGCCCAGGTGGACCCTAACGATGCCGCGCTCTCCTCTGGCGTGGTGCAGTTCGCGGGTCCGGCTGGGACCATCTCCGGTTACCAGAGTAAGCCAAAGGCCGCCGGAAAGTACCCCGGGATCATCGTTATCCATGAGAACCGGGGATTGAACGACCATATCCGCGACGTGGCGCGCCGGCTGGCCAAGGAGGGCTACGTTGCCTTGGCCCCCGACTATCTTTCGCGCGAAGGCGGGACGGAAAAAGTGAACCCGAAAGGGGGAGGCATTGCAAATTTGCGTGAAGTCGCGCCTCCGAAAGTGGTGGGCGAGGATTCCGATGCGGCTGTCGCCTATCTCCGGACTCTCCCTGACATCCGGGGTGACCGAGTGGGGGTGGTGGGATTTTGCTGGGGTGGGCAGATGACCTTCATGGTTTCGACTCACGTCCGCGGGCTGAAAGCGGCAGTGGTTTATTACGGCCGCAGCCCGGAGCCTGTAGAGCTCATGGAGAAGATTGAGGCCCCGGTCCTGGCCCATTACGGCGAGGAGGATCCGGGAGTCAACAAAACCATCCCGGCCGCCGAGGAGGCGATGAAGAAGTACAACAAGTCCTATACCTACAAGATCTACCCAGGGGCGAAGCACGCCTTTAATAACGATACTAATGCCGATCGCTACCACCCTGAGGCGGCGAAAGAGGCGTGGAATCGAACTTTGGAATTTTTTAAAAAACAGCTACAGGGTTAGGAGGATGGAAATGAAGAAAATCGCGCTGCTTATCGTGTTTGCCGGCATTTTAATTTTATCGGCTCAGCCTGTTTGGTCGCGGTGTGCGCCGCTGATCAGAGAGGGGCGAGGACTGCTAGGCAAAGCCAAGCTGGCCAAGGCGGATGAGGATAAGGCCAAAGGACTGCTGGATGAAGCGCAGAAATTCCTCGATGCCGGCAATCACGTTGATGGGGTAAAGAAGGCCAACGAGGCATTAGACTTGTTGAAGAAAAAGTAAAGTTAGTTTCCTTTTAGCTGGGATCTCCAGCCGGAGGAGCTCAGCATCCTTCCGGTGATCCCTTTGGCTTCGTCCGTACCGAGAAAGACGAAGACCTCGGTGACCGATTCGGGGCTGCTACCGCTGTAGCCGGTGAGCTTTGTCGCCACGTAGCCGGGCTCCACCGAGTTGACCCCGATGTTGTACGATCTCACCTCCGCGGCCAGGGTCTGAGTGAATCCCTCTATTCCCCACTTGGAGACTGCGTAAGCGCCGAAGTTGGCGTAGGCGCCGCGCCCTATGGAAGAAGAGACATTGATGATGGCGCCGCTCTTCTGGCGCATCATCAGGGGAAGGACTGCTTTCGTCACCAGGAAAGGGCCGCGCAGATTGACGTTGATCGTGTAGTCCCACTTTTTGACCTCCGTCTCCGCTATCGGCACAGGCCGGGTCATCACTCCCGCGTTATTGATAAGAACGTCGATCCTGCCGAACTTGTCTTTAACTTGCTGCGCGAGCTTAGTTACAGTCTCTTCCACAGAGACGTCGCACACGACCGCGAGGCACTCCGTGCCCAGAACCTTTATCTCTTTCGCCGTCTCCTCGATCTCAGAGGCCGTGCGGGCACAGATCGCCAGCTTCGCCCCCTCGCGCGCATAGGCCAGCGCGATGGCCTTGCCGATGCCTCTACCCCCTCCGGTAATGAGGGCGACTTTATCTTTGAGCTTCATGGTTTGTCTCGTTGTCCGTGCTCGTGCCCCGTGCTTGTGTACGAACAAGTTCTATTTTTACAGCGTTTTCGGTTCCTTGCCAACAGTCTGTAGAGCATGAGATTTGGAGCTTCTTGTTTGCGAACCGGGCGTTTAGGGGTATGATATTTACATTCCAGGTTTCAGGGTAGCGAAATGAAAAGTAAAAAATATTCTTCTCCTGCAAGGGCTACGGCCAAGAAGGAACCGACGGCCAAAGAAAGTAGCTCTGGCCGGTATGCCCGCCCAAAGGGACGCAGACCCTTGCCTCGGATCGGAATCAGCATCACGGAATTAAAAAGGAAGCTGACCAAGCCCGTCAGGAGAACCGAAAAAGAAATTGCCTGGGCCCTAGCCATTGCCGGTATCGGGGAGGGTCCCGAAGATCTTTCCGAAAACATGAGAGCCTACCTACGAGAATGAGACCTCGTATCTTCTGGAAAATTTATTTCTGGTTTCTCCTGGTGGTTGTGGGGTTTATGTTCGGCGGGTTCCTGGTGCAGGGGCTTGATGTGGTAAAGATATTGGATTTTCCGGTCTCGCTCGTGAGCCTGGCCGGGCTTTTTGGCTATGCCTATCAACAGAGCGTCGGCGAGAGGCTCTTTTGGAAGGCCTGGCTCCCGGTGGTCTTTGTCTGGGACGTGTCAACCAATTTCTTATGGGATGGGCTGTTCGGCTATCATGGTCTTGACTGGCTGGAAATGGTTGCCGTTATCGCTGTTTTCTATGCGATTTTCATGGCGGAGTACG
The DNA here is from genome assembly GCA_016193465.1 of Deltaproteobacteria bacterium. GTDB lineage: Bacteria > Desulfobacterota > Binatia > UBA9968 > UBA9968 > UBA9968. The sequence goes on from JACPSE010000027.1 coordinate 13,311, forward strand.
TCGCGCTTTTTCTCTACGGCTTTCGTTCCAAAACGATCTGGCGCCAGGCATGACCGCGAAAACAAAGGGTATGGAGTTCGCCTTTGCCAAACCTGCGCATGAGGCGGCGGTCAAGAGTCTATTGGCGGAGTGCGGTCTTCCTTTTGAGGATATTTCCGAGCACGTGATCCATTTCATCACGGCAAAAAGCAAAGGCGTGCTCGTGGGAGTCGTTGGACTTGAGGCGCTGGGCAGCGTAGGTTATCGCAGACTGGAGCGGACAGATGCGCCGGAGGCCATCCAGAACACAAAAGAGTTCAGCATGTTCTGTCCTCAAACTGCCACTTGTATGGCGAAGGAGATAAGAAAATTGCCGGCTCTAGGAGGCCAGCGATGAAGAAATACCGCGCCGTGGACGCCGACGGTCACATCATGGAGCACGCGATGGAGATTAAGAAGTATCTGGAGCCTCCGTATGACCGACTTACCTGGACTAGCTACTCGATGTTTCCTTCGGTGGATGGTTTTGTGCGCGGCTTCTCGCGGCCCGGCGCGGAAGATGACCCCGGTCCCCAGCAGTGGCTTAGGTTCTTGGACGAATGCGGTATCGAGGAGACCTATCTCTACCCGTCGATGGGACTAGCCTACGGCCTCATTCAGGATCGGGAATGGGCGGTGGCGCTTGGACGGGCCTACAACCAGTGGCTTCATGACAAATTCATGAAGGCGAGCCCGCGCTTGAAGGCGGTGGCCTTGATTCCGATTCAGGATATCCCGGCTGCGGTGAGCGAGCTTCACCGCGCGGTGAAGGAACTCGGCATGGCGGGCGCGGTTTTGCCCGCCGTAACAGTCCTCGACAGGCCTTACGGTAACAGCGATTTTTCCCCGATCTTTGAAGAGGCGGAGCGGTTGAACTGCGCCATAGCAATCCACGGGGCGGTGAGCCAGAGATTGGGCATCGATTCATCCGACAATCTTTTCAAGACTATCGCTCTGGAACACCCTCTAGCCCAGATCATCCAGTTTACCGATATGATCGCCGACGGCATCTTCGAGCGTTTTCCGAGATTGCGCGTTGCCTTTCTGGAGTCCGGCGCCGGTTGGGTTCCCTATATGATGGACCGGTTGGACGAGGGCTACGAGAGGCGGGGAAAGAAGTGGTGCAAGAATCTCACTAAAAGGCCGAGTGAATACGTGCGCGGCAAGAATATCTTTTTTAGTTGCGAGGTGGAGGAGCGGACACTGCCCTATGTCCTGGATATGGTGGGGGAGGATGCCATTCTCTTTGCCTCGGACTTCCCGCACGAGAGACGGCGGGAAGAATTCTCAGGCGACATCGACGTGTTGCTCGGGCGCAACGACATCACGGAGATCCAAAAAGAAAAAATTCTCTACCACAACGCCAAAAGGTTTTACGGTGGGGGATAAAAAAGGAGGAGATGATGGCCGCCTATGTCATTACCGAAATCGATATCACCGACCCAATCGGCTATGAGGAATACAAGAAAATGGGGCCTCCCACGGTTGCAGCCTACGGGGGCAAGTTTGTAGCGCGGGGTGGCAAGGCAGAGGTCTTGGAAGGAAGTTGGACCCCTAAGCGCATCGTGATTTTGCAGTTTGATAGTTTGGAGCGGGCCAAAGAGTGGTGGTCGTCCAAGGAGTACGGCCCGGCCAAGCAGGTGAGGCAGAGGACCGCCGTCACTAACATGATCGTGGTCGAAGGGGTATGAAGTTCTTAGAATCTGATCAAAAAACGCAGGACCATGCTTACCAGGCTGAGCAGGATGGCGCCGGAGAACGCCGAGAAAAATCCCTGGACGGCGAAGCCGGGAACAAAGAAAGCGGCCAGCTCCAGCATCAGTGCGTTGATTACCAGCAAGAACAGACCGAGAGTCAGGAGCGTCAGGGGAAAAGTCAAAATCTTGAAAAGAAATCCCACGGTGGCGTTAACCAAACCGATGACGATGGGAGCGATCAGCGCGGCGGCCAATCCGGTCACCTCGAAACCCGGGACGAGGTGGGCGACAATGATCAAACTTAAGCTGCTCAATAGCCAGTTGACTAGTAGATTTCCCATCAGGACCTCTTCAGATAACGGTAACCGAGGCGGGTTCGCGGTGTCAAGGCAGCGCCGATACGTCTTGTAAATTGCGCATGCATTCACTTATATTACTACAAAACTCTCTGCCCGGAGGCGTGGGCTTTTATGAAAAAAGTCTCTGATTGGATGTCCACAGGCGTACTGGCCGTGGAACCCTTTGATACTATCGCCGTTGCTCGACAGGTCATGGCCAAACATCGCGTCAACCAGTTGCCTGTGGTTGAAGGTGACAGGCTGGTTGGGATTGTCACAGACCGTGACATCCGCGACGCCTATCCCACAAGCATATTGATTAACCGCGTTAAAGAGATAGACAGGTTCGCTGAATCCTACACCGTGGAAGGGGTCATGAGTTATAATGTGATTACGGTCGGACCGCAAACCCCTCTTGCGACCGCGGTGAGGCTCCTGCGACGCCATCGCTTCGGCTCGCTGCCCGTGGTGGAGAAGGAAAAGCTCGTGGGCATTATCACGCGGAGCGATATACTGGACTTCATTTTGCGCGGCAAGAGCCTGCAGCCGGCCCGCAACCGAAAGATCCGGGGAAAGAAGTCCGCGAGACAGAACCGAGACAAGATAGTCAGATAGTAGATAGAGATTCGAAATAGGCGAGGGGACTCCATGGCGTCGTTTGATATCGTCAGCCGCGTGGATCTGCAGGAGGCAGACAACGCGGTCAATATGACCAGGAAGGCGATTCTCGCGCGTTTTGATTTTCGCGAATCCAAAACGGAGATAACACTGGACAAGAAAGAGAAGAAAATCCACATCCTGACAGAAGATGAAATGAAGATGAGGTCCGTCCAGGATACTCTGCTGGAGCATCTGGTGAGGCGCAAGGTGGACGTGAAGTGTCTGGAACCCGGAGAGATACAAATGGCTTCCCACGGCATGATCCGGAGGGAGTTTGCTATTAAGGAGGGCGTCGATGCGGATACCGCCCGCATGATTGTCAGGCTGATCAAGGCGCAAAAACTCAAAGTCCAGGCTGCCATCCAAGAAAATCAGGTGCGCGTTTCGGGCAAAAAAATTGATGACCTTCAAGCCGTCATTAAAATAGTGCGAGAGGCCAAGATCCAGATACCGCTTCAGTTTATCAACATGATCAGGTGAGAGAGGAGGAAGAGGTGCGAGACAAGGCACACAAGAGTGACGAGGAATGGAGACGGCAACTCACGCCGGAGCAGTACCAGGTCTGCCGGCAAAAAGGCACGGAGCCCGCTTTCACCGGAGCGTACTGGGATTGCAAAGAAAAAGGGGTCTATCAGTGCGCGTGCTGCGGCAACGACCTGTTCAACTCCGAGAGCAAGTTCGATTCCGGCACCGGCTGGCCCAGTTTCTGGGCGCCGATCGCGGACGAGAATGTAAAGAGCGAAGCGGATAATAGCTATTTCATGCGCAGGACAGAGGTGTTGTGCAGCCGATGTGACGCCCACTTGGGCCACGTATTCGACGACGGACCGCCGCCGACGAATCTACGCTACTGCATCAACTCGGCCTCGCTCAAGCTGGATAAAAAAAAGTAACGGGGGGCCAGGTAACATGTTAGAGGAGTCGTTTCAGGACCAGGGTTCTGTCAAGCATTGTCACGGCTGTGGAACTGACAACGAAAAAGGGCTGCGGATAAAAAGCTACTGGGATGGCGATGAGGGTTTATGCACCTGGCAGCCCCAGCCGCATCACTGCGGCGGCTCCGGGGATATCGTCAACGGCGGAATCATTGCGACTCTTATCGACTGCCACAGCCTAAACCTCGCTATCGCTCATGCGTACCGAGCCGAGGGGCGCCCGATCGACAGCTCTCCTAAAATCTCCTACGTCACCGCCAATTTAAATGTTTCCTATCTTCGACCGACTCCCATAGATAAATCCCTCCAGCTCCGTGCCAAGATCGTCAAATTGGAAGGGCGCAAGGCCTCGGTCCGATGCACGCTGAGCGCGGACGGGCAACTCTGCGCGACGGGAGAAGTAGTGGGGGTGCGCGTCGCCAGGAAGTAAGGCTTGGCGGTAAACGTAAAGCGTGTCAGATGCTATTCCGTGAACTCAACTGCGGCAAGTGTAAAACTTACCTCATCGCCTGTGAGAACACCCGCAAGGCTGCCTTGATTGATCCTATCAAGGAAAAGGTCGATCGTTATCTTGCAATGCTTGGCTACTATGGCTGTACGCTCGACGCCGTCATCGACACCCATACCCACGCTGACCACCGCACCGCCAGCTTCGAACTCAGTGGGCTGACAGGCGCCAAAGTGATCATGCACCGCCGGGCGCCTGCTCCCCACATAGACATTCACGTTGAGGACGGGCTGCGGTATGCCATCGGAGATGTGGAGCTGCAAGTACTCTATACGCCAGGTCATACGCCCGACAGCATGAGTCTCTACACCGGAGACCGCGTATTCACAGGCGATACCCTTCTCATCCGGGGCACCGGACGGTCGGATTTCGCCGGTGGGGACCCCGGGGAAGAGTTTGACTCGATCACGCAGAAGCTTTTTCGCTTGCCGGATGAGACCCTGGTCTTTCCTGCCCATGATTATCGAGGCAACACCCACTCCACCATCGGCGAGGAGAAACGTCTCAATCCGCGTGTGTCAGGACGCACACGCGAAGAATACATCGAATTGATGAACCATCTCGGTCTCCCTTTGCCGGATAAAATCCAAGAAGTCCTTCAACCTAACGAATCTGCCTTGGACGACGACCGAATTCCTTTCCCAAGCCTGGCCCAGTTAAACCAGGTCCGCCAGCTTACTCCGAAGGAGGTGCAAGCCCTCCTTAGTGCTTCGCCATCCCCCCTGCTTCTCGATGTGCGCGAACCGGAGGAATACGCGGGCGAGCTCGGACATATAGCTGGATGCCTGCTCATCCCCCTTAAAGAACTTCCCGCGCGGACCGCGGAGCTAGAGAAATGCAAGGAGAGACACATCATCGCCATCTGCCGGGCCGGGGTACGGAGCACCACGGCGGCAGCTATCCTTACCGGTCTCGGTTTCGAGCAGGTTTCAAATCTCAAGGGTGGGATGCTGGACTGGAACGACCAAAACCTGCCGGTCGAGCGGGGCAAGCAGCGGTCGTGACGCGTCAGGGCTGACGGAAGCGGATCAGCCTCAGGTTGAGGTTGGAAGGGTCGCTCGGGGACCCGCCTCTCGCGCCGAAGGCAATGGGCCTCTGCTTAATTTGAACCGTTCACTCTCGATGCCTTCGGCTTGCTCGGCGGGCCCCCTCGCTCGGTAAGCAACCGAGGGGAGCGCGAATGAGGCTGCGGACACGCCCTTCGGGATTTCAAATGGCAAATCTCAAATCTGAGATATGAGATCTGCAATCTGAGATTCCGAGCCCCGCGAGGACCGTCCATCGGCCGCAGCCGAGAGCGCGTTCCCTGAGGGAGCTATTGTATCGATCTTGAGAGACGCCTCCGGCGGCAAGAGGTTTAAGACTCGCTGAAAAGCTTCGCGTACTGCTCCGGTCGCGCCGGCGGGATCGCGGCGAGCTTGAGGTTTTCCTCGACGTGCGCAAGCTGCTTCATGCCCACCAGGGCCACGGCCACGCCGGGGGTAGAGCGGACAAACTGGAGCGAGCGCTGGCCATCCGTTTCCAGGTCGTGGAAAACCTCGATGACAATGGGCGGAAGATGGCTCGAGAGCTGCCCTTGGAGAATGGAAGCGCTGCACATCACGGTGATGCCCAACGTCTGCGCCGCTTCCAACGCGGACAGCTTCGCGCCCTCTACCTCTTGGGTTTTCTTCGTCAGCGCCTCCGCCATCGCCAGATTAAACGGTAGTTGAATGACTTTGAAGTGATGCCCTTCGCCGCCCGCCTTCTTGGCGATCTCAACCACTTCGGCGAGGGATAGGTAATCCCTGGCGCCAGGATCGTTGCGGTAGCCGTTCCACGTTGCCGTCCCGTACATGCGGATCTTTCCCGCTGAGACCGCGCCTTCCAGGGCTTCGAAGGCTTTGAGGAGGCGCTCGTTGAACTCACCGCGGGATACCTTCGCGAGCTGAGTTTCAGGATTGTGGAGGTAATAAATATCGATGCATTCGGCGTCGAGATTTTCGAGGCTGCATTCAAGCTGGTTCATCAGGTAACTGGGAGTCATGCAGTGGGAGCCCGCGACTACGTCTGAAAAGCTGGCGATCCCCGGTTTGACGAAGGTTTCGGTGAAGTAACTCCTGACATCTCTCGGCGGGGAGGCATCAAAGGGGATAAAGCCTCCTTTGGTCGCCAGGACGATCTGATTTCGTCCGATTCCCTTAGTTGACAACTCCTTTAAAGCTGCGCCGATGGAGCGCTCGCTTCTCTGAAAGCGGTAGTTGATAGCACTGTCGATGACATTGCTGCCTAACTCAACCGTTCGGACCACTGCCCGTTGGTAGAGAAGATCCGTGGCGGCATCGTGGTCACCAAGGTAGGTTCCGATGCCAATGGATGAGAGCCATAGTCCCTGATGCAATCGAAAGTGATCGGAAGGGACCCTGTCATGGAAGCGCTGGCAATAACTGGCCGTTCCCTCTTCCGTAGCCCATCCGGGCGTGCTCATGGTTTGTCCTTAACCTGCTCGGCGGCTATTTTTTCTTGAATAACAGACCATCGAGGCCCAATGTCCTACCAGGATTTGAGAGAAGGATGACGACCAGCGCAACGATGAAAGTCTGTTGCTGCGCCAGGGAAGATCCGCCTCTTGCCATGCCGATCCCGAAATAGTAATTGAGCAGCATGAAGAGGCCGACGATCGAACTAAAGCGAGTCAACAGTCCGAGGACCAGGCAGAGGCCGACCAGGATCTCACCCAACGTCACGAGATAACCGAACAGTTCCCGGTTGGGAATCACGACATCAGTGAGGAATGCCTTGTACCAGGAATAAAGCTCGACTTTTTCTAGATCACCGATCTGCCGCGTAATCCAGTCGCCGTGGGGAAAATCACGAAGGTATTTCCTGATTCCCTGATAGAGCAGATAGCCGCCTATCCAGAGACGCAAGGGGACTACATAACCGAGATAAGTTCTCTCGCCTAGATTGAGGCCCATGATGACTTTCCTCCCTTCGTTAAAATTGGTCTTTTAGCTCGCGTACTTTAGCAAAGACAGAGACCGGATCCGAGCCGATATCAGGGAAGCGGCTCTTGAGATTCGCCCGGATCTCTTTGCTTTCCCAGCGCAGGAAGGGGTTGGTCTCTTTTTCCTCTGCCATGGTCGATGGGACCGTAGAGATGCCGCGGGATCTAAGCGGGCGCACTTTTTCCAACTTCCCGGACAGTTTCTTGTTATTGGGCTCAAGGGTCAGAGCAAATTGAAGGTTTTTCTCCGTATACTCGTGACCGCAGTAGACCAAGGTATCGGCGGGGAGTTGTTGCAGCTTGCTCAGCGACTCGTGCATCTGCTCGGCGGTGCCCTCAAAGAGGTGCCCGCATCCTGCCACGAAAAGGGTATCACCGCAAAAGAGTTTATTTTCGAACAGGTAGGCGATGTGGCCTTTCGTATGGCCGGGAATGAAAAGCACTCTAGCTCTCAGTTGGCCCACACGGACCTCGTCCCCGTCCCTGAGGGGATGGGTTAAACCCGGAATGCGTCCCTTATCGGCCATGTGGCCGTAAACTTCAAGAGAGCGGCGTCCCAGCAGGCCTGGATTGCCGCCAGTGTGGTCGTGGTGATGATGGGTGTTTAAGATGGCTTTGAGGGCGACCTTTTCCTTTTCTACCTGCCTCAGAACCGGTTCTGCCTCCGACGGATCCACTATCGCAGCCTCGTTTGTCTTCTCGCACACAACCAAATAGGCATAGTTGTCGCGCAAAAGGGGAATCTGGATAATTTTCACGGCCTCTGTCACCCCGCCATTCACCGATCAGATTCGATTACGATCATCGCTACAAGATTTTTTAATTTAATTCAACCTGAAAAATATGAAAGTGACAAGTTTTGATATCTCACTACATGAGTGCCAATTCATGTACGATGTAACTGTCTGAAATTATAAGGAGTTTTCTTGCAGTTCAAATTTTTTGTACTGGCATAACTATTGCGTTAGGTTTTTGAGGGAAAGGATGAAAGAGGAAAGGATAGAAGATGATAAGAGAAAAGAAGAGTAGTTGGGTTAATCTTGCGCTGTTGATTGTCGGGGCGATCTCGGGGGCGATGGGTTTGGTGGTCCTAGCCGGATCGTATACTCAAAGTATCAGGTTGCTCCAGTTGCTTCCGGCGTTTGCCCCGATGCAATACAACGCGGCCCTGGGATTCATTCTATGCGGGACTGGACTGCTGGCGATCGCATTTCGTTGCCCGCGTCTCGGCGTCATTTCCGGTGTAGCGGCAGGGGTGGGCCTCTTTGTCTTTTACTTTGGAATGGATCAGTCCAGGCCGGATCTGCTGGCCGAAGAGGTCGCTCTGTTTCAAACGCCGTTGGTTGTAGGGCTCGTTATGGCCTTGCTTCTGGCGGTAGCCATTCACTTTGCTCAAATAGCCTGGGTAAGGGCGCACGAAGCGGAATCGACCAACGAGGAGTTGCAACGGCAGATTTCTGAACGCGAGCAGGCAGAGGAGGCGCTCAAGGCGTCGCAGGACTATGCTAGAAGTATCATTGATAGCTCTCTAGATATGATTGTTGCGGTGGATAGGGATCGAAAGATTATCGAGTTCAATAAAGCCGCTCAGCAGGCTTTCGGCTATTGTCCAGAGGAGGTGTTTGGAAGACACGTCAACATGCTCTACGCCGACGTGAAAGATGGGCAAAAAATCCACCAGATGACAGTAGAAAAAAGTCAAGGCGCTCAGGAGGTTCTCAACAAGCGCAAGAACGGCGAAGTTTTTCCGAGTTTTCTTTCTGCCGCTGTTCTCAGGGACGCGAAGGGCGAGCAAATCGGGGTCATGGGGATTTCTCGGGACATCACGGAACGCAAGCGTTCCGAGGAAGCGCTTCAGCGCAATTTACAGCGTCTCCGGGCGCTGCGCGAAATTGAGATGGCGGTTGCCTCAACTCTCGACCTCCACACAGTTTTGCGTCTGTTGCTCGAAAAGATTGACACTCTTTTCCACTATGCCGCTGCTACGGTTCGTCTGGTCAATCCAGAAACTGGCGATTTGCAGCCCGTGGCCTGCCGCAATCTTGATGAAAAGGAGTGGAAGGAGGAGCAGTGGAAAAGCGGTCGTGGCGTGCCTAACCGGGTATTGGAAACGAAGGCCCCCCTGGTTATCGGCAATGTTCAGCTAGACCCACGAACTGAGGATGTGGGATTTTTCCGTAAATACGGCCTGGTCTCCTACCTGGGGGTGCCTCTTGTTGCGAAGGGAGAGATTGTGGGGGTGCTTGGTTTATACACAGGAGAAAAACACTGCTTTCCCGGTGAGGAGATCGAATTCCTCATGACCGTTGCCGGCCAGGCGGCGATCGCGATTCAAAATTCCCAGCTTTACGACGAAATGAAAGAGCTGGCAGGGGAACTGGCAAGGTCCAACCGTGTGAAGGATGAATTTTTGAGCGTCATGTCGCACGAGCTAAGGACGCCCCTTAACGTTGTAATGGGCTACACAGGCATGGTCAAGGACGGGATGTTTGGAGAGATCAATGACGAACAGAAAACGGCGCTGGGAAAAGTTATTAACCGCGCGAATGATCAGTTAACCATGATCGGGAGTATACTGGAGGCGACCAGGTTGGAGGCTGAGAAGGTCCGTATCGAGACTCAAGAATTTGAACTGGGCGCCTTTCTCGACGATCTGCGCGCGTCCTACGATTTCCCTCTGGGTAAACCGATTACTCTGGAGTGGAACTATCCTGCCGAATTGCCGGCAGTGAAGACAGACCGTGGAAAACTGAAACATGTTCTCCAGAACCTTATCAATAACGCAATAAAATTTACTGAAAATGGCAGCGTGACCATCTCTGCCTGGTATTATCCCCTGGCAAAGTCAGTGGAGTTTAAGGTTGCAGATACGGGGACTGGTATTCCCAAAGAATCGCAGGGAGTCATCTTTGAAATGTTTCGCCAGGTAGACAGCTCGGAGACCAGGACCTATGGTGGCGTGGGGCTAGGGCTTTATATCGTTAAAAAGTTCACAGAGTTGCTCGGAGGAAAGGTCCGGGTAGAGAGCAAGCCTGGCGAGGGCTCTACCTTTTATGTCAGATTTCCAGTCGAGGTTTGTCCATCCCGCCGCAGCCAGGCAGCCGCTTGACCTTCGCTGAAGCGGCCCTATCGGCAACACGAGACATCGCTCTTATCTTATAAGGAAGGAGTGCGACATGACGGGAAGAATATTAGCGATCTTGGTTTCATCTCTTCTTTAAGATCGTCGCACAAGTCACCAGAGGCTCCAAGATTCTTGTTGTTTTCGGCTCCGGTTGTGTCCTGAGATTAAAGTTGTAACACGCGGAGATGATCAGGGTATCCCTTAAATGCTTAGCACGGAAACCGGCGGCTGTGGAACTTAAATCAAGCGGCGGCTTCACCTTACTGGAGCTGCTTGTTAATTTAGCTATCATCGGTATTCTGATCGCTGTCGCTATCCCGGTGTACAATGTGTTCAGAGACAAGGCCAAAACCGCGGGCGCCAAGTCGGATCTTCATACCATCCGGCTCACTGTAGAGCAGCTTGCCAACGATACGGAGAAGTGGCCTGGACCCAGTGACGTTGGCAAAGTATCCTCTAGGGAGGTCTGGGACCTCAATTCAGATGATGCGGGGCTAGTACAGGCCGGTAAGAAATTTTCCAACTGGAAGGGGCCCTACCTCAATTCTATCCCCAAAGATCCTTGGGGCTCGGATTACTTTTTTGACGGAGACTACGCCATAGGAGGGACAAAATATGCGGTCATTGGCTCTTTCGGGCCCAATCGATGTTGTCAAAATAAAGCGGATTCTGACGATATCATCCTCAAGCTAACCCAGTAGCAGGACTCTTTCTGTTCTAGCTGTGATGGTCAGGCGGACAGACAGCTACGGATAAGCTGCTTGACGGCCTGTCAAGCCATCTGAAAATCTAACCCTAGCCAGATTGACAAGAGGCTGCCTGGCCAGTATCCTTCTAAACAGGTGATGGGGTTCACCTTCTAACCATCCCAGTATATAACCGGGATTGATAACCCCTACCAGTGGCTGATGCGGTAGGGGTTTTTGGCTTGGACTTAAAGCCCCGACCGTAGCGGTCGGGGCTTTTTTGTTGTGTGCCAAGCATGTTCGACAGTTTGGAGGTGAAAGTCCTCTACCCAACCTGATGGGGGTGAAGGGTTAGCGAAGCGCAAGGGCGTTTTCG
>JACPSE010000019.1 GCA_016193465.1 Deltaproteobacteria bacterium
GCTTTAAGGACGCAGTGCGCCTCGCGCATCATCTGAGGTGGATTGACGAAGTGGTGCAGCGCAAAAACGGTGAAGACCCGGTCAAAAGAGCCGGCCCGAAAAGGGAAGGCTTCGGCGCTTCCGGCGGTACAGACAAAGCCGGGAATAGGCTCCTTCTCTTTTTGCTCCTGGGCCACCCGGAGCATAGCTAATGCCTCGTCAAGCCCGACGATTTTCCCGCCTTTGAGGTGCTCGGCCACTGGACGGGCAAAGCGTCCCGTGCCCGTGGCGAGATCGAGGAGACGCCCCTGCCCCTGGAGATCCAGGGCCTCGATCAGCCGAGGAACTAACTGTGCCCGGATGTCCGACCGCGCGGCCTTGCGATCATATTCCACCGCATGTGAATAGTCATGAAACCGACCCTTACTTGGTTGCATACTTACCTCCGTTCCATCTCTACAATTATTTTCAACTGATCGGCTAAACCTACCCTATAAGGCCCATTCCTTTCAAGGTGTTTAGTCGGCCTCTCCGGGGATCCCCGGGGTATCTCTACACCAGGACACGGACATGCGAAGTATAGATGAAAGGTGAAAAAACCCTTAACGGGAATGATTCCAGGTTAGGATTGGGTTGTAGGAGAATTGAATCTTAGCTTCGTTCGAGAGAGCGCAGGGTAATTTCAACGTCCTCGCCTGGCGTTAGTGGCCTTGCGCCTAAGGTGATCAAGTTTTCATTTGAGGTATAGCTAAAGGTGTAAACAGGCTTTTGCCAGGCCAGAATCTCACGGCAGAACTGCTCGGTCTTACTAGAAGGTCCAGCATAAGGGATCAAGATCCAGTCAGCCAAAGCCGCGACAAAGCGGTTCCGGTAAAGGGACATTTGGATGTCAGAGCGGTGCCGGTTGTCGGGAAAGGGGGAAAGGAAAAGCAGGCGGCCTTCATCTAAGGGTTTCTTCCATTCTTTTGGAATCCGCAGCCTTGTGAGGCCTCGGGCGGGGCATATGATTACTGGTTGGCTGCCGCGGAGCAGAATTCTAAGAGATTCCTTTTCGACCGGCGAATGAAACCCTCCAATAACGGTCACTCCAGCCTGCACCAATGCGTGGGCAAGATCATGGGTTTGCAAGATCAGCTTTGCCGGACACTTAACGGAGCAGAAAAGGGCGAGCTTGTTGTGCGTCAGGATCTCAAGGTTCCCCAACACAGCGACAGAAAGCGGCGCATCCTTGCCGAAATAATGATTTAGAGCAGTGGGGTAGGCAGCGTCGCTCCGGTCCAAGCGGGTTTGATCCATGAGCCAGGCTTGCGGATCGTTTCAGCGCTTGCTGGCATGGAGGACGGTCAGCCCGACCACTTCGTCACCTTCGTAGCGGATTATTACGTCCTCGTCGGTCAGCTCACTGTCAGTCGCGTGGCTGGGCTTTTTGAAATTGATGTAAAGCGTGTCGGCCTCGTCGTCATAAGAGACCCACATATAGCCCTGGGGAGCCTTTTTGACCATAGGCACAAGCTTCAAATAGTCTTGTATTTCAGCTAGGGCCATATAGGAAGGTCCTATGGATTCGCAGGCAAATTGCGCACATGAGCGATTTCCCGAGGCTTACTGGGCCGAACCTGGTCTGCCGCCAGGGTCACGATGGCGATGGTTTCTCCGTCTAGGGCCGTGAACTCGACCTCGTACCCTTTGCCTTCTTGATGAAGGAGCACAACGGTGCCGATGTCTCCCCTTGCCAGTCCGTGTTCGGGCAAGTCACAGGTAAGAATCACATCTTCGAGTTCCTCAATCATGAGCGCCTCCTTCTCAGAGGGTGGGCGGTGATGAACCTTGGTATACCACCTTCCTCGTTGATAAACCACGCGCTTCGAATATTTAACCATGTTCCGTCCGGCGCCTTCAAGAGCCCCTCAATAACGTACCGGGGCCCAAAAGTTGTGTGCTCCTCCACGGCAACCTCGTTGTCCACGGCATGTTGCCTCAAAGCTCCAGCAAGTTCCTGCCACCGGTCAGGGTGAAACCCGAATTCCATAAAGAAGGAGGCTTTGCTCTTTCCGGCACGGTGGCTGGTGGAAAGCAAGTATCTAACGATCTTAGCTTCATGAATTTCGGCTTTCTCGACATCTGGAAGCTTCATCGTGCCGTCTCGCGTTTCCGGCTCAGGCGCGAATCGTTAGGAACCTCCCGCTTGGCCTGGCGTTCTTGAAGGCTCTCTTCGATGACGGCGATTTCTTCGCCCGTAAGTCGGTCGGGTTCCGGAAAACAAGATAGTCGAGACATAGAAGTCAGACCCTCATACGCCACGCAGGCCTGAAATGTTACGATTCACCATATCCAGCATACGCAAGAGATCAATCCGGTTGAGTCCTATGAAACTGTAAGTCTCGCTAACACCACCCAGTTTGAGGAGATTGCGGAATGTAGGGTGCTTTGAGGGGTTTCTCTGGAAATCACTTAAGGAAACACTATCTTCGAGGAGACTAACTTGACCGCAATGTATGTTTTGGACGCTTGGCAACCAACTCGACCAATCAGGGATCAGACTGCCAGAAATCTTTTGGCTGCCGTAGTACACTTCGTAGCTACCCCCGAGTTTCAGCTGCAAACGTAAACTATCAAAGTCCTTTCCATCTGGTAATTCGTTGTAGTGCGGTGCTTGTAGACGTTCTGAATCAGTGATTTCGGAAAACGTGCTGTCTATGGTGAAGGCTTCTCCTTGTCTATACTGGGGTGAAAACTGGCAGGTCAGTTCCTTGACTGGCGGCGTCGCAAGATAACCAATAGCCTGCAAGATGTTGGACTTGCCGGAATCATTACCACC